>JBILKX010000020.1:0-25452 GCA_044376435.1 Alphaproteobacteria bacterium | reverse complement strand
CGCGGCAATCGCTTCTTGGAGCGGATCTTGTCTCTGTTCCTCTCATGCCGGCAACAGCAGCTCAATCCCTTCCAGCTCCTCTCCCAAATCGCTGCTTCTTAATCTACCCCCGTGAACGGTTACCTTCGGTCAATGCGGCGGCACCAAATGCATTTAAGCTTAACATTGATAAAAAGATAATGTTTAATAGTTTCATCGACAAAAGTCCTTAATGGATTGCGAATTAGGTCCTTATTTAACGATATATAGCCATAGAGTTGAATGAATCAAGCAATAATTTTACATTTAGAAAATATGGAGTACTTTGCACAGCCATAGCCATGCGGAGATATATCCTCCAAGATACACATTGCTCATAAAACGTTTTTGGCAATTAGAGGAAGATTTAAAATCAAGGGTTGCAATCTGCCAGACGACGCAGAGCGCGGCGCCACCGATACCAAGCCAATACAAAGGATGGTGAATCAGCAGACCAAGACAAACAATCATCAAGGCTGCCCATAGGCTGAGAAAAACGCGGGGATACTGGGCTGAAAGAACCGCTGTTGATTTAACTCCGATTAATAGATCATCCTCTCGGTCCTGGTGGGCATAAATCGTGTCATACATTAAGACCCAGGAAAAGGCGGCTAGGGCACAGAGGCCAGTTTTTAGGGTAAATGGAGCGTGTGTGGCAGACCAGGCCATAATCACCCCCCAGGCGCCAAACGTCAGCCCTAAGAACGCTTGGGGCCAGAATGTCCAGCGCTTCATCCACGGGTAAGTTGCAACTAAAATCAGACTGAGAAAAGCGAGACAAATGGTGAGAGGCGGGAGGAAAAATAACAAGCTGGCCGCAGCACACAGCTGAAGACATAAGAAGCCCCAGGCGTGGGTGATCGAGACGCTGCCACGGACAAGGGGGCGATGCTGGGTTCTGGCAACGTGGGCATCAATATTGCGGTCGACAATATCGTTGTATGTACAGCCAGCGCTACGCATGAGCAAGGCGCCGAGGGCGAAGATTAATAAGATCTGCGGATTTAAAGACGCAGGCGATAATGCAAATGCCCAAGCACAAGGCCAGAACAGCAAAAAGCTCCCGGCAGGTCTGTGAAAACGACATAATTCTAGATAGGGGAGTAATGCGCTAAACATGGCGCCATTACTTTGTTGCGATCATGATACGTAACCCAGCGGTTAGATATGTATATCCGGTGACGACCGTCAAGCTAGCGGCACCCCACAAGGACCAATCGCCCACTTTACCAAGGATCGGGTATGATCCGTGCGGCCCATCAATAACTAAGGCGGAAAGAGCGACCATCTGGACAGCGGTTTTCCATTGCGCAAGCCGGTCTACCGGTATCTTGACCTGGAGCTCACTGAGAAATTCACGCAATCCAGAAACGAGGATTTCGCGCAACAGAATAATTAAGGCTGGCAGGAGGTCTGCGCCCTGGATGCGGTCAAAACCAACGAGCATCAGTAACATGGTGGCCACGAGCAATTTGTCGGCAATAGGGTCGAGAAACTGACCTAAGGGCGAGACTTGATGCCATCGCCGCGCAATATAGCCATCGAGAAAATCAGTAATACACGCAATAATAAATAACGAAGCAGCAACCCAGTCACCAATAAGCGATTGCGCAAAAAAACTTCCGACGACACCTGGAATAACTAAAATACGCGAAAAAGTAAGAATATTTGCTAAATTAAACAATTAACCCTCATGAAAATATTTATAAATAGCTTCTGCTAAGTTAAGGCTAATACCTTTTACCAAGATTAGATCTTTTACGCCAGCATTCTTAATACCACTTAAAGACCCAAAGTGATGCATTAACGCGCGCCGCCGCGCCGCGCCTACGCCAGGAATATCAACTAAACTCGATTGGCGCATGCTACGCGCTTTCTTGGCACGATGTGTGGTAATCACAAACCGATGGGCCTCATCCCGTAATCTTTGGAGATAGTATAACACAGGATCATCACTGGCTAAAGTAAATGCGGGTCGGCCAGACTGAAAAAAATGTTCACGCCCAGCATTGCGGTCAGGACCTTTAGCAATCGCGACGAGAGGAATATCGATCCCCATCTCGGTTAGTACTTCGCCAGCGGCGCTTAGATGTCCTTGACCGCCATCAACAAGAATAAGATCTGGGAGAGACTCGGAACTGCTGTTTGGGGCAAAGCGCCGGCGAAAGACAGCGCGCATCATGGCATAGTCATCCCCTTTCTGAGAAACACTGGGGGGAAGCTGAAATTTACGATAGTGTCGCTTCATAAATCCGTCAGGGCCAGCGACAATCATCGCGCCATAGGCATGCACCCCTTGGGTGTGGCTATTATCATAGACTTCAATGCGTTGAGGGGGAGCTGGGAGTGAAAATGTTTGCGCCACCTTTTCAAGCAGGTCTTCTTGGTAGGCAATATGATCTGTATGCCGCGTGAGGGCGTCATGGGCGTTTTTCTCGGCATATTTAACCAGATCAACTAAAGCGCCACGCTTAGGGACGCGTAATGTGACTGGATGATCGGCATGATGCTGCAGAGCCTGCGCTACCACAGTAATATCAGTACAAGGTTGGTTCAGGAGGATAGTCGAAGGCACAGGCTTATCGGCATAAAACTGACCAAGAAAGGCAGCAAGAACCTCGGCAGCCTCAACATCACTCCCATGCCGTGGAAAATAGGCGTGGTGCCCCATATGTCGACCATGGCGAAACATAAAGAGCTGGACGCAGGTGTGGCCACCTTGTTGGGCAAGCGCTATGACATCGCCATCTTCAAGGTGGGGGGTATTAATGGTTTGCTGGGACTGGATATGCGCTAAAGCCTTCAGGCGATCGCGATAAAAAGCGGCGCGTTCATAATCGAGCTGACTGCTGGCATCTTGCATACACTGGCTCAAGTGATCTTGAATTGCAGTATTTTTCCCCTCGAGAAACAAGCTGGCTTGATCCACGAGATTTTGATAATCCGTAGGCGTAATATAATTGACGCACGGGGCACTGCAGCGCTTAATGTCGTACTGTAAGCAAGGCCGTGAGCGATTGTTTAAAACCGTATCTGGGCAAATACGCAAGAGAAACACTTTTTGTAACGCAACGATGGCTTCATCAACAGCGGCGGTGTTTACATAAGGGCCAAAAAACTTATCGCGGGTATTCATTTTCCCGCGATATTTCATAAGGCGTGGAAAAGTGTGTAGGCCCGTCATGACCAGGTACGGCGCTGATTTATCATCCCGTAGTAAAATATTGTAGCGTGGATTCAGCTTCTTGATCAGATTGCTTTCTAGAAGCAATGCCTCGGCATCCGTATGAGTTGTAATAAACTCCATATGGGTGGTTTCGGCAACCATGCGCTGCAGTCGGTTGGGTAGTCGGTCAGGTTGTGTGTAATTCAAGACACGACGTTGTAGATTTTTAGCCTTGCCAATATATAAAACGTCATTGTTGACATTGAGCATGCGGTAAACCCCTGGGGTCGTCGGGAGAGTCTTTGCAAAATTTTGAATGATCTTTAGGCCATGCTCGAGTTTCATATCCTTACTTTGACGCTAAAAAATCGCAAGAATCAAGAAGTTTTAAACATTATCCACGGAATCTGTGGATAACTATGTGTATAAAAACGGGATAAGCCGTAAATAAGGGCAGTTTCACCCCATCTTGCTCAGTGTGATTAAAAAATAGGCACCTATCTAAGTATTTGTTTTTAAACGATATTTTGCAATAAAATATAAAAGAATGGTTAAGTTTATGAAAAACTTGATGTCAAGTACTTGGTGTGAAAAAAAGAAAAATATTTGTGTACAACTTTTTTAACTTTAGTTTCAACACAGGTATGAGCATTTAGCTAGAAAAATGTGCTGCGTCGCAATCGTATTATACGGTAAAGCCTGCTTTAACCTGAGAGAAGGGCTCAGCGATGATAAATCAACGTTGAGAGTAGAAGGCTATAGATTGGGGCGATGCATAAAAACAATCCAGCTAAGACGTAAACAATCATCGTGTGGGGTGCTAATGTTTGTAATAACCCAGAGAGAAGGAGTGGGGTGAGTAAAGGTAAACTAAGAAGTCCTAATTGATACAAAGTCACTCTATGCTGTGTATAAACAAAGCCCATCATCAAGCCTTGCCAGCTAAGTAAAGGGAGTGTTGTCAGTAAACTGATATAAAACCCTAATGTAGGGGTATGACCAAGGCAGGTCAGCGTAATCGTGGCGCATATACATAAGTTGAGACCGGCCATAAGGGAATGCCAAAGCCACCGCGCCCACACATAAGCACTTATGGGGATGCCGTGAGCAATTAAAGCGTCGAGGCGACCATTAAGAAAATCTTGGGACCATATTTCTGGGATAGCAATCAAGTAAATCAGAATTGTGTGAATCCAGCTGAGCTTTAAGGCATCTGTAAATGAGACACTCTGGAGACAGAACCCAAGCAAGCCAGCAATTAAAGTGGCGAGGATCAGCATGAAGAAAGTTTGATGCCGCAAAGTCCAGGCTGAGTATAGATCATAGGTGAAGAGAATTTTAAACGTTGAGAGCCAGGACATCGTGCCTCTCCCATGTGCAGAAAAGCGAATGCGTTGCGATAATAGCGGCACCACCACGATTGAGATGGTGGTGTAAGTGGTGCGAAAGCTGTTCTATGGCGGGGCGATCAAGATGGCTCGTTGGTTCATCAAGAAGCCAGACATCGACGGTAGCCGGTGTATGACAGGCAAGCGCAAGGCGTTGGCGTTGACCAGCTGAGAGCGCGCTTGTGGGTTGATGGTTTATCGGGTCTAAATCCCATATATCTGACGTCATAGGGTGTTGGTAAACCGCTGACCAAAATCGAAGATTATCCCGGACAGGCACCTGTAAATCAATGCCCAGGGCATGACCAAGATAACTGCGCGACCTTGTCAGCCAGATACATTCCCCTAGCGTTGGTTGTGTAATGCCAGCTATGCCTTGGAGCAAGCTGGTTTTCCCAGAGCCATTGCGTCCGCAAAGCCACAATATATGCTGGCGTTTAAGGTCATAATGTAAATTTTTACAAAGCCAGTGGTTAGATCTGGCAATGCTTAGGTTTTCAAGCTTTACAAGGATATCCGCTGACATGTCAGAAATCTGTGCAACGGCCCTTTTGCTCCCAATCGCCATAGCGGGTGGGCTCTGGGCCCTTGGGACCCCCAACTTCAGGCGCGAGGGGTGGTGCTGGCGATGTTGCCGATTCCCGAGTCGAGGGAGAAGGGGGCTGGGATTTAGAAGTAGGATTGGTGTCCATAAGGGGTTTATTATCCAATCAGTGTTTACATCAAAATATTCTAAGTTCATTATTCGAAAGATACAAGCGAAGAGTTGCAAAATATCTTCACTTCTTTTATAAAAAGGTCTATCTAAAAAGCGCATGAAAGGATCTGCGAGAGGTGCAGCCAGTTATCATCTTAGTAAAGCCTCAGTTAGGTGAAAATATTGGGGCCTCAGCGCGCGCCATGTGGAATTGTGGATTGTCGGACCTTCGATTAGTTGCGCCGCGTGATGGGTGGCCAAATCCTGCGGCGCTTGCGAATGCGGCCGGTGCGGCGGCGGTTATTGAGACAGCGGCAGTGTATGCCTCAACCGCAGCTGCAACGGAGGGTCTGCACAAAATATATGCAACCACAGCGCGTCAGCGCGAGATGATCAAGCCGATTTTATCCTTGGAAGATGCTGTCCTACAAATGATCAGGGATGCTGAGGCGGGCTTAAATATCGGTGTTTTGTTTGGTTCAGAGCGGACAGGATTGGAAAACGATGATGTGGCCGTGGCAGATGTGCTCATTAAGATTGACCTCAATCCATCTTATAGTTCATTAAACTTGGGGCAGGCAGTATTGCTTTTTGCATACCAGTGGCATCGCGCCCGACTGTCGGCGCCAAAGCCCACCTGGTATCTAGGCAACACAGGGTGGGCAGACAAAGCCGTGGTAACGGCGTTCGTTGAGCGATTGGTAAAGGTGTTAGAGATCTATAATTATTTTCAACCTCCAGAAAAGCGATCAAGGATGCAGGATAATCTGGTGAATCTATTTTGTCGTCAAGCATGGACTGCTCAAGAAATAAATACGTTGCATGGGATTATTACAGCCTTAACCCCCGCCCTAAAACCTGGGGGAAAAAAGTAAACATAGGGGCTCAAGTTAGTCCTTGAAAGATGATCTGTTGTTGAGTTTTTATAAGAATTATTTTACTATCAAGGGACATAAAGTGAGCTTTTCAGGCTTTGTAAATTTTTAAAAGAGTAGCGGAAAAAGTTTTTTAAGATTAACAAAGGCAACTTAGGTTGAGTATATTAAAGCACAAAGCTTGACAGCGGTTACAATGAAAAGCTTTGATCGTAGACTTTTAATAGGTCAGAGTTTAGGCTTAAGGTTTACTCACATATTCATAGAAAAAGGATTAACGTCGTGGCGCAAAAGGTTGAAGAAGTCATTGCTTTCGAGCGCGTTGGATTGCAGTATGTCCCTAACCAATTTGTGTTCCAGGGTTTAGGGTTTCGAATTTTTGCTGGAGACTTCTATTTCTTGATCGGGGCAAGTGGCGCTGGAAAATCATCGTTATTAAAGTTGATGTACTTAGGGCACAAGCCAACACTCGGCCAGGTCAAAGTATTTGGGCAGGATACGGCGTTAATTCCTCGGGAACAGGTTGCATTGTTTCGTCAAAAGATCGGCGTTGTGTTTCAAGATTTTAGACTTTTGGATCATCTCTCTGTGCTAGAGAATGTCTTATTACCGCTCAGGGTTTTGGGTCGAGATACACAGACGAGCTACCATCAAGCGGTCGAGTTATTAACATGGGTTGGGCTTGCCGACTATCTTGACGCGTATCCGTCAACATTGTCGGGAGGTCAGAAGCAGCGTGTCGCAATCGCGCGCGCCGTCATTACGAAGCCAAAGCTACTCTTGGCTGATGAGCCAACTGGCAATGTTGATGGGGAGATCGCTCTAAAGTTGCTGCATCTCTTCGAAGAGCTCAATCGCGGCGGTACGGCGGTTATTATTGCAACCCATAATCAGGCACTGGTGGAAAGATTTTCTTACCCAGTCTTTGAGCTTGTTGATGGTAGGTTGACACTTCAAATTAGAACAGGGGGCGTGTATGCGAGCAATTATTCATAAGTGGGTCTTTTCAAATAAAACTGATTTGCCGTTTGCCCAAAGCCCTGGGTCAAGGATTTTGCCTTGGGTCATGGGAACGATGACGTATTTAATTTACGTTGTGGTCGCAACGGCGGTTATAGGCCATACATTGATTGATAACTGGAGTGCTTATTTTGCGAGTCGTCTGACTATTGAGGTGCCGCCAATCATTGACGATAACATGTCAGAATCAGCGTATCAGCAGAAAGTACAGCAGATTACTAACTCAGTAACCCGTCTACATCCTGCGGCCCGCGTGCATATGGTGGAAAAGGAAAAAATTCAATCCCTCCTAGAGCCGTGGCTCGGGAAGGGCAATATTACCGCAGATCTGCCAATGCCTATTCTCATTGATGTCGACTTGCCGCCACGCGAGACCAATTTGCAGCTGGATAAGTTATCAACACAGCTCAATGAGTTGCTGCCTGGGGTCGTGGTTGAAGACCATCAGCAGTGGCGGGAGCTTCTGGTTAATTTGGTTAAGTCAGTCGAGTACTTTGGATTTTGGCTTGGGTTGTTGCTGGTTTTATCTATGCTTTTAATGCTCGTGTTTACCACCCATAGCGAGTTAGTGATTCATGATCGGGTGATTAAGATTCTGCAAATCATTGGGGCGCCAACACGATATATTGCGCGACAATTCCAAAAGCATGCTTTAAAGGTAGGTTTGGAAGCACTTTGTATCAGTTTGGTTTTAGGGGTAATAACATGCGTGATCTTATCTTATGTCTTAAGTGCTTTAGATTTGACTCTAACCCAGCAATGGCATATTGGTCACAATGTTTTAATGGTATTGCCGATAATTGGCTTGATGACGGTGCTTTTAGAGGTCATCACAGCCCGTATTAGCGCAACTTTATTGCTTGATCAAACGCAGGCTTAAGAGGTCTAGGGTATAAGCGCTTGTAATATGGGACTGTACGTCCCTCAAGCGACCTGCTAGATAAATCTTTACGTCTAAGGTGACGGCTGGCTATGCAACGTAAAAAATTTTGGCAACTAGTAAAATGGGGATCTATGTCAGGGGTGCTGGTGTGGATACTCGGAGCTTTAGTTTTTATTATGTTGCTTCCTAAAGAAGTCGTCCATTTTGACCGCAATACTGATGCCATTGTTGTGCTCACAGGTGAGGTGGGGCGTGTGCCTACGGGATTCCGCTTGCTTGAGGAAAAGCGCGCACAAGCTTTGTTTATTAGTGGGGTTGGGGCAAACGTTCGGTTAAAGGATATCGCCCCTGATCTTGCGCCAGATATTCGTGCTAAAGTGACGATCGGAGAATTGGCTAAAGATACGATGGGTAATGCGGCGGAAACCGCTTGGTGGATTAAAAAGCACGGGTATCGTTCGATTCGTCTCGTCACTTCATATGACCATATGCCGCGCAGTTTGGTGGAGTTTTATCATTGTCTTCCGGGTATTGAGATTATCCCGCATCCGGTTGTGCCTGAGGGCAATGACACGCAATTTCTGGGGCTCTTGCAAAACTGGCGCCGTATTCTGCGGGAGTATAATAAATATATT
Organism: Alphaproteobacteria bacterium; assembly: GCA_044376435.1. Taxonomy (GTDB): domain Bacteria; phylum Pseudomonadota; class Alphaproteobacteria; order JBILKX01; family JBILKX01; genus JBILKX01. The sequence continues at coordinate 16,770 of JBILKX010000020.1, read as the reverse complement.
TTAGCTTTAGGACGCACATGGTGGGAACAATAATACGTGGCATAACATTTAATATTGCATTTTTTTTGGTTAATGCAATTTTGCTCACGACATGCTTGCCGGTCTTGCTTGGTCCAGACCGTTGGGTGGTGCGATATACTGAGTTTTGGTCGGCGTCGGTCATGGTCGTGCTGCGCTGGATTGCTGGGGTGACGTATGAGATTCGTGGTCTTGAGCACATTCCTACCCATCCTTGTGTGATTGCATGTAAGCATCAGTCGGCTTGGGAGACAATTATATTTCACCAAATTTTGGATCATCCTGCATTGGTCATGAAAAAAGAGTTGATGTGGATTCCTGTGTATGGATGGTATACTTGGCGTTTAGAAATGGTGGCGATTGATCGTAAAGCTGGGGGGTCAGCGTTGCGTCAGTTATGCAAGTATGTTAAGCAGAGGATAAATCAAGGGCGGCATGTGGTGATTTTTCCTGAAGGCACAAGAACAGCACCAGAAAGCGCTGATATAAATTATCAGCCGGGGATTGCGGCTTTGTACGGCATGGGATTGTCAGTGGTGCCGGCAGCGACAAACTCAGGCGTATACTGGGGACGGCGACAGTGGCGGAAAAGGCCTGGTAAAATTGTGTTAGAGTTTTTACCGGTGATTGAACCAGGGCTCTCACGAGAAGCGTTCATGACACGCTTGCAGGCGGATATTGAGAACAGATCTCGAGAGCTGGTACAATGTGAAAAGGACGCTCTGAGGCCATCTGTGGCGTGAGAACAACTTTTCACCGGGACTGCAGACGATCATCAATAGGGATAAAGATGTGAAAAAAAAGACAAAAATTTTAGGTGTTTGTGTAATTTTGATCAGTGTTTACACAATGGGGTGGTATTACGGGGCTGGTAAGATCCAGGAAGCAATCTCGCATTATCAGCAAGAGTGTAGCCAACACCAGCAATCATTTACATATAGCTCTTTAGCGGTAACAGGATTTCCTGGCGTATACCGGGTGCTTGTGAAAGATATTGTTTTCAAAGGCCCAATATGTGATTTGGGTATTCAGGCCGGTGGAGATTTGATTGTTGACGTGCGTATTCCGGAAGTGAAAGCAAAAGCAAAATCCTGGAGGTGTCGTGAGTTTTATATAACGACTAAGGGGAAGTCAGGTTTGGAATGGTCTTTTGGGCCGGAATATCAGAATGCCTGCTTGTTTGATAAGGTGACGGCGAAGATTAGTCTGAATCGTCGTCGCCATGTTTCAAGCGTGATCTTCAAGATGAAAAAAATCGAACATCAGAGAATGAATCCTTTTACAGTCGATGAATTTATTGTGCACTTTAAGCGGGGTACCCAAGTGCAACAGAGTGAAAAGAAACCAGTATGGGTTGCGGCTGCCGAAATTACGAACTTGTTGGTGCCTGGGTCAGTGTGGGCGAATAAAGCGCCAGGTCTAGTGATTAATTTTAATAGTATGGTTCTAGAAACGCGGTATATCGGCTCCCTATGGCGGGTGCTAAAAAATTGGCGTGATGGTGGCGGGATTATCGAGGTGAAAGATTTTAGCATTGCACATCCGGACTTTAAAGTTAGCATCCAAGGTACGTTAGCTCTAGATGAAGAATTGCGGCTTTTGGCTTCGGTGCAATCTAATATTATAGGATATAGTGAGCTGCTAAAATTGTTTGTGAAAAACCAAATGATCTCAAAATCAGAGGCAACAGCAGCCCAAATCGCATTTACCATGCTTGAGAAAACAGAAGCTGGGCATACCGTGCCTACAGACTCTTTACACCTGCCGATAACGGCTCAAGATGGGCGCTTATCAATAGGCCCCTTGGTGTTAGCGCCTTTGCCATCACTTATTTCCTTGTGGCCTCAGGGAGGAAATGGTAAAACATACACCGCAAGCGCCCGTAGCTCAGTAGGATAGAGCGTAGGATTCCTAATCCTAAGGCCATGGGTTCGACTCCCGTCGGGCGCACCAACATACCATAGATACAAGGATGTTTGTTATGTCCACAGATTATTTTGCAATTCGTCAGGCTAAGCTTCAGGAATGGGCGCAACGCCAAGTTGCTTATCCAGGGCGGTTTGATAAGACCCATACATGTGCAGACGCTCATGAGGCTAAAGATGAGAGTATTGTAAGATTGGCCGGGCGGATCATGGCATTTCGTGACATGGGAAAGTTAGCTTTTGGGCATTTGCAAGATTTTACGGGGCGGCTGCAAATCGCGTTTAAAGTTGATGTGCTCGCGGACGATTACAAGTTTTTCGTAAAAAATCTTGATTTAGGTGACTATGTTGGTTTAGAAGGTCGCCTGTTTGTGACAAATAAAGGGGAAAAAACGTTAGAGGTGCATAGCTGTCAATTGCTTACGAAAGCTTTGCGACCGTTGCCAGAGAAATGGCATGGGTTGGCAGATCAAGAGTTGCGCTCACGTTATCGCTATCTAGACCTGCTCACGAATGAGGAGACGCGGCAGCGTTTTCAGGTCCGTCATAAGGTCATGGGTTTTTTGCGCCAATATTTGGATCGTCATGCGTTTGTTGAGGTCGAGACACCAATTCTACAAAACGCTGCTTCTGGTGCCATGGCCCGCCCATTCATCACCCACCACAATGCGCTGGATATTCCCTTATACATGCGCATCGCGCCTGAAACCTACTTAAAACGCTTAATGGCCGGTGGTTATGAGCGGGTGTATGAGCTTGGGAGATGCTTTCGTAATGAGGGGGTTGATCCATCACACCTGCAAGAATTTACAATGCTTGAGTTTTATGCGGCATATTGGGACTATCGTGACAATATGCGCTTTGTGAAGGGCTTGCTGCAAGAGTTGGTGGGGGGCCTCTTTGGCGACATGCGTATTACTTACCAAGGTGTAGCCTTAGACTTTGGCGGCGAGTGGCCTGAGGTCACGTATCGCGATTTGGTCTTGGAGTATACAAAAGTAGATTTAAGCCAGGTCGCAACGTTGCCGGACTTGGTCGCACAGATTAAAGCCCGTGGACTGGACATGCAATTTGAAAAGTATAAAAGCTTTGGAGGATTAATCGATGGTTTGTATAAAAAGTTTTGCCGTCCTAAACTGATTCAGCCGATGTTCTTGACCATGCACCCAGCGGCGCTTATTCCTTTAGCAAGGGTTTCTGATCATAATCCTGAAGAATTAGACATGTTCCAGGTGCTCGTGAATACTTGGGAAATTGTTAAAGCTTATTCGGAATTAGTAGACCCCATCTTGCAACGTCAGAAACTTATTGAGCAGCAAGAGCTGGCAGCCTCTGGCGAAGATGAGACAATGATGTTAGAAGAGGACTTTTTGGAGGCGATGGAGCATGGCATGCCGCCGATGTCTGGGGTGGGGATCGGTATTGATCGGCTTGTGAGTCTTTTAACCGAAAGCCCTAATATCCGCGATACGATTTTATTCCCAACATTAAAATTAATTTGACAAATTGATTTTTAGGCGTATAGAAGAATTTGCAGGGTTAGTCTGGACTGATTTAATCGGTCCAGAGATCCGGTCTGTGGGTATCTGTTGCGTTGAAGTTGCGTGGCAGCGTGCTGATATATGTTGAATATGCTTCGCTGTACAGCTCATGTTGTTATCTTACATTAGGTATAAAATGGCTTCGGTGGGACTTTTTAACGTGGAGAAGGCTTAGTGGCCCTAGTCTTGGCTTTAAATTTATGAAAGGTGAAATAAAATTATATGGATAAAAGAGTGCTTACACTTGTAATGCTATTGTCAACTGCGGCAGCTGTTTCGGCGATAGAAGAGTCTGAGATGATAGCTGGGCGAAGTGGTGCTGGGGCAGAGCCTGAGGCTACTGTCATGACTAGTACGGACTTGGCGCAAAAAGAAGCAGAGCTTAGCGCATTAATCGCTAAGAACACCCAGCATCAAGAAGCGCTTAAAAAACTAGAACGTGAAGCTAAAGAGGCTTACAAAGACGCAAAGGATGAGCTGCACAAAGCTAAGGTAGAGGCTCATAATGTTCGTGAAGAAGCCCATAGCAAAGCAAAGCGTATTGTTGAGGAAGCTAAGGAGCAAGCCGCAAGTTCAGCAAATAAAATTCATGTTATCTTAAATAAAACTATGGAAGATCTAAGAAATTATTTAAGCGCAGCTGTGCAAAAAGTAGATGGCCCAACTTCTTATTTGACAGATCTTTACAAAAGAATCTTTAATAACAAGATGTACACTAAGTCAGAAGCACAGCAATGGCTAAGGTCCGCTGACGCTCTTGCTGTTTTCGAGTCCTATAAAACCTTGGATAGGCAGCAAGAACAACAACTGCAGAAAGAAAAAAACATCGCCACAGCTTCTGAGGCGCTAGAGAAAAGTATTGCCGCGTATAATCGGTGTGTGGCGTCGGCGCGAGGATGGTTCTTCGGCGTATTTGTGTGGTTAATTTGGGGTAGACAAGGTGGTGGAGAGGTTCACATTCCGGCTATAATCCAGCATCAAAAATCTCTAAAAAGCGCTCTCCAAGAGCATAAATTGATCGTGACTGGTATGATTGAAGAATTAGGAAAGGTTAAGAATAACACGGCTCTATTTCTTAATCGTATGAATCAATTAAAGGAGCAGCCATTGCCTTCGGCGCAGCGTGATATTTTGGCAAATTTCGTTAAGGAACACCAGGAGAAGGTATTGCAAATCCTCTTGTTTGCATATGATCAAATTAACCGAGAAGTCACTAAGAAAAAAACAAATAAGCAGGTGATTTCTTGTATGGATGATACCTTTACAGATCTTATTCGCACTTTGGAAGTAATCAATGGTGAAATACTAAAAAGTCCAAAACAAGATACGTGGGTAGGTGTATATGGCACTCTAGGTCGTTATCAAGCTGCGCTAAATAGTATCCAAAGTTCTATAGACCAGCTCGTCTTGGAGTTGACAAACCGCAGCCAATTCATTTTGAAGAATGCAGAGGAAAAGCTAAATATTGGAGACAATCTCATTTCCAAGAGTCAAAATGGCTAAGAGCTTTTAAAGTTCGATGTGAAAAAGTCTTAATTAGGTGATGTTTGAGCTATCGCTTTAACTAGATCGTTGGCCCAAAAATCTACTCTGTAGACATTCACGTCGTCAAAGTTGCGCGCCGCATGCTGAGGTATATTGAATACACTCCGCTGCGGTGAGCACTTTTTTATTTGGGTTGGGTATTAAATGACCTTTTAAGTTCAACGCATAAAATCTTGTGTATCTGTAGCAAAAAATCTCCAATTTACGACGTAAGCTTTACCTAGACAAGACTTTGTCACATTGAACTTTTTAACGGGGGCTGGGGTACTTCAGTGCGGTGTAAATAAGCTTAGGGGACGCTTAAATTCTCTCCTTTTTCATCTTAATGGGGGGGCGCTGGCCTTGAGAAAATCAAGGGATTTTCTAGGTTATTTAAGGCAAAATTAGTAAAATATCAAAAAAAAATTGACAATTTAATAAACTATGCCCATAGATATTGAATGAGTGCAGTTTTTACAAAAAAGTTTATGAAGTATATATGAAGCAAATGTTATTTATTTTACTAATTTTGTCTTACGTTCAGCACGGGTGTGCCCTTGAGGGAGCGCCAGAATCGGGTGTTTCGCCTAAGACATTGGCACAAAAGCAAGCCGAGCTTGATTCGCTAATTGTCAAAACAAAAGAATCGCTCGCAAGAGCACGGCAAGCTGAGAAGCGAGCCCAAGAGGCTGCTAAAGGAGCGGAACAAAAGGGAGGCAAAAACACAGCGGCGCTTAAAAATTTAAAAGCTTCACCTGATAAGGCAAAGATTATTTTAAGTGGTGTGATTTCTGATTTAGAAATGTCTTTTCAGGAAACTTTCAAGGAAATGCAGGGGCATAATCTAGAGTTGCTTCATATGTACAAAAGTGTTTTGACTGATGTAAATCAGAGCACTGTCGCTAAACTACGCCGATGGTTCCAGTCACCGGATGCTTTAAATTTGACAGATTCTTACGCCTCTATCCAAACGTTACGCAAAAATAGAGTGAAGATTGTCTCTCAGGTATTAAAAAGTGATTTAGCAATCAATCGTGCCATAAAAGGCTATAATGCGTGTATAGAATCCACAAAAGGTTTTAAAGGCTTTTTTATAAAACTTTTTAAAGGTAACCTTGGAGGTGCAGAGTTTTATCTTAAGACTTTGGCTGTCGAGAAAAAAGCGCTAGAAACATGTGTGCGAAAATATGAAGAAATAACTAATGCTATTATAGTGAAAATTAATAAAATTGATCAGTATCTTGGCACTATCATGACTCAAATCAGCACTATCGGATCTAAAGATCTACCAAAAAGCGAGCGTGAGGTATTTGAGGAGTTTCTGCAAAACCAACACACACGATACATGAAAATTATACTACATGCCTATAATGCCTTGAAACAAGACGCTATTCAAACTACAACCAACTCTCCAAAACTTACTCCTTTTGAGGAGTCCATGATAGACATTATTCGCCTTGTGGATATTTTTGAGTCGCATACTGTAAATATAAATGGATCTAAGAGATTTATTCCTCTGAAAAAATCTCTTGAGGACTATACTCTGGCTCTTAAAAATGCGACTCATCTTGTATCAACGGAGGCGCAGAATATGCGAAATTCTCTGAGATTGTTTCAGGATAAAGCGCAATCTATTCTAAAAGAAATAGATGAAGTGTTGAAGAAAACCCCTCTGCCGTCTGCACCCATCGCTAAGCCTAAGACACCCCCTTCTAAGCGGCAAGTTGCGCCTAGAATACAGGCTAATAGTAAAGTGGTTCGGAAAAAATAATAACCCCCCCCTCTGAGCGTGGGGGAGCTTTATAATGACGGGATAATGACCTGCCGGGCGCGCTCTGTAAAGGCTTCAACCATTGTTTCTGTGGCATGAATAAATACTGGTTGGATAGCATAGTTTAAAAGATTAGATTTAAAACCAAAGTCAACTTCAAAATGTAACCGACACCCTCGCCCTGTGGGTATAAAGCGCCACTGATTATGGAGGTGTGATAGAGGGCCCTCTTTTTGTCGTACATGGATTTGAGACGCATGCTCATAGGTAATCTCAGAAACATAGGAAGCGCGCAGGGCTTTGTAGCCAATTTCTAAAGCGGCAATAATATGCCCGCCACTGCCGTCTGTGGTATGGTGGACAATCTGAGCCCCTAGGCACCAAGGTAGAAACTGCGGGTAAGCTTCAATATCTAACACGAGAGCAAATAACTGTTCGGCCGTATAAGGGAGTAGCGCTGTTTTGGTAAAGTTGGGCATAGGTTCGTATGCTCAGTCTTTAGAGGCTCTGTTGGCTGAGCTGCATGTCGCGTGCAGCCCGTAGTCGCTCAAAATCGGTGCCAGCATGGTAGGAGGAGCGGGTTAGCGGCGAGGCGGACACCATGAGGAAACCTTTGCCCCGGGCCATCATCGCATAGCTTTCGAATTCTTCAGGTGTCACAAATCGATCTACGACGTGATGTTTGGGGGTTGGTTGTAAATACTGCCCGATGGTGATGAAATCAACCTGGGCAGATCGCAAGTCGTCCATAACTTGGTACACTTCTGTTTGGGTTTCGCCTAATCCTACCATAATGCCGGACTTGGTGAACATCGAAGGATCTAGGGTTTTGACTTGATTGAGCAAAGAGAGGGAGTGAAAATAGCGCGCTCCAGGTCGTACCTCACTATAAAGCCGGGGGACAGTTTCAAGGTTATGATTGTAGACGTCAGGTCGTGCTGCAACGACAATCTCTACAGCGCCTGGTTTGCGCAGAAAATCTGGAGTGAGCACTTCAATGGTGGTCGTGGGTGTGGCACGCCGGATTGCTTCAATGGTTTGGGAAAAGTGCGTGGCACCACCATCAGGAAGGTCATCTCTATCCACAGAAGTAATCACGACATGTGATAATCCTAATTGCGCAACGGCGTCACCTACACGTTCTGGCTCATGCGGGTCGAGTAAATCTGGGCGGCCAGTCTTAATGTTGCAAAAGGTGCAGGCTCTTGTGCAAACACTGCCTAGAATCATGACAGTGGCATGCTTTTTAGACCAGCATTCACCAATATTAGGGCATGCAGCTTCTTCGCAGACGGTGTTCAACTTTGCCATCCGCATTAAGTCTGCAGTTTCATGATACCCAGCCGAGGTCGGGGCTTTAACTTTAATCCAGCTTGGCTTCGGTGGCTTGGTGGCAGGAGTACTTGTCGTCATGCAGGTCTACACATTCCTTTCATATGCAAAGTAGCGAATTTATGGAGAAATGGCAAGCGCTTTAGTAATAAACTGCACGCTACACACGCGCCGCCTGGAGGCTCTTAAAACGATGCTCTGAGACCATCTATGGCCTCAGAGCTACTTTTTCACATTGGACTATAAAAAATAAGCGTGACAATGAACCGTGTGGTATGTTAAATCCTTAAAGATCCATACTTTAATGTTGTGCCCAATGCAAATGAAGATGTGGAGAATTTGAGTTCGGGAGTCAATTATAATGTGCCTCTCAAAAATTCTCCCTTTGTTTGAATTGAGTATACGTTAAAAGGGGTATAAACTAATTAGGATATCAAATATTTTTTGATAGTTACGTATATGAGTTCTGACACTGACCGGCCATCTAATCCCAATTCTTCCTGGTGGAAGAGCGTTATCAAGAAATTTCGTCAACCTTTGCCATCGCAGCCAGACAAGCCATCTGTAGTACCGGTGTGGCCGCATGCGGTCATTGGGCCATCTGTCACCCTGTTGGCGCACTTGCAAGCTGTACAGAACCTGACGGCTAAAGACATCATGATTCCGCGTGTTGATATTGCGGCGCTGGATGAAGCGGCTGAACTGCCGGAGATTCTCGCCGTATTGCGTGACACACCTCAGACATGCTTGCCAGTTTATCGTGGATCTTTAGACGATATTGTGGGCGCTGTAAATACCAAAGAGCTATTTGTCAATCTTGCCGCGCATGTCGTTGACAATGAGCCATTTAACCTGAGTGCCATGGCGTGCGACATGTTGTTTGTTTCGCCTTCAATGCGGTTGTTTGATCTGTTAGAGAAAATGCAGCAGCATCGTTTAAATATCGCGTTAGTTGTGGATGAGTATGGCGGCGTCGACGGCTTGGTAAGTCAGAAAGATATTCTACAGCAACTGCTAAGCGGCTTTGATGAAGATCTTGTTGCGGATTTGTCTCAGCAGCTTATCCAGCGTGCCGATGGCTCTTTCTTAGCTGATGCTCGGATTAAGCTCGAAGAGCTTGAAACAAAAATCGGTGACTTTTTATCAGAAGAGGAGCAAAACGAAGACTTTGATACCTTAGGTGGTCTTGTCTCCTTTTTAATCGGTCGTGTGCCGAATCGGGGTGAAGTTGTACGGCATGCAAGTGGGGTAGAGTTCGAAATTGTAGACGCCGATCCAAGAAGGGTGAAGCGCGTGATTATAAGAGCGGTTGAGCCCTTAAGTGCTTCTTTGGCGGATATGTCTTGATGCTGCAAGCAAGGTGGTGGTCGGCATTTTTGTGGGGGGCAATATCCGGTTTAGGCTTTGCTCCCATTTTTTTATGGCCAGCTCTAATCCTAGGTTTAGCATGGTGGTATGCCTATGTAGTTAAGGCGTCAACGGCGCGCCGATCTTTCCAGTTAGGATGGTGGTTTGGCTGGGGGCATTTTATCTGCGGACTGCACTGGATCGCGCGGGCCTTATGGATTGATATCGAAAAATTTTGGCCACTGGTGCCGTTAGCTGTTAAGCTCATTCCCGCAGCACTTGCTGTATTCCCGGCATTAGTAGGCTGGGTGGCTTGGCACCTCCGCAAGCGTTGGCCCGCACCAGATCTCGTATGGATTCCTTTGGTCGGGTTGTTGTGGTTGGGATCTGAATTATTTCGTGGCAAGATTTTTCCTTTATTTCCGTGGAATCTACTGGGGTACGCATGGGGGGCATTTGATGTCTTATTGCAGCCAGCGGCATTAGTAGGAATTTATGGGTTGGGGCTTTACCATTTTATGGCGTTAGCGGTGGGTTGGGGAATCTATCACCGCAAGAGGTCTCATAAACAAGAAACCTATATTTACGTATCCTTATATACAATAATTCTTTTAGCAAATGTAGCTTATGGAGTCTATAGGTTGTATCTCCATGAGGCTCCTGTAGCTTCTGGACCTGTGATTCGTTTGGTGCAGCCAAATGTTAGTCAGATTGATAAATGGAATCCACAAAGATTGTGGCTGAATTTGGAAACGCATATTGTAAATTCAGGGGGCAAGCCCGTAGATGTTGTCATTTGGCCAGAGACCGCAGTGCCGGGGGTTATGCTACAGAATTTGGCATATCGAGAGTTATTGAAACTTGTCGTGCCTCCACAGGGCCTGCTGATTTTAGGGGTTCCTTATAAGGACCCGAATGGTGTGCATAATAGCTTGCTCGTTATGGGAGACCGCGGGGAGGTGATGGCTTGTTATCACAAGTCTCGATTGGTGCCTTTTGGGGAATATATCCCATGTCGGCCGCTACTTGAAAAACTGCAGCTGCGCGTCCGTAAACTGACACAAGGGGTCACAGATTTTACGCCAGGTCCGGGGCCGAGTGTGGTGCATGTCCCTGGATTGCCGCCATTTCAGCCATTGGTATGTTACGAAGTTATTTTTCCAGAATTTCGCGTGCCGGCGTCTTCGCCAGAATTTCCGCAATGGATTGTGAATCTCACGAACGATGGATGGTATGGGGAGACCTCTGGTCCCTATCAGCACTTTTTGGCGGCGCGACTGCGGGCGATAGAGCAAGGTTTGCCCTTGGTAAGAGCCGCAAACACGGGCATTTCGGCGGTGATCGATGCCTATGGCCGGGTTTGTAGTTTTCAACCTTTGGGGGTTGAGGGTGTCATTGAGTTGGTTTTACCATTGCACAATATAAAGACAGTATATCGTGAGTGGGGAGACTGGATTTTACTGTTGCAGATTTTTGCGATGTGCTCCATAATATTTATGCCTCAAAGACGAAAGTGCTTTGGGGGCAATCAAGATTTAAAAAGCTAGCCCCCTGGTGCTAAGCGTTGCCTAACACAACAAGAATAATAAAATCTTTGTGACATTATGTAGCGCAGACAGGGAAAGTTTTGTGTGTTAAATCTTATGTCTCCTAAAAAGCCATGCTGAGAATTAATAGGCTTGTCTCTCAGGCTTTAATCGATTCACGCATATGTAGAAAAGGAAAGTGTGGAAAATGCGGAAGATGACAGAACAAAAATGCCCAGATGAGTTTATTGATCAATACATTGGCCGTCGCCTTAAGCAACGCCGGGTAGAAATGGGTCATAGTCAGGAAAAATTAGCTATACTTGTGGGATTAACCTTTCAACAAATTCAAAAATATGAAAAAGGTATCAATCGTATTAGTGCAAGCCGACTGTTTGATCTGGCCAGAATCTTGGAAGTACCAATTGCATTTTTTTATGAAGGCTTAGAAACGTTGGATGAAGCCTGTTCATCGCCTATATTTAATGATATAATGATCAACAATCTTGTAGAGGCGTTCCGTAAAATTCAGTCTCATGATGTTAAAAAAAGCATTCTTACCCTTATAGAGAATTTAACTCATCAGGGGCTATCTTTTAACAATGAAAGCGGCTACGTTGTAAATGACCATAATAAATAGTTCAATATGTCATATACCCAATGCAAGTGGAAAAGTGGATTTTTGACGACGCAGATGTCCACAGAGTGGATTTTTGGACCAACTATATAATAAAAAGACGAGCAATCATCGTATGACAACATCCTACACCGTGACAAGCGAGTCGGTTGCTGCAGGGCATCCAGATAAACTGTGTGATTATGTATCTGATACAATTGTTGATTTATTTCTGGCGCAAGATGCGGAGGCTCGGGTTGCGGTTGAAGCATTAGCGACGCAAAATCGCCTTGTTCTTGCTGGTGAAGTGCGTGGCCCACAGGCGATCACTGCAGAGATAGTCATTAAGGCAGCAAGAGATGCGGTTAAATTCCTGGGCTATGATCAAGAAAATTTTGATTGGCGTACGTTAGATATCGCTTGTTTTATCCATGGGCAATCGAGTGATATCGCCCAAGGCGTAGACGCGGGCGCGACTAAAGCCGAAGGTGCAGGTGACCAAGGTATAATGTTTGGGTATGCCTGTGATGAGACTAATGTGTACATGCCAGCGCCGCTTTTTTATGCGCACCGGTTAATGCAAGGTTTGGCAGAGGCGCGGCGCTCCGGGGAGGTTTCTGGCTTGTTGCCAGATGCCAAGTGTCAAATTTCTTTAGCCTATATAAATGGTATACCAGTTGGGGCTCAGGCGATTGTCTTGTCTACGCAACATGAGGGGCATCTTAGCCAAGCTGATGTGCGCGCGCTTGTTATGCCGCTCATTCAGCGGATATTGCCGGAGGGCTGGGTGACAAAGGAAACGGTCATTCACATTAATCCAACAGGACGCTTCGTTATTGGCGGTCCGGCAGGAGATACGGGGTTAACAGGACGCAAAATCATTGTGGATACCTACGGGGGGGCGGCTCCACACGGGGGCGGAGCGTTTTCAGGCAAAGACCCAACAAAAGTGGATCGTTCAGCCGCTTATATCGCGCGGTATCTGGCTAAAAATATTGTTGCAGCGCAGTTAGCATGCAAGTGTGTGATCCAGATAGCGTATGCTATTGGCGTTGCCCAACCAGTGGCGCTTTATGTCAAGTTAGATCAGGTTTACCAAGCTGGCGATAGCCCCTTAGTGCGCTTTTTGCGTGAAAGAATTGATATGTCTCCACGAGGTATCCGTACTTTGCTTGGGCTTAATAAACCTATTTATCGCCCTACAGCAAGCTTTGGTCATTTTGGGCGTGACCCTACACCTGAGGGACATTTCTCTTGGGAAAAGCTAGATTTGGTTGACGAGCTCAAAAAATTTTTATAGGGTAGCCGTGACCAAAGCTTAGACTCTTCAAACAGTGTGGTTTTGCAGGAAATCTTGAACGCAAGATTTTGAGGGCGACTTAAAGTTTTGACCTTATAAGGATGCGCTGTGTATAAGCATCGTGTGCAAAGGTGTGAAAGCCTAAGTGCTTATGGATTAGGTATCCTAAGCTGAATTTAGAGAAACAAATTAGGGGGTATCGAAAGCGTGCAAATAGCTGCATCAATGCTTGGGGCAGATCCATCCAAGCTTGCCCTGGAAATGCAAGCAGCGATTACGGCGGGCGTGGATCGATTGCATTGGGATTGTATGGATGGGCATTTCGTGCCTAATTTAGCCTTTCATGCGGATGCGGTTCGTGCCTGTCGGTTGCTGACGACATTGCCCTTCGATGTGCACCTTATGTTGCAAAAACCTACAAATTTATTGCCTGCTTTTCTGCAGTCTGGGGCTGAGACGATCACGATTCACCCAGAGAGTAGTGACGACTGGCCGCAAGCGTTACAGACAATACGTAATCGTGGCATATACGCAGGTGTCGCTTTAAAACCAGCAACACCTCTTGATGCCATTAAGGGCTATCTTGACATGATAGATCTAGTATTGATTATGACGGTTGAACCAGGGTTTGGCGGGCAACGCTTTATGTCGGAGCAATTGTCTAAGGTTGCTGAGCTGCGTCAGTTAATGGGGGCTAACTTTCCGATCCATGTCGATGGGGGGATTAATCCTGAGACTGCGTCTTTGGCGCGTGCTGCGGGGGCGTCCGTACTCGTCAGTGGGACGGCAATCTTCCGTTCATCGCAGATGGTAAACACTGTTGCCGCTTTACGAGGGAACGCATGCCAATGAAAGGTATGTGGGATCGATTGCAAGTGCAGTACTATCAGTGGCAGCGTCACTGGGTGATGCGCCCACGGCTAAGGCGCGATAAAGTGCGAGAGCCTCTAAGATTGCCGCCGCCTGATCTTTGGCCGGGCGACATGACTCAAGCTCAGCTTCTAAGGCGGGGCAAGTTTCGTTTATATGGTGAAGAGTTTCCGGTTATTTTGGAGAAAGTGTGGCAGCCTTTTGGCGTGTCAGAGGAAGCATTAGGCGCGTTGCATCGTTTTGAGTGGCTGCGGGGATTACGCCAGCTAGGAGATCATGATAGCCGGCTGCTTGCGAGGAATTTGATCAGTGATTGGATCGAAACTGCTCCAAAAAGTACCGAGATTTTGTGGCGCTTTGATATTGTGGGTCAACGCCTCTCAATGTGGTTAGGCGTCTATGATTTTTTTGGTGCCAGTGCTGATATCGCATTTCAATCTCGGTTTCATCAGAGTATCCGTCAGCAATGTGATTATCTGATGATGGCGTTGCGTCAAGAGATGGACCCTTGGCGGCAGCTCGTTGGTATGAAAGGCCTTATCCTTGCCATTTTATCGATTCCTGGATACTCAAGAAGACTCTTTAAGTTTCTACCCATATTTCAAGAGTTACTGCATGAGCAAATCGGCGCTGATGGCATGCATAAATCGCGTAATCCAGTCTATCAGTTTGTGATTTTGCGTGACTTAGTCGATATTCGCAGTGCCTTGCATCAGAGTGGCTATGGCGACTTTACCTATATTCAAACGTATATTGAAGCGATGGCGCCGGTTTTACGTTTATACAGACACGGCGATGGCGGCTTGGCACAATTCGGAGCGGGAAGGCAAGTAGCGCCTGAAGCTTTGGACAGTGTGCTTTCATATGCGGGCGTGGAGGTTGGGCGTTCTGCAGCCCTCTTGGGTCGGGCTGGCCTTGAGCGGATCGTGGCACAAAAGTCTCTTGTACTTGTTGATGCGGGCAATGTGGGAAAATTGAGCGCGTCGCATGTAGGCGCGGGTGCATTTGAAGTCAGTGTCGGGCGTCAGCGTATTTTAGTGAATAGCGCGCCTGCCTTTGGCGGTTATCGGCGCTTTGTGACGCCTGACCACGATTGGGAAAGGTTTAATAATCTCCATATCCCGATGCTTGCGGGCTTGCCGAGCAAAGTCCATCCTCCAAAGCGGATTGTTGATAATGGACATACGTTGTTGACGATTGCCCGGGAGTGGAGTACATCTGGGGGAAGAATCCGTTATGAGCGTGAGCTATATGTGCATGCAAGTGGAGAAGATATTCGCGGACAGGATCGGTTGATCATTTTACTCTCGTCAGGGTATGAAATGACGGCGTGTCCTGTGCAGTTAAGATTTTTGTGGCATCCTTCCGTGCAGGTCAGTACGACGCCTAAATCCAATGTGTGGCAGATCAGTGCAGGAAATAATCATTGGTATTTTTATACTGATCAATCGCCAATCTGGGAATTACAATCAGCTGTTTACATCGGACGTGATTTGGCGGATACTGTAGCCCTATCATTAAACACAGTAGCTGGAGATGACCAGAATTCGCGGGTCTGGCGGTGGGCTTTGAAAAAAGGATAGGCAAAATGCCCTTTGTTAACCTGACCTTTTGCTGAGGAGATTAGATGAATGAGAACAGAGATGAAATATATATGCGCATATTGTGGGGTTTCTGATCGCGGTGATCCTATCTATAAACAAGCGGCTGCGGATCTGGGCGCAGCGCTAGCGAAGCAGAACGCAACGCTTATTTATGGGGGCGCTCGGTTTGGCCTGATGGGGGTTTTAGCGGATGCTATGGTCGCCTCGAAGGCGCATGTGGTTGGGTTTACGACTGAGCATATTCATACTTACGAGGGGTCTCACGAGGATATTTCGGAACTGTATGTGTTAGAGAATATGCATGCCCGTAAGCATGCGATGTTTGATAAAGCGGATGCGTTTATTATTCTGCCGGGGGGGTTTGGTACCTTAGATGAATTTTTTGAAGTCCTCACCTGGCGGCAAATCCGCTTGCACGATAAGCCAATTATTGTGCTGAATATTAATGGGTATTGGAACCCTTTAAAAGAATTGTTACAGCACATCCGGGATCAAAATTTTGCCCAGCCCGAGACGGCGCGTTTATGTACTTTCGTGGACTCAGTCGCAGAGGCAATCCATGCCTTGTATCCTGCTGACGCAGTCTGAACCAGCCGCAACACGCACGGCAGCTGGACTCATCCAGCAAGGCTATAAAGTTATTGCAAATCCCCTGATAGTTATTAAAGATCGCCCCTTACCTTGTGAGGGGATAAAACCTGACGCTTGGGTGGTCACCAGTCAACACGCTTTAAGTGCATTGACGCAGATGGCGAACGCCCAGGATTTAGTGATTGCTGTAGGCCCGCACACATGTGCGACTGCGCAGAGTCTAGGATTCAGTCGCTGTATTAATGCTGGGGGAACGGTTGCGCATCTGCAAGAATGGGTGCAGGGCCATATGCAGCCATCTGTAGGCCGGCTGGTCTATCTTTCTGGGGAGCACATTCAGGAAGATCTTTCGGTGTTATTGCCAGCGTATAGAATTGAGCGCGTGGTCGTTTATGAAGCTGTCCTGCAGCCTCTGCAGGCGCCAACACTGCAGGCATTGCACAATGGTCAGGTCGACGAGGTCTGGCTCTATTCGAAGCGGGCAGCGCAGCATTTTGTGCACATGATTCTGCAGCATGATGTGAAGGTTACATCTCTGACGATCAGGTGTTTGCACCCTGCAATTCAAGAAATATCTCGACAGTTGCCATGGACGGTAAGTCTACTCCCCGCTAAGTAGTCGGTCCAAAAATCCACTCTGTGGACTATACAAAAAAGATAAGTTCCATAAATAATATGTAGGTTCTGTGAACACATTTTATCGTAACCAAATAACGATAGAAGCGTAGGCTAAAAAGCCCATGAAACAGGAGGCTTTTTTATCGAACCTGGAGAAGACCCTTCTGAAGTGTTTGATTTTATTAAA
>JBILKX010000083.1:0-2825 GCA_044376435.1 Alphaproteobacteria bacterium | reverse complement strand
GAGCGGTGTGAGCTCGCTACGGCGCTTATTTGAAAAGCGCGCCACGCTCACACCCTATTTTAACCCAGTCACGTCTCAGTTCTATCTGAACTTATACATGGATTATAAAGCCTTAGAAATTATAATGATTTGACAATTGGGAATAGACCTTATTGCTATTGAGGTGTTTGTATGCCTAGGCGCGTGCAAAAGTTGATCCAAGTCATTCGCCAGGATGTGGACAACTTTTCAAATATTCATGAAAAGATTGCTAAGCAAACAAATTTGCTCGCTTTGAACGCGACTATTGAAGCAGCGCGTGCCGGTGAAGCTGGCAAAGGCTTTAGCATTGTGGCTCAAGAAGTAAAGAATCTTGCTCAGCAAGCGCAACAAACGTCCACTGATTTCCATGTAAATGTTTTAAGTCGCCTCGCCTATGCTGCGGAGCTTTCCAATACAATGGTTCAGGAGATCGAGGGCACAAAACTTTTAAATTTATCCCTGGTGTTAGTACAATTGATTGTACGCAATCTTTTTGAGCGCACCGCAGATGTGCGTTGGTGGGCCACGGATGAAGCTTTCCTACAAGCGTTAACAAATTGTTCCTCCAACCTAACGAATTACGCTGGGAAGCGCCTGCAAGTCATTAATCGCTTTTATACTATTTACATGAATTTAATTCTCGCAAATAAGGATGGCCATATTATTGCGACCTCACAGCCAGAGCTTTTCCCCCATCTTGTCGGCAAAAATGTCGCCAATGAACCTTGGTTTGTGAATTCCATGAAAACACATTCAAGTGACGAGTATGTGGTTGATGACATTCACGACTCTGCCTTGCATAATAATAAGCCTACCGCTATTTATGCCACGGCTGTGCGCCACAACGGCGAAACCCATGGGGAGATTATCGGCGTATTAGGTGCATTTTTTGATTGGGGGGCACAAGCACGATCAATTGTGTGTGATGAGCCTAATTTTAGTGTAGATGAATGGGATCGGACATGTGTGATGTTGCTTGATAACAATCTGCGCATTATCGCCGCTTCTAATGGTCAGAATATTTATCAGAAATTTCCGCTGCAAACAAATGGGCAAAAGAAGGGTGTTTACTACGATGATAACAATAATATTGTTGCCTTCGCCCAAACCATAGGATACGAAGGCTATGATGGGTTGGGATGGTATGGCTGCATTACCCAGTCTCTCCCAAATAACACAGATATTGACCAACAGCTCGCTGACGTTTTAAAGAAGAAATAGATACACCCAATCCACTTTTCCATTTGGATTGGGTATAGTTGGGTGGGTGCATAAAAAAAGCTCTGAGGCCATAGATGGCCTCAGAGCGTCTTTTTAACGGGGAACTTTAGACTGTCTCCCCGTGTAGATCCATATCCAACCCTCGCTTTTCTGTTTCAGCGCTTACCCGTAGGCCCACCAGCGCCTCTGTAACCTTGCAAATAATGTATGTGGCGATCCCAGAGTAAATAATCGTCACTAGCATACTCAGTATCTGCGCCCAAATTTGGGGACTATTCCCTTCCAAAAGCCCAGCAACAGAATTGATATCTTTTGTCGCAAAAATACCCACCAAGAATCCTCCGAGAATCCCAGCAATGCCGTGAACACCGAAGACATCTAAGGAATCATCGTACTTAAGTTGTTTCTTAAGAATATGAACCGCCCAATAGCAAAAAACCGCTGCAATAATTGCCATAAACAATGACGATGTGAACGTTACATACCCAGCCGCAGGTGTGATACAAACCAAACCGCTGACGGCTCCGGTGAGGGCACCGATGACACTGGGTTTGCCGCGGTGTATCGTCTCAATCAGCATCCAAGCGAGCGCGCACATTGATGCACAGGCGTTGGTCACGAGGATGGCATTTGCGGCGAGAGCTGAGCTTGTGAGGGCGGAACCACCATTAAAGCCAAACCAGCCAATCCACAAAAAGCTTGCGCCGATGACACTAAAAATAATGCTGTAGGGCATATCTTGCGAAACAGTGGGAAGCCGTCTACCGATGACTAATGACATCACAAGACCGGCAATACCGGCATTGATATGAATCACGGTGCCGCCCGCAAAATCAATTGCCGCCCCAAGGCCAAAGAGCCCCCCATGCGCAGTAAACAAACCTGCTGGGTGCCATACCCAGTGTGCGACAGGACAGTATACCAATAGAAGCCAGAGGCTTGAAAACACAACCACGGCTGAAAACTTAATACGATCCGCGACCGATCCAAGGATGATTGCGACGGCAATAGCCGCGAACGCCCCTTGCTGTATTATGTAAGCCAGTTCTGGAATGGTATCTTTCAACCGGTCTAGCGGCAAATTCTGCAGCATTAATAAATCAAGCCCACCGATAAACGCAGAATTTCCGGTAAAAGCCAGTGAATATCCGATCAGTGGCCATAACACGCCCACCAAACAGCATACGGCAAAGCTTTGCATCACTGTGGTTAACACATTATCACGACGCACAAGTCCTGCATAAAATAACGCAATACCTGGAATTGTCATTAACAAAATTAAAGCCGCAGAAACAATAACCCAGGCAGTGTCCCCAGAATTTAACGTTTTTGCAGCGGCTACAACTGCATCTTCGGCATTAGCCCTAGACGCAACCATGGTTGCAAGCATTCCTGTCAGCCCACCTGACAAGAGCGAGTTTGATGTTTTTGATAACGGGTTACTCATATCTCTTTCCCTTTTTTTATTTATTATTCTCAAAATGTAGGATGTGTCGACATATTAACAAGGAAGTGATATTTTCTCTGAAAAGGGGAAAATATGTCTTATACAAAACATTTACGTGATGATCAATTCGAGAAAA
>JBILKX010000061.1:0-9151 GCA_044376435.1 Alphaproteobacteria bacterium | reverse complement strand
GCATTTCCGACGCGTTGCAACCCGTTATGACAAAACTGCTTCGGCTTATCTTGCTTTTGTCCTCCTTGCTGGAATCTTCCTATGGCTCAGATAATATGTCGACACATCCTATATTATTTGAATTATTTTAATATTAAATTAAAAATTACCTTTTGTTAATTTTCTTATTATACATTATTTTTAGTATATCGTGCTATTTTAGATCAAGTAAACTTTGAGCAGCCACTTGGATGTGAGACCTAATAGGCCAGTCTAAGTTTTGAGCGATTGTTTCGGCTTAGGTCATCGTGTAAAAGGAGAGATTATGGATTCTTACAAGTCGCGAAAAGAGCTTGTCGTGGGAGAGCATAAGTATCATTATTACAGCCTTGAGGCCGCCGCAGAAAAGCTTGGCGATATTAGCCGCTTACCATTCTCATTAAAAGTCGTTCTGGAGAATTTGCTGCGCCATGAGGACGGGACGACTGTAGTGCCTGATGATATAAAAGCAGTTGCGGCTCAGCTCCAGTCGCACCGGCCTGCACGTGATATTTCTTTATATCCAGCGCGCGTCCTGATGCAGGACTTTACAGGGGTGCCAGCTGTCGTCGATCTCGCGGCAATGCGGGACGCTATGGCAAAAATGCAGCGTGAACCTCTAAAAGTTAACCCTTTAATCCCTGTGGATTTGGTTATTGATCACTCGGTTATGGTCGATCATTTCGGGCATCATGGGGCATTTAAAGATAACGTTGCCTTAGAATTTGAGCGTAATCATGAGCGATACGCCTTCTTAAAATGGGGCCAAGGAGTCTTTAATAATTTTCGGGTGGTGCCGCCAGGAACTGGGATATGCCACCAAGTTAATTTAGAATACCTCGCGAAAGTTGTATGGTGGCATGAGCAAGACGGCGTGCGGATTGCATATCCCGATACCCTCGTGGGAACCGATAGCCATACAACGATGATTAATGGTCTAGCAGTTTTGGGCTGGGGAGTTGGCGGGATTGAAGCTGAGTCAGCGATGCTCGGTCAGCCTCTCTCTATGCTGATTCCAGAGGTCGTAGGCTTCAAGCTGGCGGGTAGCCTCCCTGAAGGGACGACCGCAACAGATCTTGTGCTAACGATTACACAAATGCTCCGTGCTAAAGGCGTGGTCGGCAAGTTTGTGGAGTTTTATGGCGCCGGTCTTGATCACTTGTCGCTTGCTGATCGGGCGACGATTGCGAATATGGCGCCAGAATACGGGGCAACGTGCGGTTTCTTTCCAATTGATGATGAAGCCATTCGCTATATGCGTTTGAGTGGACGTGAGGAATCACAAATTGCCCTTGTAGAGGCGTATGCCAAGGCTCAAGGATTATGGCGGTCACCGACAACGCCTGACCCAGTTTTTTCCGATACATTAATTCTTGACCTTAGCACTGTGGAGCCAAGCTTAGCGGGGCCCAAACGTCCGCAAGATCGGGTGGCTTTAGGGACTGTTCCAGCCTCGTTTGCGCAAACCCTCGAGGCGGAAAAACCAGATGCTGATACAGCGCGCTTGCCAGTGGTAACGCAGAATTATGAGCTCGGACATGGAGATGTGGTTATTGCGGCGATTACCAGCTGTACAAACACCTCAAACCCATCCGTGATGATTGGGGCGGGTCTTTTAGCGCGGAAGGCATTAGAGCGTGGGTTGCGTGTCAAGCCGTGGGTGAAGACGTCTCTGGCCCCAGGAAGTCAGGTGGTCTCGGATTATTTGCAACAGTCTGAACTGCAGTCAGCTTTGGATCAGCTAGGCTTTCACCTTGTAGGCTATGGCTGTACAACATGTATTGGTAACTCTGGCCCCTTGCCCGAGGCTATTGCCCATCATATTGAGACACATGATTTAACTGTGGCGGCAGTGCTCTCTGGGAATCGTAACTTTGAGGGGCGCGTCAATCCTCATGTCAAAGCCAATTACTTAGCCTCACCTCCCTTAGTGGTTGCCTATGCTCTGGCTGGGAGCGTGCGTATCAATCTCAAAGAAGAGCCTATCGGGGTAGATTCTCAGGGGCAACCTGTTTACCTGAAGGATATCTGGCCTTCAACACAAGAAATTCATCAAGTAATCCGCGATATTATTACACCTGATATCTTTTTAAAGCGTTATCAAGATGTGTTTAAGGGCGGCGAAGAGTGGCAGCGAATCCAAGTGCCTCAAGGCAAAACCTATGCTTGGGAAAAGACAAGTACTTATGTGCAGCATCCCCCATATTTTGAGAATTTTAGTCGTGAGAATGCGCCTTTAAGCAATATTACCGGCGCGCGCCCCTTAGCAATTTTGGGTGACAGTATCACAACTGATCATATCTCACCGGCGGGGTCTATTAAGAAAGATAGTCCAGCAGGAAGGTATTTACAACAGCACGGAGTAGCGCCAGCAGATTTTAATTCGTATGGGGCGCGGCGCGGAAACCATGAAGTTATGGTGCGTGGCACCTTTGCGAATATTCGGTTACGCAATGAGATGGTCCCTGGCTCGAGTGGTGGTGTCACTAAGTTTATGCCCCTTGGTGAGGTGATGCCGATCTATGATGCAGCAATAAAATATGCCGAAACTCGCACGCCGCTGGTGATTATTGCTGGTAAAGAATATGGCACTGGATCGTCTCGAGACTGGGCCGCGAAGGGCACACAGCTTTTGGGAGTTAAAGCCGTTATTGCTGAGAGTTTCGAGCGCATCCATCGCTCTAATTTGGTGGGAATGGGGATTTTGCCGTTAACCTTTAAAGATGGGATGAATCGTCAATCATTGGGTTTAACAGGTTCAGAGATTTTTGAAATTACCGGATTAGAGCAAGGCATAACGCCACGTATGGATGTGCGTTGCCGCATTATCCGCGAGGATAAAACCGATCTCACGATTACGCTGACATGCCGGATTGATACGCTGAGTGAGGTGGAATACTACAAAAACGGAGGTATACTGCCATTCGTGCTCAAAGCGATTATGTAGCAGTCAGATAGCCATAATTGTTTAGGCAAGATTTCTTGTGCATCCTAGTAGGTAAATAGGGTGTATAAACTGAACCAACAGGAACAATAAAAATGCATAAAAAGTTGGTACCTTATTTATGGCTAGTTTGGATTTTCTTTTTCTATCAAGCATGGGGAGATTCCTTAGAACATGTGTCTGCGGAAGCTAAACCCTCTACAGCGCCTCGACCAAGTGTCGTAAAACTTAAAGAGCATCAAGAAAAAAAAACCTCAATTCCTTGGGATATTGCGATTATGCGGCGGTTGCGAACCTTGGGGTGGTATGTCATTACGGGGGGCTGTGGGTTGCGGATTTACGAGCTGATGACCCAGGGCGATTATGTCAGGGAGTATCATAAGCGCCATGAATATAGCTGGGGTCCATGCGAATTGCGAGGGTCTTTCGACAATTATGAACAATTTCAGGGGCAAGCAGCCATTGAGGCGTTATTCAAGCATGAGGAGGCGCTTAAAAGCGCTGCTCAAGAAGTCTGTTTAACCCCAGCTATTACGATGATTCAAGAGATGCAAAAGTCCAGCCCAGACCTCAAAATTTTCATTAGAGACTTTAGTGTTTTGCTGCATTTTGGGAATTTACAGTATTTAAAATATGAGCCCCAAACGCCGGGCACATATTACACGGTTCTACAGCACCAGTTTCCTGAGGGCAAAGTGTGGGGGGCGCTACATTTGTCTCCATCTAATATTGATTGGAGTAAGTTGACCCAGGTATCAATGCCCGATTTAAAACTGTCACCAGAGTTAACAAAATTTAGCAATACCCAGGATGGGATGCTTCTCTACTCTACGAGTACTAAAAGCAAGAAATCTGAGGAAAGTGATAAAAGCGATAGAGTTGTTGCAGTATTGCAAAATTATACACCACCGCCGATACTGCCGACACCCATGCCTTATGTCGCTCAATTGCAGATGCGGGAGAGTGTGCTGCCAAGCTATGATTGGGTGGCGCGCCGTGAATCTCCCGAGCACTATAGTATGGCTAAGACCTATGGTTTCATTGGTTTTTTAAGTTTCATTGCCGCGGTCTGGAGTGGGAAACAGCATAAATCTAATGTGTCACTCCAAGATGTTGATCAACTTTTGCACCAAGTTAAGACAAAAACTCAGCGTCAGGCCTTGTATCGCACATTGGCTTTCTTTGCAATGTCAAATACCGTCGCTGGTATTGGAGTTGGGATGTGTGGATATTACTTATTCAAGCTAGCCATGGGGGAGAGGGGGCGGCCAGATCAGTTGAATTTGCTCTCCAACATCATCCCATTGGCAGGGGGTAGCTTGGTGGGGCTAGTTCAAGGGTATTTGTGGTTGCGTAATGCGGCTGATGCGGCATATCTCTTACTACAGGGTTGGTACCATGATAAGCAGGCTGCGCACAAACTGCCATCTTGAGATTGTTGGACCATTCATGGTATACCTGAGACAAGGTGTTATGGCGTGCTCCCCTTAAAGACGCATCAAGGCAATGATAATTCTCAAAGGTAAAGTTGAGATGAGATGAAAAAATTATGGTTTTTTGTGACCCTGGGCTTGGCGCTCTCAAGTTGCGATCAGGTAACAGATACGCCGCCTGAAGAGGATAAAGTCTTGAATGTCTACACCTGGATTGACTACCTCCCCAACGAAGTCATTAAGCAATTCGAAGCAGAAACAGGCATCCACGTTAACCTTGACTATTATGACAGTAACGATGTCCTGGAAGCGAAACTGCTAACAGGGCACTCTGGATATGATGTGGTTTTTCCCACCGCGTTTCCTTATCTGCAGCGTCAAATCATTGCCGGAGCTTATGAACCACTCAATCGGCAGTCTTTAGAAAACTGGTCATACTTAGATGATGAACTGCTTGAGCGCTTGCGCAAAGCTGATCCTGATAATCAATATGCGGTGCCATATTTGTGGGGGACGAATGGTATTGGCTATAACGTTGATTGTCTCGCCAAGCTTGGAATTGAGCCGCCCTATGACCATGCGGGGCTGCTGTTTGATCCCGAGATTGCACGGCGGATTGCACCGCATGGTATCAGCTTTTTAGATTCACCTTCGGAAGTTTATCCAGCAGTGCTTGCCTATTTAGGCCTGGATCCAAATAGCGTCAGTCTTACAGATTTGCAAAAAGCCACTCAGCAACTTATTCAAGTGCGGCCTTACGTGCGACATTTTAGCTCGATTCGATTTATCAACGATTTAGCCAATGGAGAGAGTTGTATTGCCCAAGGGTGGTCAGGCGACATTATGCTGGCACAGCGTCAGGCTAAGATGAGTGGCAACGGAGTTAGGATTGACTATGTGATCCCACGCGAAGGAGCGGAAATTTGGTGTGATGTCATGGCAATTCCCAAGCGGCCACCCCACCCACGCAATGCCCATAAATTTATTGGCTACTTGATGCGGCCAGAAGTGATTGCGACCATTAGTAACCAGCGTGGCTATGCCAATGGTAATAAAGCCTCGACTCCTTTATTAAACCCAGAATTACAAAATAATCTGGCCATCTATCCAACCGCTGAGATGCGTAAAAAGTTGTATGTCATACAGCCAATGACGCTCGCTTTAGAGCGTCAGCGCACACGTTTGTGGACACGCGTCAAAACGAACCAATAAAGGATAAATTCTATGACAACGTCGCTTATTCGCTCTGCTTTTAGTAATGCGCAAAGTCGTATCGAACCATGGCAAGATCCGAAAGCTGAGCCTTATATTCATCTAGAAAGTGTGTCGAAAGACTTTGAGGGTGTGCCAGCGGTTTCTAATGTGACACTTTCGATTTATCGTGGGGAATTTTTCTCGTTGCTGGGTGGATCGGGCTGTGGGAAAACCACATTGTTGCGCATGCTGGCGGGCTTTGAGAAGCCCAGCGCCGGCAAGATTTATATTGACGGTATTGATATGTCAGATCGTCCCCCTTATCAGCGACCTGTTAACATGATGTTTCAATCTTATGCATTGTTTCCCCACATGACAGTTGAGGATAACGTTGCCTTTGGACTGCGCCAAGAACGTATTCCCCCAAAAGAAATTCGTGAACGTGTCCACGATGTGTTGGATTTGGTCCATATGCGTAAATTCGCCAACCGCAAGCCACACCAACTTTCGGGCGGGCAAAGGCAACGCGTTGCCTTGGCGCGTAGCTTGGTGAAGCAGCCTAAACTCCTGCTGTTGGATGAGCCATTGGCCGCTTTAGACCGAAAGCTTCGTGAGCAAACGCAGTTCGAACTTGTTAACATTCAAGAACGCGTTGGCATTACCTTTATCATGGTTACCCATGATCAAGAAGAGGCCATGACTATGTCGTCGCGTATTGGCATTATGCAGGATGGGCGTTTGCGGCAAGTTGGAACGCCGCAGCAGATTTATGAATTCCCGAATTCACTATTTGTTGCCGATTTTATTGGCGCTATCAACATTTTCGAGGGCTGGGTGATGGAAGATGAGCCCGACCACGTGCTGATCCGGTCTGAACAAGCTGGATGTGATCTGTATATTAGTCATTCCGCCTCTGCGCCAGTAGGATCCCAGGTTAATGTCGCCATTCGTCCTGAAAAGATCATGATCTCGACAACACCTATTGAATCAGCGCGTAACTGTACGAAAGGGATTGTGCGTGAAATTGGGTACTTAGGCGATGTATCAATTTATCACGTTGCTCTCGCCTCTGGGAAAGTCGTGCTGGCGACGTTGCCGAATTTAGCGCGTCTTAGTGAGCGGCCCGTGAACTGGGATGATGAAGTTTACCTATATTGGCGTGCTGAAAACGGTATTGTCCTAACATCTTAAGGAGCTTATGATGGCATTATCTTTTCCTCCCGAACCAGGGCGTTTAGAGCGCCCACAAGGCGTCGTCAATAAATTCCGTCAAGCGGCACAGCAGAGTTTGCAGCGTCGTGCAAATATCGGACGTGATTTATTGTTGGTGATTCCATATATATGGCTCGTGCTCTTTTTCCTTGTCCCATTTTTATTGGTCCTCAAAATTAGCTTTTCGGAAGCCGTACTTGGGACGCCACCTTTTGAGTCGGTGTTTACTTGGGCAAAAAACCAAATGCTGGTTGTAAAATTGAACCTGGCCAACTATCATTTTCTATGGGTTGATGATTTGTATGCGGCAGCGTATCTACAATCTCTCAGTATCGCCACTATATCGACTTTTATTTGCTTGATTGTCGGCTACCCGATTGCTTACGGCATTGCACGTGTGCCTGTGAAGTATCGGAGCTTTTTGCTCATGCTGGTCATATTGCCGTTCTGGACATCATTTTTAATCCGGATTTATGCGTGGATCAGCCTGCTTAACCCGCACGGGTTCATTAATGAATTTCTGTTAGGGGTGGGAATTATTGATAAGCCATTGGAGTTGATTAACAACAATTTTGCCGTATGTTTAGGGATTGTTTATGCCTATCTACCATTCATGGTGCTGCCGCTTTATGCGAGCTTGAGTAAGATGGATATCTCCCTGCTTGAAGCGGCTTACGACTTGGGATGCCGGCCGTGGCGTACTTTTCTGACAGTCACGTTGCCGTTATCAATGCCTGGGATTATTAGTGGGGCAATGCTTGTCTTTATTCCTGCCATGGGTGAATACGTGATCCCAGAGCTTTTAGGGGGAGCTGATAATTTAATGATTGGTCATGTGCTGTGGACAGAATTTTTTAGCAATCGTGATTGGCCGGTTGCCTCTGCGGTTGCTGTGGTGTTGTTGGGTGTTTTAGTGATTCCTGTCATGCTGTTTCAACGCTGGCAGGCGAAGATGGAGCCGAAAAGCCATGCGTAGAATTTCACCAAGCCTGATGGGGACAATGATTCTTGGATATTTGTTTTTATATGTCCCCATCATTTTAGTGGTTATTTATTCTTTCAACCGTTCGAAACTGATTGGCGTCTGGGGCGGGTTCTCGACCCACTGGTACGCTGAGTTATTTAGTAACACAGATTTGCATAAAGCGATCCTGAATAGCTTCAAGATTGCGAGTATCTCCGCGACGATGGCGATGACCTTAGGAACGCTTGCGGCTATTTTACTGATACGGTTCCCAAGGTTTCCAGGACGCACGCTTTTTGATGGGTTAATCACGGCGCCCTTGGTGATGCCCGATGTGATCATGGGGTTGGCGCTGCTGTTGATGTTTGTGTTTTTTGAGCAGCTGATGGGGTGGCCCTATGGCCGCGGCGTCACAACCGTGACGATTGCTCATATCACTGTGGGAATGGCGTATGTTGTTGTCATTGTCAAAGCCCGCTTAGCAGAATTTGATCGATCTTTAGAGGAAGCGGCACTGGATCTCGGGGCCACCCCCGCCAAAGTATTTTTTCTGATCACATTGCCGATTATTTTTCCGGCCTTGGCGGCTGGGTGGTTGCTCGCCTTTACGTTATCGCTTGATGACTTGGTGATCGCGAGCTTCGTGAATGGGCCGGGAGCGACAACACTGCCCATGCTGGTTTTTTCTAGCGTACGCCTCGGTGTTAATCCTCAAATTAATGCTTTTGCAGCCTTAATTCTGCTGCTCGTCGCTGTCTGTGTTGGCATTGCCGGATGGATTATGCACAGAAGAGTGACAAGCTTTAAGGGGCGGTAGGGGAGAGCAGCTTAGCGCCATCTCGGGCTGTTTTGCCGGACCGCCATTCGGCATACCCACGCAAGAGGAGAGACGCTGCGGTTAAAAACGTTGTGAATGGCTTGATATAAAGATCGGAGCCTGTAAACCAGCGATAAGTTACTCCAGCGGCGCCAATACCGAGTCCGGCAATTGTGAAACCAGCGGCACGCTTCGTGCCGTTAGGGCTAGCAGCGGGTGGATTCTTGTACATCCAGCGCGTGAGGGCAGCAGAAGCGATAAAAGTGAAGGCACGCGCAGTGCCCGCGCAGATCATGTAGGGAAGGCGGTCAATTCTAACATTATCCCATGTGAATACATTATAATGTAAGGCAGGATAATGTAAGGCAGGCGGTGGTAGAGTCGTAGCGGCTTCTTTGAATGTGACAACAAAGTCGGTTTGCAAATTCTGCAGATCCGACGTGATTTTAATCAAAAATTCGGTAACCGTTCACGGGGGTGAATGAAAAAAAAGAGATGACATAAGTTAAGTGTTTGAATAGACTGTATAGGTAATACATTCAAAGGCTTGACATATATGCACGAAATTG
>JBILKX010000060.1:0-9243 GCA_044376435.1 Alphaproteobacteria bacterium | reverse complement strand
CTGCTAAAGAATGATTCTCTGACCGCACGGTAACAGCGTACCCGAGGGCAAAGAGCGCCACTCCGACACTGACAATCGAGACAGCAACTGACGTCCACGCCTTAGCTTTCGCAGATGTCTGTGGCCGGGCTGAGGGCAGCTGCGACCTTACAGCACTCTTGTTAGCAACAGAGGCAGACATCGGCTGTCGCCCCGCATCTTCGGCAGCGGTTGACAAGACCACAGTCTGCCCTAACGCTAAGTTAGGCAAGAGCAAGCCGATCAATAAATTTTTAAATAAACTCTTCATATACGTTCGCTCACACTGCTTGAGTTTAGAATTTATATACCCAATCCAAATGGAAAAGTGGATTTTTGAGCGGGGAATTATGACCCTCGACCGGCGCTTGAAAAAGCCTTTTGTATCTCATTTCGTATATCTAACCACCGATCGCCAATAAGTCAAGAGAAGACCTCTGATTGCCAGGACCTAATTATGAAAAATTTTATTTATAAAAGTAATCTATTGCACAAGTGAGCTTCTATTTCCATTCAATTTTTTGGATCTCAATCCCTTCGGGATTAGAAAAAGATAGCTGTTTAAAATTCTGCACCCGAAGCGGATTTAACTGATCCACCATTAGCTTGGACTTTTTTAAACAGTCCATAGATCCCTGTTCTGGAGGAATTTTCGAGATAAACTTAATAGTTCGCAATGAATGGGATAAAAGCTCGTCACTACTCTTCAAGTTTATGCAGTATTCAGATGATTCCGCATGGGAAATGTGTGGATAATGTATAAATATACTTAGATCCGGATGCTTTGGCATATTCTCATAACCTTCTGTAAGCCCAAAGGCCTGCAGTATGTTTAGCTTAGGGAGCTTTAAGCATTTTGTATCTTGGGAAGGTTTTTGGGAACATATAATCTGCAGCTCAACGTTTTGAAATAAGTTTACAAATCTTCTTAAATACTCTGCACTAACATAGCTAGGAGTCTCTAGATCTTGGTCTATTAAAATTCTTAAGTTTTTGATTTTTTCTACAGTTTTGAGCGCAGCTTGAGAAAGGGCACTGTTCAAAATATTGAAACATGTAGATGATGTAAGCAAAAGATGTGAAATCTCTAGGGTATTAAACTTACACTCAGGATGAAGAAATTTGAAAACACAGTCGAGTAAGTCAACCTCAGCTGTAGGAGACCCCTGAATAGTTAGCCTCTCAAAAACAGGGGGTAGTGTAATTTTATGCTCATACTCTTCACACATCTTTGGTAACATGTCAGCTTCACCTATAATACCACATAATGCACGGGGGGAGATCAGTTCACCGCACACTCCGGATTCATCCAGCAGAGAAGACATCGGGGGGCATATCAAATCCTTGGAAAGTGGCCCAATAAAATCCTCGAGAACTTGCTCAATAAAATTCTCGGGAAGTTGCAGATAACGGATAACATAATCCAATAGCATTTTATCAGTACTTTCTTGACCATCTAATGACAAGCATACCCTACCCCTATAGAAAGAATCCTTTTTGAAGGGTAACTGCTGACTATATTTACTGATGACTGATTTGCTAAAGTCAGACCGAAGGGCAGGAGTTAACGCGAGTTCAAAAAACTCATCTCGCGTGCGTACATGGCCGGGGTTAAAAAGTAACCTACTTGTCATATAAGGCAGTATATTATGATATTGCTTTAACAGCTCATGTATACGCAAATTCCAAGCCTTTGATACTAACGTTAGAGTAAGCGTAGACTGAGGGTCTAGATGTATTATGATGCATTGAAGAACGTCTAAGGGCAATATTGAAAAAGGCGACTCTACAGGAAAAACCGCCTTGTCGAGATCAAACAGTGGCTGGCGTTTTCCATATTGGTAAAGCGGGATGACATAATTTCTATAGAGTTCTGCAGGAGAACTCTCAGTTTCTAGAGGCAACAGACCAACCGATGGGGCGCTCTCAGGTTGCCAAAGGTTTTGTAAAGCAATCGCTCCCACCGATACCTGTTCCTCCTCCTTGCCTTTTACTGACCATGGAGTGTGTAGCACAATAAGGAGTGCTATAAGGGCATAACGTTTATGTAACATGTTTGATTTCTCCGTGTTATTAAAGGCATGACTATAAAAATTGCACGTTCATATAATCTTCGTAATTTAAAAATCCGATGCAGTATTGTTTTACGTACTTCAGTAATTGTATATGAGAGGAAGAAGATCAGAAGATCGACCCCACCTTGCAATTTCTATCATAAGGCAAATAATATTCAAATTCAACCCTTATTTGTCAATAAAATTTGCAATTTTTAAAGTAATCCATTTCAAATTTTAAAATAATGCATCGCAAAAGTTCGCTTCTAGTTCCATTCAATTTTTTGAATCTCAGTCCCATCGGAATGGCAGGTCGAGAGCCATAAGTCCCCGGTTAAAAATCCACTTTTCTATTTGGATTGGGTATAACCTGTAGTGAAAATAAGTTTAAAAATTATGTTAAAAAATCTATCCCAATATAGTTGGGGGACTTTATATCTCAATCTCCAACCCATCATAGGCGGGGGCAACGTTTGCCGGGAGTTCGCGACACAGGGTTTCATAATCCATGGACTCATCCATGTGGGTAAGATAAGCCTGCTTTGGCTTGACACGCTCGATCCACGCCAGTGTTTGTTCAAGATGGCTATGCGCCGGCCGCGGGTCGCGCCGCAAGGCATCAACAATCCATACATCCACCCCCTCCAAAGCCGCGAATGCCGCTTCGTCAAGTCTAACCACATCCGTGGAGTAGGCGAAATTGCCAATTCGCACCCCATAACTCTCGATAAATCCATGATCTTGACGAAATACCCGCATGGGCAGACCCGCAGCGTTAAATTCATCTTCAACAACTATAGGCTCGACAACTTTGGGATACAACCCGTCCGCTTGGGGATGCTGTTGGAATAGAAAGTAGAACCGCTTCTGCAGCGCACTTATTGTCTTGAGTGACCCATAGATCGGGATTGGTTGTCGTTGCAAGAAATAGAAGACACGCAGCTCCCCTATCCCTACGACATGATCCTCATGCTCATGGGTATAGATGACCCCATCCACCCGCTCAATCTTTTGTCGCAGCGCTTGTTCCCGAAAATCATATCCCGTATCGATGATTAAGCTCTTGTTGTCATGCTGCACCCATAGCGATGCGCGCGTGCGGTAATTACGCCGATTCGTTGGATCACACTGCCCCCAGTGGCCATTGATCAACGGCACCCCCCCAGAGGAACCACACCCTAAAACCGTTATCTTCATGTCCACCTCTTTTCCCGCTCATTGCGATCTTCGAATACACTGACACAGTGATTCACAGTTTTACCTCAAAGTTTCGCTCTTGGTTTTTGTTATACACTTCAATCATTGTCAACATTGC
The DNA here is from genome assembly GCA_044376435.1 of Alphaproteobacteria bacterium. GTDB lineage: Bacteria > Pseudomonadota > Alphaproteobacteria > JBILKX01 > JBILKX01 > JBILKX01. Next base: position 5,856 of record JBILKX010000060.1, on the reverse strand, counting down.
GGCAGTTATGCTACCATCTGGAATATTTATTGCAGACTGTACGTACTATGACAAAATCTATTTATATTACAACGCCTATTTTTTACGTAAACGATGCCCCCCATATCGGGCATGCATACACCTCAATTATCGCTGATATTATCGCGCGTTTCTATCGTCTCGATGGGTATGAGGTAAAATTTCTTACCGGGACTGATGAGCATGGTCAAAAAGTTGCCAAATCTGCTGAGGCCGCTGGGGTGACGCCCCAAGCCCTGACTGACAAGGTGTCAGAAAATTTTCGTGCCCTTGGGCCTCTGCTGAATCTTAGCAACGATATTTTTATTCGCACGACGGAGCCACGTCACTATAAATCCGCCCAAGCTTTCTGGCAGCAGCTCAAAGCTTCCGAGCATATTTACCTTGGCGAGTATGCTGGGTGGTATGCGACACGAGATGAAGCCTTCTATAGCGAAGATGAAATTGTCGATGGCAAAGCGCCCACCGGTGCGCCCGTAGAGTGGGTCACTGAATCTAGCTACTTCTTCCGTCTCTCGCATTTTCAAGAGCCACTACTCAAATTTTATCGCGATAATCCTGATTTTATTGCCCCAGAGAGTCGCCGCAATGAAGTCATTCGTTTTGTTGAAGGGGGATTGCAAGATCTTTCCATTTCACGCACCACGTTTAATTGGGGCATCCCCGTCCCTGATGCGCCAGGACATATCATGTATGTCTGGCTTGATGCGCTTACGAACTATATCACCGCCCTTGGTTACCCAGATACTATGGGTGACTTCCAAACCTATTGGCCCCACGCACTGCATCTCGTTGGCAAGGATATTCTGCGCTTCCATGCGGTCTATTGGCCAGCGTTTTTAATGGCAGCGGGCTTGCCGTTGCCTCGTCGTATTTTTGCTCATGGCTGGTGGACTAATGAAGGTCAAAAAATTTCTAAGTCCTTAGGGAATGCTATAGATCCTGTGAGCTTAGTTGAGCATTATGGTGTCGATCAGGTACGTTATTTCATGGCGCGCGAAGTACCGTTTGGGCACGATGGCGATTTTTCTAGAGCCGCCATGCGCCAACGCATTAACAGCGACCTTGCCAATGATATTGGCAATCTCGTGCAGCGAGTCTGCTCTTTTCTCTACAAGCAAAGCAATGGCGTTATCCCCACTCCGGGGGCCATGACGACTGAGGACCAGCACTTGCACCAGCTCGCGCTTGAGGCGCTCCCCCATTTACGGCAGCACATCGCCTCTCAGGCGATCCATAAGGCCTGCGAATATATATGGAGCATTGTGAGCGCCGCCAACCGCTATGTTGACACGCAAAAACCCTGGGCCCTGCGCACAGAAAATCCGGAGCGCTTAGCGACAGTTCTATACACATTGCTTGAAGTGATCCGCTGCCTTGGCATTTATGTTCAACCGTTCATGCCCACCGCCGCCGGCAAACTCCTTGATCAATTACGCGTCCCTCCCACAGCACGCGATTTTGCGTCTATCACCCAACCCTTAAAACCTGGGGTAGATTTACCAGAACCTCAGGGGCTATTTCCAAGGTGTACCGATGAAGTTAGTTGATAGTCACTGCCATCTGAATTACGAAGATTTCGGCGAAGAACAAGGCGCCATTGTTCAGCGCGCCGTCGCCAATGGTGTGCAGACCATGCTCTCGATTTGCACCGACCTTGCAGAGGCTGAGACCGTGACTTCACTAACGGCCACGTACGCCAACGTTTATGCCTCTGTTGGCATCCATCCAGATCACTGTACGCCTGATAATATTTTCATTAACGACCAGCTTACGGCATCGCTCGTGGCTTGGGCACAGCGTTGTCCTAAGGTGCTGGGATTTGGCGAGACTGGACTTGATTACTACCGCACCACCGAGCATAGCGCCCTTCAACAGCAAAGTTTCCGCGCCCACATGGTCGCGGCATTACACTGCGACAAGCCCGTCATTGTTCACTCGCGAGCTGCCGATGACGACACGGTGAAGCTCCTTAAAGAACATCCAGGTGTGAAAGCGGTGATTCACTGTTTTACAGGTAGCGCTGACATGGCGCGCGCCTGCCTCGACTTAGGCGCTTACATCTCGATTTCTGGAATTGTGACTTTTAAGAATGCTCGGGAGCTGCAAGACATTGTGCGCTGGCTCCCCCTGGATCGTTTGTTGATTGAAACAGATTCACCTTTCCTTGCGCCCGTCCCTCATCGTGGCAAACGTAATGAACCAGCCTACGTTACGCATGTTGCTGAATATATTAGCCACCTAAAATCTGTACCGCTGCGCATGATTGCCGAGGCTACGACAAATAATTTCAATGAATTATTTCACCCCCCAATCTACTAAGGAGTATGGTATGATATTAAATCTTTTTGTTGTCTTATTAGGGAGTCTTTTTATGTCACATCCAGTGTTAGCTGATTTGCCACAATGGTCTTTGAATGATCTTTATGCAAGCAATGCCGATCCTAAGATTCAGGCTGACATCGCCTATTACAAAAAATTGGCCAAGGAATTTCACGACCGCTATGAAGGAAAGCTTTTAGCATTACAAAAGCAAGATGTACTCACAGCCATCAAGCAGTTTGAAAGTATTTCTGAGGGCCTTTCTCGACTACAAAGTTACGCTTTTCTCCAACAATCGACCGCACAAGCCGATCCAGAACGCACGAGCTTTATGCAAAAGATTGTCGAAGAAACTGTTGGTATTTCCAGTCAGTTGATCTTTTTTCCTTTGGCATTGAATCAGCGTGATGACCTCGTGAGTGATGCGACGCTTGCGCCCTATAAATCGTGGTTAAAAAACCTCGTCAAAGCTAAGCCACATCAGCTTTCCGACGTCGAAGAAAAACTTCTCCATGAAAAAGAAGTAACCGGCGCTTTCGCCTGGAACAAGCTCTATGATCAAATCTTAGCCAAGCTTGAGTTCAACTTTGATGGCCGCAAAGCCACCTTAAATGAAGTCCTCAATGAGATGCAAAACCCTGATGGCGCTAAAAGACGTGAAGCGGCTTTAGCCCTCACTGAAGGCCTCAAAAACGTTGACTATATCATTGTCCAGATTTACAACACTTTGATCAAAGACTACGCGATCGACAATAAATTTCGTAAGTTTAACTCCCCCGTCTCTGCACGGAACCTTGATAACCAAATTGAAGATGAAGTTGTCCAGGCCCTCGTGCGATCGGTGCGGGAATCTTACCCTCAGCTCACGCACCGTTTCTACAAACTAAAAACTAAGCTTCTAAAAAAATCTCAGCTGGAATACTGGGATCGTAATGCGCCTCTGCCTGATCAACCGGATACGACGATATCTTGGGCAGAAGCAAGAAAGATCGTGCTGGAATCACTGCAGCGTTTTAGCCCAGAAATGGCGAAAATTGGGCAAAAATTCTTTGATAACCCTTGGATTGATGCGAAGCCTCGTCCTGGCAAACGCAGTGGTGCCTTTGCTCACCCGACTGTTCCCAGCGCACATCCGTATCTATTTTTGAATTACCACGGCAAACTACGCGACGTTATGACGTTGGCGCATGAACTTGGTCACACGATCCATATGGATCTTGCCCGGGCTCAAGGACACCTACAGTGTGATGCCCCCCTAACTCTCGCAGAAACGGCGTCAGTATTTGGCGAGATGCTTACCTTCCGGGCACTCTTAAATCAAACCACTGACAAAGCCACAAAACGCGCGTTATTGGCTGAAAAAATCAATGACATGTTGAACACCGTTGCGCGTCAGATCGCTATATTCACTTTTGAAGAAAAAGCTCATGCGGCCCGCACCAAAGGCGAACTTACCCCCAAAGAATTAGAAGATATCTGGATGGAAACACAGCGGGAATCGCTTGGGGATTCTGTCCATTTAGATGATGCCGTACGCGTGTATTGGGCTTATATTTCCCATGTATTCCATGTGCCATTTTATGTGTATTCTTATGCATTTGGCGACTGTTTGGTCAACTCCTTATACGCGATTTATCTTAAGAATCCTGAGGGTTTCCAAGAAAAGTATATCAATATGTTAAAAGCCGGCGGCAGCAAGCACCACAAAGAGTTACTCGCTCCTTTCGGGCTAGATGCCAGCGATCCAGATTTTTGGAAACAAGGTCTACAAATGATTAGTGATCTCATCGATGAGCTTGAGCAACTGATGGACCAAGCGTAGCGATAAGACTCTTTATGGATGACAATACCCTTAGTGCTCGCCTTCAACGTTACCTGAGCGTGACCTCTGGTGTCGCTGGGGTGGCAGCGCGTTACGTTGGCAGCAATTTTAGTGGTACGGCTGTAGATGCCGCTCTAGCCAGCGATTTGCGGGTTGTACTCGGCTCCCTCAAGGGGCCCCTCATGAAGATTGCTCAACTCGTCGCCTCTATCCCTAATGCGCTCCCCCCCGCATATGCGCAAGAACTGATGCAGCTTCAAGCGAATGCCCCACCCATGGGGGAGTTATTTGTACAACGTCGTCTACGACAAGAGCTGGGCAGTAACTGGCAGGATTATTTCCAAACTTTTGATCTGACGGCAGCAGCGGCGGCCTCTCTTGGACAAGTTCATCGTGCCACCTTAAAAGACAGCACCGTAGTTGCTTGCAAGCTGCAATATCCCGGCATGTCCGCCGCAATTGAGGCTGATCTACATCAATTAAAGCTTGCTGGTGGGATTTATGAAATGCTCAATCGCGCCATCACCACAGCCGATATTCATGCTGAGATTGCTGACCGACTACGCGAAGAATTAGATTATTTACTTGAAGCCCGCCATATCGAACTATATCGCTACATGCTGAGATCCCAACACCAGGTCCAGGTCCCCAGAGTTTGGACAGATTTAACGACAGAGCGTCTTCTCACCATGTCCTGGCTTGAGGGCCAACGTCTTATTGACTTTGCACAAAATACGGACACGGCGCATCGCACCCAGGTTGCTAAAGTTTTATTTAAAGCTTGGTACATTCCGTTCTATCACTATGGGGTCATTCATGGGGATCCCCATTTGGGAAACTATACCGTTACCTCTGAAGGCACAGTTAATCTTCTCGATTTTGGCTGCGTGCGTAAGTTCCCTCCTCGGTTTGTTAAGGGCGTGATTGACTTGTATTGGGCGCTGCAAAAAGACGATAACGATCTGGCGGTTCATGCTTATGAGCAGTGGGGATTTGAAAACCTGAGCCATGAATTGATTGACGTCCTGAATCTATGGGCACGCTTCCTTTATGCGCCACTATTGACCAATAGCGTGTGTGCTTTGCAGGATATTAATGATAGTGCCCACGGCCGCGCTGTTGCAGAGCAAGTTCACCAAGAACTGAAACGACTTGGCGGCGTCAAACCACCCAGAGAGTTTGTCTTTATGGATCGGGCCGCTGTGGGCGTTGGGGGGGCTTTAATGCATCTCAATGTTGAGGCCAATTGGCATGAACTATTCCACGAGATTATTGACGGCTTCGATGCAGACACCCTCGCCCACCGGCAGCAAGGAGCCCGCCAAGCCGCTGGTCTGTAGCCTAGTGTCGCTCAGGGTAAATGCAGTCGCTAAATTTCATGTTGCGCGCGCCAAGGCTTTCTCTTAGTATACGGTTATGAAACTAACGCTAAATTATAAACACCCCCAAGATTACTTACCAACGGACATCGCACAGCTCCGCCCGCAGGGGTCTTACAAACAGCTGATCAGCAAGCGCAATCATCCCATTGAACACCTGATTGCAACCTATGGTAAAATCCCTGAAGACCTGTTAATTCGTAACCGTTCACGGGGGTAGATTAAGAAGCGGCGATTTGGGAGAGGAGCTGGAAGGGATTGAGCTGCTGTTGCCGGCATGAGAGGAACAGAGACAAGATCCGCTCCAAGAAGCGA
>JBILKX010000059.1:0-9546 GCA_044376435.1 Alphaproteobacteria bacterium | reverse complement strand
AGAACTTTTCTATGGAGGTCAATTTCGTGCATATATGTCAAGCCTTTGAATGTATTACCTATACAGTCTATTCAAACACTTAACTTATGTCATCTCTTTTTTTTCATTCACCCCCGTGAACGGTTACGTTAATTCAACGCGCTTGCCCGACTTGCGGCATCACCGACTCGGTTTTTGAGCTCGAGAAAGACTATATGAGCTTGGTCAAATGCCAAGCCTGCGCCCTGATTTATGTTAATCCAATTTTTGACGAGCATCACTATCAAGAGATTTATCGCTCCCAAGACTATCAAACCATCGTTAAAAACTTAGGCGAATCGAGTCACACCTACCGTGTCGAGCGTTTTGGCACAGAGCGTGTACAGATTATGCAGCAATACCACCGCAGCCCGAGCGCACCGCGCTATTTAGATGTCGGATGTAGTACCGGTTTTGTGGTTGAGGCGGCCCAGAACGCAGGCTGGGAGGCATTTGGTATTGACCTCAACCCGTCAGCTATTGAATTTGGGCACGCCCGTGGATTAAACCTGCAGAATACAAGCCTTGAGCAGTGTGATTTCCCTGCCGCTTCTTTTGATATTATTTCACTCTTTGATGTGCTCGAGCATTTGCCTAACCCCAAAGAAATCTTGAGCCAAGCGATGCATTTGCTTAAACCGGGTGGCATCGTATTTTTGTATGTCCCAAATTACGATAGCGCTTCCCGCATTCTCATGGGGAAAGACGCGCACTTCATTTGGCCCACACATCATCTGAACTACTATACACCCGCAACCATTAGTGATTTGCTCGCGCGCCTTGGGCTGGCGGTGGAATTCTTAAGTACTGAAGGTCTAGACATCGCGGATTACCTCTGGTGGCGCCAGGACCAAGGTCACGCGGTTGAGGGGCTTGAGCCCATTGCGGATTCGCTACAATTTTTCATTAACGCTGGCGGTTATGGCAAGAATTTGCGCATCCTCGCCCGCCGCTAAAGACATACCTGCGGCTAAGACAGCTCTCCATAAAAAAACGCCCCGCAAAAGGGGCGCTTTAGTTTTGTTCTCTTTTTATGGTTGTCGATATCTTAGGCCACGCTTGGATCAAGACTGGTGCTTAAGTAGGGGTTTTGGGTTTCCATATATTTTACACACCCCAATTCCATTGTTTGCACTGATAACAGCCCTACCATGCAGTTAATTACATTTCTGGTGTAGCTACGATTTCCAATTATCAATTGGCTAAGAGGCCCTATATGTTTTAAAGTCCAGATTCCAGGTATTGTGGAAATATATAACCCTATATTTTTTAAGCGCCGTACATTCTTCTGACCAATAATCAAATCTATAATGAATCCCCCCGATATCACCCATCCTAGTGTGGCACAGAAATTATAAAACTTGAGGAGAACACGCTCAGAATCACCATGACGCGGCAACAACACACCGCTGGCGAGCCTTGGATATCGCTGGGCCAGGGTATAATCTAAAAATACTGGCTCAAACTTTGGTGTTTCAAGCACTTGAGGGGTAGTATTATCGCCTTGAGTAGGGATACTGCCCTCTAAAAGTATTTCTTGATCAAAACTATCCTTAATGCGCACATCACTTGCGTAAGCACTACATATGCCTGTGCTCAATATAAATAAAACAGAAAATAAGCTTTTCATACATCAATCCCTTCTCAAAAATATGACAGACCATAGTCGTCCCGTATAACTTATATGGCAATCCCATACAGCAATTCAAGTAAAAAAGTAGCGTTATTTTATAGGAAACTTTAGGGAGTATTGATTAAAAATGCGCCAATTGCCTGTGAATAGACGCATTATGGCTTCAACTCACGAGATTTCAGCGTGAGTACATTTTTAAAAACACGCCACTAAAGTATCGCCCTGCCATACACTCTAAAACAACCCCGCAAACTTGTTGACTGATTTGCCAAAATGGGCGCATACTATATCTATCGTAAAAACAATGGCTTAAGGGGAAGCGCCATGAAGATACTCAGATTACTTACACGGAATGTTATTTTAAGCGTCATCACATTGGCGGCTTGGGGCATGGAAACCACTCCTCCTGCATTAATTGGGTACGGGCTTGCAGAAGCAGGAGATCCAAAAACACAGTGGATACATCCTGACTCAAGTTTTTCCTTTAATCGTTCACCTGCGGATCTGCCAGCTACCTATAAACCTGAAGTAAGCGATCTTGTTGACCACATACGGAAAAGCCGAACGGTCTTTAAGGCTAAGAACACTCTAATCGCGCGCCTAGATTTTCTGACAAATCCTACAGATCTGAATAGTGAATTCAAGGTTATTTCGCAATATCTTAAAGACGGTAACAAAGTTATGAGTTTTATACCTGGCAACCCCATCCCAAAAAATGCGAAACAAAATCCTCAGTATGCTTTTGTTGAGTCGAAACACTTGTGCAAACTCCTGGAAAAAGACGATGTGAACAGTTTTTTCCCGGATTTCCAGGAAGTTTATGCCGGCACTTGCTATGCCAAACCGCTTGCAACCGATGGATCGACGCAAAAGCTCAGCCAACAGCTTCACCACACAGAACACTGGTTTACCCTGTTCCTGCAAGAGAGAATCATTTCAGAAATTGAGCAGCTCCTTCACGACAATCCGCAGGTTGCAAAACTTTATGGCATTATGATTCCTTTTTATTCGTGGCGTGATGTGTGTACAAAATGCCAGGAAATTTTCCCTAAAAGAATTCCAGACTTAATCCAAAAAGTCAAAGCGCATTTTCAAGGCTCTAGTAAAATTTCTGAGACCTTTTTCATCCTGCCCATCGCCTTTTCTACGGAGTACTATAGCGGCTTCTCGAAAACACGCAATCCTAGAACTCTCATCCCTAATTTTCAAAAATCCCTCTTAGGACCCGTCCAGAAGACAGCTCAATACAACTTCATCCAACATACTAAAGAATACCAAACCGCGCTTTTAGCCTCTTGCTCCCAAACGGTATGGGGCATAAATAATTTTCTTGGGGGTAATCATCTATGCCTTCCTTGTATTTGGCTTCCCAATACTACTGATTTACCTTTAATCCCCCTTAAACATAAGATTAAACGCTCTTTATTAAGTGGTAAGTTGCGTCAGTTAGAGCTCACGCCATCTCCTCAATATTTTCAACTTATGGACAAATGGATTGCGCCATTTCAAAAGCTAAAAAAGGTAAATCTTTCGGGTAATTTTCTGGAAAAAGCTCAATACCTGCCAGTCGCCACTGCCCTGGCAACGCTTACTCATCTACAGGACTTAAATCTTAGCCATATGCAGCTCAGATGTAATGCCCTGAAGACGTTTATAAAAATTACATTTCCGGCTCTTCGTGAGCTTAAGGTCCTCAATTTATCTGGGAATAGACTCTTTGATCTTACGACAGAAGTTAACGAAAGAAAAATGACCCAAAAAAAGATTGTAGAAACAATATTTACGCCAACGATTCAGCAATTAATTAAGGCATTGTCACCGCTGACAACTTTAGAGACATTATCGCTACAAAACGTCCATGAGCGCAACAAAGCGCTCATGAAGATTTGCCCTCCCAAGAGTCATATCCCTTGCCAATCATCATGCTATAAGTGTCAGCTCCATCATGGACTGGCCAATGTCAATATTGATTTCACGCCGTTTTGATTAACGGTCTAACTGCTGGACCAACGCTTCGGGCGTTGAAAAAAATGGCGAGTGATCTGCCTCAAGCGTGATGACCTGGCAGGGAATCTTTGTCCACATCCGACGCTGATCCTCGATAGCAATAGCCCCATCTTGCAGGCACTCAATGTAGACCTTCGGCACACGACCAAAGCGCGCCTCCGTTAAAGCCACTTTATCCAAGAACGGCTTGAGAGGCTGCGGCCCGAGACGTTTTATCGCCCCCTGTGCCGCTTCTGCACCGCACCGGCCATAAAACAATTCTTGCAGATTCGGCGCATGATCAATGGTAATGATAGAATCTGACTGATTGATTTTTACCACCACGCCAACGTTTGGCTTCAAAGCTTTTTGCTCCTCTTCTACAAGGGAGCCATGAAAATCAGGCACAAACGCTGCAAGATACACTAATGTCTTGATCGCCTCCGGCATTACCTCCGCCACCTGACTAATCACAACCCCAGCCATACTATGGCCGACTAAAATCACTGGCTGCGCGATTTTCTGCAAGAGATGCGTGACCTCGGCTACATAGCTGCTCAGGTTGACCTGTGCTGGACTTTGCATATTCTCGCCATGCCCAGGCAAATCAGGCGCATAAACCAGATGCCCGCGCGCCTCTAACTGCGGGATCACTTTTTCCCACACCCATCCGCCATGCCACGCGCCGTGAACTAATACATATACCGCCATTCAAAAACTCCTTTTTGAAGCCTAGTACTGCAATCCCCTCAAGCTGCCGTCTGGTCTATCTGCATTGGCTGTATACCCAGACGTTCGAATAATTGCAGATCGTTCTCAAGAACGGGGTTAGGCGTTGTCAGCAGCTTCTCGCCATAAAAGACAGAATTAGCACCTGCCATAAAACACAACGCTTGCAACTCATCTGACATTTCTTCACGGCCAGCGGACAGACGCACATAAGATTTCGGCATTAAAATACGGGCGATAGCAATCATACGCACAAACTCTAGGGGATCAATATCTGGCTGCCCCTCTAAAGGCGTACCTGAGATTTTAATGAGCTTATTAATCGGGACAGATTCCGGCGCCTCTTCAAGATTGGCCAGCAGCACTAACATCTGCAGACGATCTTGCGTGGTTTCCCCCATGCCCAAAATTCCACCACAGCACACTTTTACCCCCGCTTTCCTCACAAGCTCCAAAGTTTTTAGGCGATCTTCAAAAGTACGCGTGGTGATAATCTGAGCATAAAACTCTGGGGATGTATCAATGTTATGGTTGTAAAAATCTAATCCTGCAGCCTTGAGCATTTCTACTTGATGGTCTTTGAGCAACCCAAGCGTTACACACGTCTCAAGGCCAAGCTTCTTCACTTCTGTCACCATCTGACAGACCACCTCTAAATCGGCATCGCGAGGGCCACGCCACGCCGCCCCCATACAAAAGCGAGTGCTACCAACTTGTTTTGCACGCGTTGCCGCTTCCACAACTTCAGCAACTTCCATTAAAGGCTCCTTCTTTAAGCCGGTTTGATAATGCGCTGATTGTGGACAATATGCACAATTTTCTGGACAACTGCCGGTTTTTATACTTAAAAGAGTACTAACCTGCATCGTATTCGCAGGAAAATTTTCGCGGTGTACGGTTTGCGCCTGATAGAGCAAATCCATGAAAGGTAAGCTGTAAAGCTTTTGCACTTCTGTGAGTGTCCATGGGGTAGGCATATGATTCCTCCGGAGATAAGATATTGTACGACTTATATTGTCACTATTTATCAAAACTACAAAATAGCGGAAAATTACGTCAATTGCCAGCCCCATCTCCTCAAGGGCACGGGGTGTGGATTGATTTCACGACCAATGATTACCTCGGCTTGAGCCACAACCCGGAGGCACTCAACGCCGCCGATACCGCTGGCAAGCTTTATGGTGTCGGCGCCACGGGATCACGTCTATTATCTGGGAATAATGCTCTCTTTGAAGCATTTGAAGCGCAGATCGCGCGTGACAAGCATACTGAGAGCGCTTTAATCTTTAACTCAGGCTTTCAGGCTAATGTCGGGGCACTCTCTGCACTTCTGGACCAGCATGTTCTTCAAGCGCTTCCCTTAGTGTTTTTTGATAAATTGAATCATGCCAGCCTGTATCAAGCAGCCTTTCTTAGTGGCGCTGAGTTGATCCGCTATCGTCATAACGATATGAATCATCTGGAAGCTTTACTCAAAAAGCATTGCCACAGTACCCGCCCTAAATTTATCGTCACTGAGACGGTTTTCGGGATGGATGGCGATATTGCCCCCCTCCAAGATTTAGTGGCGCTGACTTCGCGATATGGGGCCTTGCTTTACCTTGATGAAGCTCACGCCACGGGCGTATTTGGACCTCATGGATATGGCATCAGCACGACCGTAAACCTCACCGATATTCCTCACGTGATCATGGGGACCTTCAGCAAAGCCGTTGGCAGTAGCGGCGGATATATTGCCTGCAGCCACCTCATTAAAAATTACCTGGTGAACACCGCATCAGGATTTATCTACTCAACTGCCCCATCCCCAATCATCATCGGGGCGGCCGCAAAAGGATGGGAAATGCTCAAATCTCTCGACCAGGAACGCCACAATCTTCAAGAGCTTGCGGCTTATACACGCACACAGATCAACAATCTAGGGTTTAACACTGGATATTCTCATTCGCATATCATCCCTCTCATCATCGGTGAGGAAAATCACGCTGTATCTGCTCAGGCTGCCCTACGCGATAAAGGGGTTAACGTCTCGTGCATACGCCCGCCCACCGTGCCGCCCAAAACAGCGCGATTACGCATCGCTCTAACAACATCGCATGGCTTAGCGGATATCGAGCGCTTAATGGAGGCATTAAAAACGCTATGAAGTCTCAGATTCAAGATTGTTTTAACAATGCCAGCTCTTCCTACGATGCGACCAGCCTGATCCAATACCAATGTGCGGAACAATTGGTCAATATATTGCGTCACCAGGCCCGAGATTTTCTCCCTCAGACTATTTTAGATCTTGGCACTGGCACCGGACATCTGCCTAAGCTTTTATACCCGTACTATCCAAATGCCGTTTACACCCTGAATGATATGGCTCCTGAGATGCTCCTGCAAGCGCAGCAAAAACTTCATCCTTCCCAAGCGGCTAGGTATGTCCTCGGGGATATGGAAAATACGCCGTTTACTGACCATGATCTCATCATGAGCAATTTTGCGTTCCAATGGCTTGGTGACCTCCCCTCTGCACTCCATAAATTCTATAATTTATCCCAGGTGTTCGCATTTTCCTGTCTCCTTGATGGTACATTACAAGACTGGGAAGAGCTGCTAAAGTCTTACAACATTGTATCCCCACTCAGGCGGCATCCGACGACAAGACACCTGACGGAGATTCTCGATTCCTTCACTTCGTCCTCCCTATATACAAAAACCAAAGAGGTTACAGTAACTTTCCCGAATGCTTACAGCTTCATGTACTACTTACGTCGCCTGGGCGCTTCTGCCTCTACGACATCTATCCCTTACGGACAGCTTCGCAAGGTGATCAAAAATCATCTCGATGATTTGACTGTTACTTATAAACTCATGTTTGTGATTCTTCAGAGGTAATATGCGTATTTTTATAACTGGTACGGATACAAATATTGGCAAGACCCTCGTGGCGAGCTGGCTATGTTTGCATACAGGGTACGACTATGTTAAACCGATACAAACTGGTAGCTGTGAGGGGACCGATAGTGATACCTTACGCCACTTGACTCAGAGTATTATTCACCCTGAAACCTATGTGTACAGTCCCCCAGTGTCTCCGCATCTTGCCGCGTCCCAAGCTGGAGAAGAGATTAACCTCAGCCAAATTCATCTCCCCCTAAGCCCATGTTTATTGATTGAAGGCGCTGGGGGTGTTCTCGTCCCTTTAAATCGTCATGACCTGATGATTGATTTGATCACATATTGCCAAGCCCCAGTCATTCTTGTCACCAGCTCGCGTCTCGGCACTATCAATCACACCCTCCTGAGTGTCGCTGCCTTAAGGCAAAAACACATAGAGATTCTGGGCGTGATTGTGACTGGCCCCATCAATCAAGATAATTGCGAGGCCATTGAAAAATATGGTCAGGTGCCTATTCTGGCGCAGCTTCCCTACCTCCCTCAGGTCAACCAGGAGACTTTAAAAGCTGTGCCCCTTTCACCAGTATTAACCAAATTATTGCTTTAGGAGGGCTCGTTATGACATCTCTCACTACCCGAGATCGGGCGCTGATCTGGCACCCATTTACACAAGAACTCACAGCACCTGAGCGCATCGCCATCACCAGAGCTTCTGGGTCCTACGTTTATGATGAGGCTGGCCATGCGTACCTTGACTTGATTTCCAGCTGGTGGGTCAATCTACACGGACACGGACATCCCGCTATTGCCGAGCGCCTCTACCATCAGGCTCAACACCTAGAGCATATTCTCTTCGCCGGGTTTACCCATCCACCGGCTGTCGAGTTGTGTGAGCGGTTGCATACACTGCTTCCGTCTTCCTTATCTCGTTTCTTTTTTTCGGATAATGGTTCAACAGCGGTTGAAGTTGCGCTCAAGATGGCTTACCAATATTGGCACAATCAGGGGCAACAGCATAAAACCTTATTTCTCAGCCTTGAGGGTGGGTATCATGGCGATACGTTTGGCGCCATGGCGGTTGGCCGGCGCTCGGGATTTCATGATTGCTTCCAAGAGCTTTTCTTTCACGTACTGACGATTCCTTATCCAGAGACATGGGATCATGATACCACGATTGCAGCTAAGGAAACCGCGGCTCTCCAGGTGCTTGATGATCATCTGCTCAAGCATGGGGAGAAGATCGCGGCGCTCATCCTTGAGCCACTGATTCAAGGGGCCAGCGGTATGCGCCTCTGTCGCGCCTCTTTTTTAGAGACGGTGATTCAACGCGTCCGTGAGCATAATATTTTAGTCATTTTCGACGAAGTGATGACTGGCTTTGGCCGCACTGGACCCTATTTCGCCCTGGAGCAAATTAACCTCACTCCTGACTTTCTATGCCTGTCTAAAGGCATTACTGGGGGCTTTCTACCCCTCGCCCTAACGGTGACCACAGAGCAAGTCTACACCGCATTCCTCAGTTCTAAGTGGCAGCACGCGTTTGCCCATGGTCACTCCTATACAGCGAACCCGATCGCGTGCGCAGCCGCCCTAGCTTCGTTAGAGCTGTTGCAAAACCCTCTCTGCGATGCTGCACGTCATGACATCCATCAAGCCCATTGCCACGGCCTGCAGCAGCTCTTCAGCGCTTACCCCATACTCCAGCATCCGCGTATTCTAGGGACAATTAGCGCGTTTGAAGTGCCAGAAACGCAGCTGCTGACCCCGACTATACGCCAGAAATTTCTGCACGCCGGCTTGCTCATCCGGCCTCTAGGGCAAACCATCTACCTCCTCCCACCGTATTCGACGACCCCTGCAGAGCTGGCAGACGCCTATATTAAGATCCGAGATATCTTGATCACGGTTTAGGATGAAGCATCTGCAAGGTTTATACTCGTTCACGCAGGTGTAAGTTTATAAGGATTGACCTATTGAGGATTAGTCCTTAATTTTGAGTAATAACCTCAGAGAATTTCCCGGAACATTTATGAATAATTTACTTAAAAATTTATTGATCGGCTTGCTCTTGCCCAATTTAGCCTTAGGGCAGACCGTGGCCTTGTCAACTGCTGCCGGAGACGAGGAGCGACAGCCGATGTCGGCCTCTGTCACCAACAATAGTTCTGCACGGCCACAGACATCTGCGAAAGCTAAGGCGTGGACGTCAGTTGCTGTCTCGATTGTCAGTGTCGGAGTGGCGCTCTTTGCCCTCGGGTACGCTGTTACCGTGCGGTCAGAGAATCATTCTTTAGCAG
>JBILKX010000019.1:0-27053 GCA_044376435.1 Alphaproteobacteria bacterium | reverse complement strand
GAACTTTTCTGTGGAGGTCAGTATCATGCATATCTGTCAAGCCTTTGAATGTATTACCTATACAGTCTATTCAAACACTTAACTTATGTCATCTCTTTTTTTTCATTCACCCCCGTGAACGGTTACGTTTTAGAAGCGTTAAAACCTGCGCTTTAGTTTTTTCTGTTAATACCGCTGCCTTTATAAATTTAGTGGGAGGCGCACTTTTTTTGTGCCGGTCAATATGTGTCCATACTTGCTTCCTGTCAAGGCCGACTTTCTCTGCGATACTATCTAAAGACACCCCCTTCTTGGAAAGCTCGAGAATATTTTGGGATGTCTCGGGGTCAATATGGTGAAAAAGTTGTTTGCGACGTATTCCATGACTTGTAAGAATCTGACTCACGACTTGGCTCGATGTATTATACTTAATTTCGAGAGTTTTATTCTTCGCGCCTTGACGAGCTGATTGGACTATTTCCTCAATTTCTTCTTGGCTTAGGTCTAATTTTTTAAGCTTTTTCTGTGAAACTGCTGCTGCTGAGTCTGTAGTGTCTTCCTCTTCAGAGCTTGATGTATCTTTTTGTGTACCTTTATCTTTATCTGGAAGTATTGCTGTGCCGAGATCCGCAGCAGTCGGATCTACTGCTAGCGGTGCTTTGTTTACTTCCTCGTGGTCCTCGTCCTCAAGCAATAAAGCTCTTTTTTTACGCATTAACCCTGAGAGATTTACAGCATCGTTATCCTCATCTTCGTCCATAGCGACCGTTGCTGTCGGCGCTTGTGATGGGAGTGCTGAGGCAGACCCAGGGGTAGTCGTAGACGTGACAGACTGTTGGACTTGACTAAGCTTTTCTATAAGCTCATGCCGGAAGTTTTTCATCTCCCCACTGTAGTCAGTGTGTCCTAAAGCGGATCTAGGTTTTTTAGACTCTTGAGACTGGCTGCTTAATTTGCTTCTTAAATAGGAGACTTTTCCGGATTCAGAGGAGGTGAAAAGAGATTCGTCAAGAAGCATCTCTGCAAGTTTGATGGCATTTTCTGTCGTCGCTTGCCCGGCCATGTAGCTGTAATTTAAAATCATATCAGCTTGATATAGCTTGATATAGGGCTTTTCAATAAGGTTGAAAGCCTTCTTGAAACATTCCCACGCTAGGTCTAAGGGCTGTGCGTTAGTATTTTCCGGTTGATAGTTTTTTTGATAATGTAAAATACCTAACCATGTGTAGGCGTGGCTCTTCTGGGATGTATTTTGATCATTTTCAATAATATTGTTCAGAGAGCTAAAAATATGTTTTTGTGTCTCGGCTTCGGTCACAACTGGGGAGAAGTAGTGGCGTTTTAAATATAGTTTGGCAAGGCCTAGTTCAAGTCCAAAACGTTTGTCAGTATCCCGCGCTGCTGTAATTTTTTCAACCAGCTTTTGACTGACGAGCTTACAGGATTCTGGATAGGTGTAACCTGGTATAGACTGCCCGCGGTCAATGACAGACGTAAAATGGTCATTAGAGATTGCTATAGGTGCTGTGGAAACTGCGCTTGAGACGGTCGACAACTCCATGCTGTGAGCGAGGAGGGGGAAGAAAATAATGAGGAATCTAAAATGCATACAATGTGTAACTCGTGATTTATACCTGGTGAGTTGGGCAGAACTCCCCTTGTAGTATTTTCTTATCCTATCGGCATATGACTATGCCAAAAAAGCTAAAATAAATGCCATATAAACGACAAGGCATCTTTTACAGTAATTCCTAAAAGAAAACAAGACTTATTTTGCATCCATTGCAGCGAGTGGCCAGCGCGGTCGTGGGGCAAAATCTACGGCGTCCCATAAGCCTAAGCGAGCGCGTTCGATGCCTGCCCACGCAATCATCACGCCATTATCAGTGCACAAGGGGATGGGAGGAGCTATAAAAGGTAGATTCGCCTTTGCAGCAACACCTACTAATGCACCTCGGATGGTTTCATTCGCCCCGGCGCCGCCGGCGACGACAAGGGCGGTAATTGGCCACTGGTGCTCACGGCATTGCTGCAACGCTCGCTGGGCTTTGGCGCTGAGCACCTCCGCAACGGCGTGTTGGAAACCCGCACACACATCGGCGACCGCTTGAGCATCAGGAATAGCGCCTTGCTCCTGCAATGTCCGCACGGCTGTCTTCAGTCCTGAAAATG
This sequence comes from Alphaproteobacteria bacterium, assembly GCA_044376435.1. Lineage (GTDB taxonomy): Bacteria > Pseudomonadota > Alphaproteobacteria > JBILKX01 > JBILKX01 > JBILKX01. The sequence goes on along the minus strand of JBILKX010000019.1, from coordinate 24,902 downwards.
ACACATCGCATCCGGCGTGATGGAGCATCGGGCGCGGCAAGGCAAAGCGCTTGGGGTCGCCGGCGCGTGCTATGCCTTCGACTTTAGGGCCTCCGGGAAATCCTAGGTCTAACAACCGGGCTACTTTGTCGAAGGCTTCTCCCACGGCATCATCGCGGGTTTCGCCAAGGCATTGGTATTGTCCCACGCCACGTACGACAAGTAATTGGCAATGCCCCCCTGAGATTAACCACATCAGGTAAGGGAACTCGACGGTATGGGTGAGACGGACGGTTAGGGCGTGCGCTTCAAGGTGGTTGACAGCGATAAGCGGTTTTTCTAAGGCCATGGCCATAGCCTTGGCGAATGTCGTGCCCACCATGACGCCACCAATCAATCCCGGTCCCGCAGTGACGGCGATTCCTGCCAGATCCTCCCAGCTACATCCGGCTTCATCCATCGTCTGTTTCACAAGAGGCGGGAGCACCTCAAGATGCTGCCGCGCGGCAATTTCTGGCACAACACCGCCATAGGGAATGCTATCTAATTGCGTCCGGCATATATGGGCATAAATCTTTTTGTCTTCTGACACGACGGCTGCGGCGGTTTCATCGCAGCTTGTCTCAATACCTAGGATAATCATTTAATCACTCTTTTTTAGTAATCGCTCAATGAGTCGCGCTGTGTAGTTTACCATGGGAATCACACGCCCATAGTTTAACCGTGTGGGTCCAATAACCCCGACGGCGCCCAAAATCTTATGATTGCTATCGCTATAAGGCGCGACAATCATCGAGCATCCGCTCAAGCCAAACAACTGGTTTTCTGAGCCAATAAAAATCTGCACGCCATCAGCGTCGATCACTGTATCGAGCAAACTCACCAACTCCTCTTGAGTCTCAAGCGCTGTCAGCAGCTTGCGCACGCGCTCCAAATCGGTCAGCGCATTCACATCATTTAACAAATGGCTATGACCACGAATGATCAAATTGCGACGTTGCGGTTCTCCAGACCAGGCGGCGAGGCCGGTCTCGATCAGATGGCCGGTTAGGTGATCGAGTTCACCACGTTGCAGCTCAAGGTCTGACTGCATGGTTGTGCGCAGGCCTTGCAAGGTCAGGCCATTGAGGTGCGCATTTAAGTAGTTTGTCGCTTGCACCAATGCAGCTGGCGGCAGGGACAGCGGCACATCAATAATACGATTTTCAACATCTCCGGTATCGCTAATCAAAATCACCAGCGCTTTGCCCGGACTGAGTTGGACAAACTCAACTTGGCGTAAAGTGCTCTCATGCTTGGGCGCAACAACCACGCCGGCACACTGGGATAATCCAGAGAGCGTGAGCGATACTTGCTCTAAGACATCTGATAAAGTACGCCCTTGAGATTGACAGCGGGTCTCAAGCTGTCGGGTTTCTTCGGGGGTGAGATCGCCAACCTCAAGCAAACCATTCACAAACAAGCGCAAACCGGCTTCAGTGGGGAGTCGACCGGCTGATGTATGCGGCGCATAGAGCAGCCCACCGTCCTCAAGGTCCGCCATAACATTGCGGATCGTTGCAGGCGAAAGCGACAGGCCTAGTTTACGCGCGAGGGTGCGTGACCCAACAGGCTCTCCTGTCTCTAGGTACGCATCAACGATGTGGTAAAGTATTTCTTGTGATCTTTGGTCTAAGTAATCAGTCATAATAATCTGATTGTAATCTTACGCGCGAGAGTATACCTTTGTCGAGAAAAAATCATCAATGCTCTTCTTGTCATATGGAGAATTCATGCGCATCTCAGGCCGCTCTACTACTGAACTTCGTTCCCTCGCTTTTGAACCACAGTATATCCAGCATGCTGAAGGCTCGTGCCTTGTGCAATGTGGCAACACCCGCGTGCTGTGCACGGCAACCGTTGAGGATCGTCCACCGCCATTTTTGCGCAATACCGGCACGGGTTGGGTCACCGCAGAGTATGGCATGCTCCCCAGAGCCACACATCAACGCACCGATCGCGAGGCGGCTAAAGGCAAACAAACTGGCCGCACCCAAGAGATTCAGCGCCTGATCGGGCGAGCCTTGCGCTCCGTCGTTGATCTAGAGGCGTTGGGAGAGCGACAGATTCGCCTGGATTGCGATGTGCTACAAGCGGATGGCGGCACTCGGACGGCAGCGATTAACGGGGCGTATGTTGCCCTGTGCCTTGCCAGTCACCATCTGATGCTGAGTCAGTCGTTGGCTAAGTGGCCGATCATCAATCAAGTGGCGGCGATCTCCTGCGGTATCCTGAATCAGGAGGTCATGGTTGATCTCGATTACAGCGAAGATAGTAGCGCCGAGATCGATGCAAACTTCGTGATGATGCCCGGCGGCGGCTTGATCGAGGTGCAGGCAACCGGGGAGCGGGGGTCATTCCATCAAGACGAACTGGCGCGGATGCTGGCGCTGGCGCAGCAGGCCACCCACACCATCATGCATCAACAACGACAAGCCCTGCAGAAATATAACTTGCCCTGGTCGTTTGAGATATGACGGGATCTCCGTTAGCCCTCTACATCCACTGGCCGTTCTGTGCCTCAAAGTGCCCCTACTGTGATTTCAACAGTCACGTCCGTGACCAAATAGATATCGCCGCGTGGGCGCACAGCTATCACGCTGAGCTTCAGTATTGGGCGGCGCTGACGACAGAGCGCCCCATCCACAGCATCTTTTTCGGCGGCGGTACGCCATCGCTCATGCCGGCATCTTTGGTTGAACGCATCTTAACCACCATCCACGATGGATGGTCAGTGGATCCGGGTTGCGAGATTACGTTGGAAGCCAACCCTGGGTCTGTGGAGCAGGCGAAATTTATGGATTTCCGCAACAGCGGGGTCAATCGGGTATCGATCGGGGTGCAGAGTCTCGATGATGCCGTGCTTAAGTTTTTAGGCCGACGCCATACCGCGGCAGAAGCACGCCAAGCTGTCGGGGTGGCGGCTCAAGTGTTCGAGCGGTTTTCGTTCGATCTGATCTATGCGCGTCCAGACCAAACCCTCGACCAGTGGCAGGCGGAGCTTGGCGAGGCCTTGACATTTGCTCCCAAGCATCTGTCGTTGTACCAACTCACGATCGAAGAGAATACCGGGTTTTACACCGCCTACCAGCGCGGCGATTTCGTGATGCCAGATGATGAGCTCGCTGGCGCGTTTTATGAATTGACGCAAGATCTCACCGCGGCGCGGGGGTTGCCGGCATATGAAATTTCCAATCATGCCGCGCCCGGACACGAATCGCGCCACAACCTCACGTATTGGCGCTATGACGATTATCTGGGGATTGGCCCCGGTGCCCATGGGCGGGTTACGCTCGGTCCTCAGCGCTATGCCACGCGCACGGTCCGCACCCCCGAAGCCTGGCTGAAAGCGGTTGCCGCCCAGGGGCACGGCTTGAGCGAACAAACGGCCCTTGTTCCTGAGGAGATGGCGCAGGAATACCTGCTGATGGGCTTGCGGATCTTGAGCGGTATTGCGGCTGAGGATTTTCTCAAGAAAACCGGGCGCGCGCTCATGGATGTATGTTCACCCACGGCCTGCGCGACCTTAGAAGACGCTGGGTTTATCACCTGGGATGGACACACGCTCCGGGCTACGGCGGCAGGCCGTCAGCGACTGTCTTCAGTGTTGCAGCATTTGGTTGCGAGATCTTAACCATGGCAGCGGTGCATTTCTTGATAATTGTGCACGGAGTTCTATAGTAGTCTCAAGATATCAATGATACGGAGTAAGAGCTGATTATGTTGAAGACATTGTATTTTGGGCTAAGCGTGCTGACAGGGGGTGATGTTTTTGCTGAGGGTATACAGCAGCCTGAGAGCGATGCGGTGGAACAGAGGTCCGAGGTTCTTCCCACAGTGACAGGGTCTCAACCGTCTCAAATTCTTGAAGCAGCCAATCCAAGGCCCGTAAAGAGTGATGCAGCGACGACCGTGCTTCCCAAGGATATTGAAGCCGTAAACCGGCTGATCTCAGGGACATCATGGCTTGTGGTAGCGTTGGCGCTTTATGATGTTGGACACTTATTTTATCATGGTGTGTTGTGGCTTTTTGAGGGTTTCGGCGGGGAAATCTCTCGACAGGTAGCATTATATAATGAACTAAAAACAAAATTTGATGCAACAAGAGACCGATATCGCACGTATACCCCCACCCGTGCTCCTCGCAATGCAGATCTTGATATCCGTGCAGCACATCAGGGACAACGGCTAGCTTACGTTGAACAAATAAATAAAGAGCTGAACGTAATTAATTCAGAAATCGACACAGTCGTGTCAAAAATAAAAGAAGCATATGCTAAAAGAAACACAAGGTTGGGTATTGTATTAAATCAGGGAGTTTGTATATTATTTACAGTTTTCCGCCACCCGGTGTTACGCCTAGCAGCCGTTGCCTCGCACATGTATACGTTCTGTGATCAGTCGTGGTTCCGCGCCAGTCTCAATAGTATACACCTCACCGCCACGGTGTATCGCGATCTGCGCCTGTGGTGGCATAAGCGCCACAATCGGGGCGTGTCAGATGCCCATAAAGTGGATTCTTAGGTTCTGGCTATTCAAGAGTCTTTATAAACTTATCTAAATAAACTTATCTAACAGTTGTGATTGATGCCAATTGCCTGTTCGTATTTCAATGGACTGAAGCGCTTTTGAAAGGCTCAAAGAGGTTATGAGCTCTCTCTTGTCGGCAGTACTCAAAGTGTATGTCTCAGGAAAGTACATAATAATATTCGAAACCTCACTCGGGTCAAGAGCGACATTAACGGTAGACGCTACGGCAGGCCCAATCCAGATCGGCAGAGGACAAGTGTGAAAGGCGTCTTTAAGTCTGGGATAATCTTTTCGCAGGCTATTGAGGTGATTAAAAAACGTTGCAACATAAGGAAGCGGGAGCATCTTATTTTTAAAGAATATCTGCCGTATCGAGTCGTGATTGGCTCTCTAGGCGTTCTTGCTCGGTGGACGCCTTGTGCGCTGCAAGCTCCTTCTCACAGTTGATGTAAAGCGTGGTATATTGCTTCAAACTCAAGAGGGCCCCCTGCTGCTGTTTGAATGCTGAATCTAGCTGAGTCTGAAGGGTTTGGTTAAGAGCCTTTGATTGTTCTAATTGGCTGTTTAGGTTTTTGCATAAAGCCTTGGACTCAAGGAATTCAGTATTTGTTTGGTTATGCTGTGCCAATAATTTCTGTTTTTCTGCACGTGCCGTAACCGCGACCCATCCTGCGATGAGAGCAAGTCCGAACCCGAGACCGATACTGGCAACCGAGATGATATTTTGACGTAGCCACGTCTTAGAGGCCGGCCGTGGGCTTTTGTTAGCGACAGCTGTCGGGGTGGCCGGACGTATATCTTCGGCAGTGGAGATCAAGACGGCCGTTTGCCCTAAAGCTAAATGGGGCAATAACAAGCTAATCAATAAAGTTTTAAATAAATTCTGCATAGGCATTCTCGCAAAGCTCCTTACTCATAACTCAAATTAAGGAATTATTTACAATAAGTCAAGTTATAGTCCACATATTTGTGCGCATAACCTTAGTATTCACTTGGGTGTGATGCCTTTAGCGCCGTGTCGCTGAAATCGTTTGATAGATTAAGTGTCTGCAGATCAGCCCTCGTTCCCGAGGAGATGGCGCAGGAATATCTGCTGAAGAGAGTATTGTAGCATCTGGTTGCACGGCAGTGCGGCTTCTCTTGACAATTGTGCATGAAGGTCTATATTAATCTCAAGATACCGATGACAATGAGCGAGGGTTGATCGTGTTTAAAACCTTGTATTTTGTGTTCAGCGTGCTGACAGGGAGCGCTGTGTTTGCCGCGAGCCCACCGCCTGAGAGCGATGCGGCGGAACAGACGTCCGAGGCTCTCCCCACAGTGACAGGGTCTCAACCGTCTCAAATTCTTGAAGCAGCCAATCCAAGGGCCCTCAAATTTCCGAAAGATGTTGAGGTTGTAAACCGGCTCCTCTCGGTGACATCAACGCTTGTGGTGTGTTTCTATATTTATGAGATTTTTGGTGGACTGCCTGAGGCTGGGCGGTGGTTGTATCAGCTTGTTAATGGTTTTGAGAGGAGAGCTAGCCCGCTTGATCGATTCGCAGAACTACGCAGCCGGCATCATCAAGAGGATGCCCAGAGTCCCCATGTTCCTGCCAATGCAGATGAGGGGACCCGGTTCGCATATCTTCAACAAGAGATGGCGCGCAATAATACTCAACTGTCAGAACATCAGCAAACATGGGCGGAAATAACAAAATCGCTTGCTGAAGACAATGCGAGGAGGGGTAGAGAGTGGCGATGCTGGCTCAATCAGATAATTGTATTGTCAACAGTTGCCTTCGACCACCCAGCCTTACGTGTCCTAGCTGTAGCCTCGCACCTGTATACACTCCGGGATCAATGGGAGCAGTCGTGGTTCCGCGTAAGTCTCAATAGTATACACCTCAGCGCCACGGTGTATCGCGATCTGCGCCTGTGGTGGCATAAGCGTCACAATCGGGGCTAGCTCTTTTGGGAAGACTCAGTAAGTTTGTGAAGTGCGTCTTCGCCCTTGTTTCTCTGGACAATTGTGCACAAATACTTATAATGGGATGGGTATCTATCAAAGATAAGGAGCGAGAGTTAATCATGTTTAAAACCTTATATTTTGTGTTAAGCGTATTGACGGGAAGCGCTTTATGCGCTGGGGGTATACAGCCTGAGACCAGCGGTGAAACCATCGTGGTGGAACGGACGTCCGTGGCTCTCCCCACAGCGAAAGCATTTAAGCCTTCTGAAATTATTGACCCAACCGATCCAAGGCCCCCCAAATTGCCAAAAGATGTTGAGGTCGTAAAACGGCTCCTCTCGGTGACATCAACAGCAACGGCTTTGTTATTGCTTTATGATTTTGGGGTGGTATTTTATAATGTGATTTTCCCCTATAAGTTTAGCAAGGAGAGTGCTGACTGGGACACAGCGCATGACGCCGCTACAAAAGAATATGAAGTACGTACAGGGGCTATGACCCCTACTGACTCTCAAGAGGCTTCAAGAATACGCCAGATATTAACCGAGCAACAAAGGAAATTACAATTAGAGTATCGGGGAAAGATCAATCAACGCCGCACAGTGGTAGAAAGACAGGGTAGATGTATATACAATCAGATGATTGTAGTGCCTACAACAGTTGTCCTCCGCCACCCAGCCTCATACGCTCTAGCTGTGGCCTCGCACCTATGTACACTCCGGGATCAATGGCAGCAGTCGTGGTTCCGCGCCAGTCTCAATAGTATACATCTAAGCGCCACGTTGTATCGCGATCTGCGCCTGTGGTGGCATAAGCGCCACAATCGGGGCGCCTCAGATGTCCATAAAGTGGCTGCCTAACCACGCAGTGGAAATTTACAGCTGACCTGAAATCGTTTGATAAATAAGCGTCTGCAGATCAGGAATGCCGGCGCCTGTCTTGGCGCTGGTGGCGATGACGCTAGGGAACGCGGCTGGGTGGCGACGCAACTGGGCTTCGACCTTGGCACGGCACGCCGCAAGATCGCTGACGCTGATCTCGTCAATTTTGGTTAAGACCGCAACGTACGCGGCCGCGGATTTATCCAGAAGCGACATCATTTCTTCATCGACGGGCTTGAGACCATGCCGGCTATCAATCAAGATCAACGTGCGGCATAAGGGAACACGGCCAGCGAGGTAACGCCGCATCAGCCGTGTCCAGTTGCTGATTTTTGCTTTAGAGGCTTCGGCATAGCCATACCCAGGCATATCCACCAACATAAACGTGTCCCCAATTTGGAAGAAGTTGAGTTGTTGGGTATGGCCAGGGCGTTGCGATGTGCGCGCAATGCCATGATTCAAGAGCGCATTAACCAGGCTGGATTTGCCAACATTCGAGCGCCCGCCCAGAGCAATTTCTGGGAGCCCTGGTGGCGGCAGGGATGCCTCCGAAGCGGCGCCAGCAATGAATATAGGTTGCTGGCGAAATAACTTCGTAATGGTCGCTTGCGTCTCTGGGCTCAGAGTCTCTTCCATTATCGAGCCGCAGGGCTTTCAGGGGTTGCCAGGCGGGTGATGAACCATTGCTGGGCAATGGAAAGCACGTTGCTGACAGCCCAATAAATCACCAAGCCGACGGGGAATTGAGCCAGCATCACGGTAAACATAATTGGAAGAATCATGAACATCTTAGCCTGCATAGGATCTGCCGGCTGAGGGTTCATGCGCTGCTGAATCAGCATGGTCACGCCCATGATGAGGGGCCATAACCCAATCTGCAGGAAATCTGGTGGCGACCAGGGGATCAGGCCAAAAAGATTGAAAAGGGAGGTTGGGTCCGGCGCAGAGAGATCGTGGATCCAGCCAAAGAAAGGTGCATGCCGCATCTCAATGCTGATAAACAATACTTTGTACAACGCAAAGAATACAGGAAACTGGAGCAACATTGGCAGACATCCAGACAACGGATTCACCTTTTGTTTTTGGTACAGCTGCATCATTTCCTGATTTAATTTCATCTTGTCGTCAGCGTAGCGTTGTTGCAGGCGCTCGATTTCGGGTTGCAAGCGACGAATCAATGCCATGGCGCGATAAGAACGGTTCGCCAACGGGAAGAAGAGCAGCTTTGCAAGAATCGTCAGCACAATCAGAGCAACGCCAAAATTCCCTAACAACGTGTACAAAAATGTTAGCACATAGAACAACGGCTTGGTTAAGAAGTAGAACCAGCCAAAATCAATGGCTAAGTCCAGCTTTTGCACGCCGAGGTTATTGGTGTAATGATCGAGCACATTTAAAACTTTTGCACCGGCGAACAAGCGGTGGGTGGCGCTAATCTCTTGGTCTGGGAGGAGGCGTTGGGGCGCTTGGACAAAATCAGCCTGATAATTATTTGACGAGGCTAAATACTTAAAGGAGGTCTCAACACGTAAGTTTTGGTCAGGGACGAGGGCAGCAAGCCAGTATTTATCGGTGATGCCGATCCAGCCACCCGCTGTGGGATTTTGGATCAGTGATTTTTCTTGCAGTTTTTTATAGTCTAACTCTTCGAGTTTGCCATCAAATACACCTAGAGGGCCTTCGTGCATAATAAAAAAACCAGCTGTTTTTGGAGTGCCGTGGCGAGAGATTAAGCCATAAGCGTGCAGATCAATGGCTTGATCATGGCGACTGCGCACTTTTTGTGTCACGGTCAGCATATATTGATCATCAATGCTCACAACTTTTTCAAACTCTAAGCCTTGGCGATTTTTCCAGCGCAAAATGACGGGAGAATTCGGCGTAAGCTTACTGTTGCGATCGGTGGTCCAGACAGTTGTGGCGTTAGGTAAATCGATGGATTTGTCTGCGCTGCTCCACCCAAAATTCCCATAGTACGCATCGGTACTCCCTGAGGGTGAAAATAACACCACAGATGGCGCCTCTTCTGACTGAGTGGTTTTATAATTGACGAGCACGAGATCATCAATAGCTCCGCCTGTAAGGTTGATGGAGCCCTTGAGATTTGGCGTTTCAATGGGAATGCGACTGCCGGTAGCAAGAGCTTCCGCTCTCGGCATAACATCTGGAATGTTTGAGGTAGGTGTAGCGGCGGTCGGCTGTTGAGTCGGCGCTGTTGCTTGCGCTGTGGCGCGGGCTTGCAACGCCGGGCGCTCGAAGAAATAATGATATCCACCTAAAATTAAGATGGAGAGCGCAACCGCGCCAAGTAAATTTTTCTGATCCATATTATGAGTCCTTTTTCGTCATCGGTACCATATCAATGCCCCCGGTGCTCCAGGGATGGCAGCGGCACAAGCGCCGCGCTATAAGCCAAAGGCCATACCATCCACGATGTTCCAGGGCCTCAAGTGCATAATGTGAGCATGAGGGTGTAAATCGACAGCATGGGGGATTATAAGAGGAAATAACGGTTTGATACAACCAAATTAATCTTTTTAACACAATCAGTAAGTAAGGCCGGATCATGAGTGTTTCTGCAGCTTAGTGAGGGCGAAAATTGCATCCTGGGTTAACGCGGCATAATCCCGCGTCGTGCTCGCATGGCGGGCGATAAATACATAATCATGATTGGGCAACAAAAGCGAGGTGGGTAACTGCTGGACAAGCGCGCGCAGACGCCGACGCACATAATTGCGGACAACGGCGTTACCAATACGCTTCGTCACGGTAAATCCGACTCGCGGGGGAGTGACAGAACACGAGGATGGGGCTGTTTGAATAATAAAAGCCGACAGAACAAACCGCCGGCCTTTCTGAGCAACGCTCAGGAAATCACCCCGCTTCTTAAGACGTTGCACAGCCATAAGGGGACAAAAACTTTATTATGCAGATAAACGCTTGCGGCCACGCGCCCGACGACGCGCAATGACAAGGCGCCCGCCAACGGTTGCCATCCGTGCACGGAATCCGTGACGACGCTTGCGAACTAGAACACTAGGTTGATATGTGCGTTTCATAACATGATCCTTTTCTAACGAAAAACGATAATTTCAAAGCTATGAATACATATATTTTTGCGAAAGTCAACAAAAACCTGAAATTAGTTTTGGGCGAGGGATTGTATAAAGGCAGTTAATTATATTGCAATTTTACAATGCTTTTTTCTTGAATTGGACATCTATATAGTTTAATACAATTCTAGTTTGAAATTTTATGGGCTGCAGGTGTCTCTTTTGTATCATTTTAGCGTTTACTATATCTTGTTAGCAATGATTTGTACGGGGTGTGCTGTGCGTCCGCCGCTGGGGGAGACCTTCACGCCACAGGAATTACACTGGGTGGAGACCCCCTCAGTGGCCGCTGTGCCCGCTCCGAAGGTCAAGCAGTCTAAAGCTGCTGAGGTGTTAGGGCAGCCAATCAGTTTACTTATAGCGGCTCCTGTAGACTTAAAGGAATTGTGCTTAGAGATCGGTCGTTTAGCCCATATACCCATATATGTTGCCGCTGATGTGGTGGGGCACGGGACAGCAGCAGCGCATCAACAGCCTGTCGGCTCTGTACTCCAACAGCTGTGCAAAACCCATAAACTACGAGCGCGCTATCTGCATAAAACCGTTATCATTGAGCCAGATACGCCGTATATCCGTACCTACGTTGTCCCCTTATTAGCGTTAAAGCGCCATAATCGGACGCAAACTGTGGTTATGGGAGATCTTGATAACAGCAATCGTTCTTCCTCCCAAGGGTCGAGCATTCTTGAAAGTGAGGTGGTGAATGACCTCTGGGCCGAACTATGCCAAACTCTCGATGTGGTCTTAGGCGTGAATCCATCGTTATCACGCATAGCATCTGGTAAAACACGGGAGCCGCCACCGGTGGCGCCTACACGCAAGCGCCACGAGCTTCCTGCAAATACACCGCCCGCAGAGTCTAAAGCGGCGACTGCTTCTCAAGGGCAAGGAATGCCAGAGACGGGGCCAACGTCGGCAGCGCAGTATACATGCCATCGGCATGCGGGTATTATTATTGTCCGGGGCACATCGGAACATCACCACGTTGTTGGTGAATATCTGCAACGCTTACAAAGGCAACTGAGCAGCCAGGTTTTAATAGAAGCAAAAATCCTTGAAGTCACTTTACACGATACCTACAAAAGCGGGGTGAATTGGCGAGTATTTCGCGATTCTCTAAAAATACGATCGCCAGTTGTTTCGGGGGCGCCAGCGGTTAATACCGCCTCTCACTTAAGTGCGGATCACCTGTTTAGTCTCGGGATAAGCATGCCAGATATAAACCTTGTTATTCGGGCGTTATCTCAGTTTGGTCACGTCCGAACTTTATCAAACCCGCGTCTTGCTGTGATGAATAATCAACCAGCAATTCTGAAAGTTGCACATAATTACATCTATTTCACCGCCCGAGAGGTGCGGCATTATCGTCAAAATCAAGCAGACTATGTGCCGCCCGTTTTATCCACAACTGAGAGCAAAGTTCATAGTGTTCCCATCGGCTTAATCATGTCTGTACAGCCGGCTATTGATGTCGAGCGTCAAGAGATTGTTCTCTCTTTAAAACCGACAATCTCTGTGATTAGTAAACTCATTGCCGACCCCATGATTGCGTTAGCGTCTGAGCAGAGGGTCGTGTCGCAAGTGCCTGTCACTGAAGTGCGGGAATTAGATTCGGTCTTGCGTCTTAAATCTGGGGGCGTTGCAATCGTCGGTGGGCTCATGCAGGAAAGGCGTGGGTATCAACATGATGTGCTCCCTGGAACGGAAAGCACATTTCTTGAGGGTTTATTCTCGACTTTAGATCGAGATGTACAAAAGACTGAACTGGTTATTTTGTTACGAGCAACTTTAATTGACGCTCCAACAGGAGAGATGACGACCAATATACTTGAAGGAGAAGATCTTGCGTTATTGTTTTAAAAAGGTGTGGCGCTCCTGGTGGGCTTGTAAGGGGGGTTTTAGCCTAGTCGAGGTTGCGTTGGCCTTGTTAATCGTTGGCATTATGTTGGGCGCTATTATGAAAGGACAACAGATTTATGAGGGGGCCAAGCTCCAAACCATTATTAATCAGGTTGATCAGATACGGATCGCACATCTCGCATTTGTGGATCGATATGGGGCGTTGCCGGGGGATTATGATGGAGCTTCGATTGTCTTTGAAAGTCATGTTCCCAATGGCGATGGGGACGGCATCATTGCCGGACGTGCGTTGCAACAAGGGGCGGATACCACCCTGTACTGGCAGCATTTAGCGGCGGCGCAACTTTTACATCTTCCTTATGTTCAAGGGGTGCCAACGAGCCGATGTGGGGGTGTGTTCACAATTGAACATGATAGTGATCAAACGGGAAGTCGTGCCGGCGTTTGGGTCACTTTGGGCAACATCACGGGTGATTATGGTGATGCTGGGTTACTCACACCGCAGCAGGCATATTTGTTGAATAAGAAACATGATGACGGCGGACCGGAGACCGGTATGATCCGCAGTGAGACAGGGCGGCATGCGGCTAATGCATGCATTGTGCCAGGGCAAAATCGATACAACTTAACTATAGCAGAGCCTGTATGTGTAATGTACTTCAAGATTGCCTAAACTTAGGGAAGTTAAAATCTTTGCTCAAAACAGCATGGAAAGTGGGTTTAAATTTCAGCTTTATCGCGGGATATTATGCACGTACACACGTGGTGTCTCGGCTTGGTGTTGGCAGCGCAAAAGCGTGCTTCTTAAGCCATGCAGCGGCAGATGTAAAAGCGTTACATCATCCTCGCCAACAACTCAAGAGTGCACTTGGTCTGCAGTATTGGCGGCATCAGGGAGGATTCAGTCTAGCTGAAACAGCATTAGCGCTGTTTGTTTTAGCCATGATCTCTTCAGCAATTCTCTCGACCCTCTCCGCCTACCGTCATGCACAAGCAATAACAATGACAAAGACTCACCAAGAACGCATCGCGTATGCACTGGCAGCCTACGCGGTATCACATGGCTTTTCGCTCCCCTGCCCAGGAGCTGGCGTGGAGTCAGGTGTGGCGCAATCTGATGCGGCAAGTGGTTGTAAAGTTGTGGAAGGCATCGTGCCATTTCAAACATTGGGGCTCCCCGAATCGGTCGCTAAGGATGGGTTCCAGCGCTATTTTACCTACGTGGTTAACCAGGCGTACTTAGTACCGCAGATGGGGGGAGAGGGGCATTGGCATGAACCGTTAGGAACACTGCAGATAATACGTGAGTCAGCACATGAGGCAATGCCGAGTGAGGCTGCCTTTGTGTTGATAAGTCATGGCTACCACGGCCATGGCGCCTTTCTTTCGGCAGCGGCGACACGGCGTATCATGACAGCCTATGCCAGCGATCGAGAGAGCGGCAATATTGATGTCATGCCTCAAAACGGTATCTATAGATACTATGATAACGCATTTACCCCCAATAGTAGGCAACGTTTTGATCAAATCATCTTCTGGGTTTCTTGGCAAGAGCTCATCAGTTTTTATGGTAAAGCCAGGATTCCTGGACCGCATCCAGCACCCAAACCATTAGCGAATATGATTGGCAAAGAGGTTGTAGACCTTTTTAAGGGGCCTGATGAGGGGCCAATCGAAATGCACCACAGTGAGAGCACATACCCGCAGGAGGGAACATATGAATAAAGTCATGCTGTCGCCGCTCACAGCGCATCTCACGGCAGGGTTAGCAGATGGAGTCGTGCGCACAGCCTTGTGGGAATATCGTCACAGGCGTCAAGGTCACGATGAAGAACCGATCGTCGATTTACAAAACATCTTAATAGAGATGGGGCTTGTGGAAGAGCGCGAAGTAGCCCGGGTGCTGGCAGATCTTTTGGAACAGCCTATATTACGAGCTGACCTGGTGAATATCGAAGAATCATGCTGCTCGCGTATCCCCCTTGATCAGGCGTATGCCCTAGGTATTTTGCCGGTACGCATGATAGGCACATGTGTGTGGGTGGCGATGCTTGAGCCGCGTAATATCCTGAGTTTAGATTGTGTGCGTCACTGGTTTCCCGAGTGTGCTGAAATTATCCCGATTCTCTGTGCGCCGAGTGATTTGAGGCGCCTGCTGGATCGTCTTGAAGATGCGCGCGCTCTGATTCTGCAAGAAATTGAGGCGTTAGAAACGGCTTCTCATCACAACCACCTTGATCCTGAGTCAGAAAACGTCCTCAATCTGATTAGCGGCCTGCTCTTAGAGGCATTTCAAGTAGGGGCATCAGATATACACTTTGAGCCTACAGCCTGGTATGTCCGATTACGATATCGTATCGACGGTATGCTTGAAACTTTTCATATGATTCATTCTGTTTTATGGCCGTTTATTCGTGTGCGGTTGAAGTTGATGGCGCAGCTCGATATTGGCGATGGCCGGCGTCCTCAAAGTGGACGATTTTGCCATGCGGCACGGCCAGTGGGGGTTGAGTATCGACTGTCGACGCATCCGATTATTTTAGCTGACCGTCGGTGGGATGAAAATATCGCGCTGCGGGTGTTAGATAAGGAATCGCATATGCTCAGTATAGAACAGCTCGGATTTGACCATGAAACCCGTGACGCCTTAAAGCAGCTGGCGCAAATTCCTTTTGGTATAACGGTGATCACAGGCCCGACAGGATCAGGTAAAACAACCACTCTATATGCAATATTACAACTACTCAATCAGCAGAGACTGAATATCATGACGCTTGAAGACCCTATTGAGTATTATATCCCCAGTATTCGTCAAACAGAGATCTGCCCGAGCCTGAATCTTGATTATGCACAAGGTATCCGCTCGCTTTTAAGGCAGAACCCAGATGTCATTCTCATTGGCGAGATTCGGGATGCTGAAAGCGCCGAGATGGCGATGCGAGCGGCGATTACCGGTCATCGCGTACTGACAACCATGCATACGAAAGACACCTTTGGGGTGGTGCAGCGATTCATAAACTTAGGGATGGATTTAGATCAGCTGCGTGGTAACTTGGCAGGAATAGTGAATCAGCGCTTGTTGAGACGGGTATGTAAACAATGTCAAACACTTCACACTGATCACGGCATAGAAACGCCCCTACAATCCCGGATGATGAGCGGCCAGGGCTGCTCGGCTTGTCGGTATACGGGCTATCGCGGTCGCTTCGCTCTTGCAGAGATCGTGACTTTTTCAGCGCAAATGAGGGATGCCTTATTAGTTGATCCATCCCAATGGCAGCAGAGGGTAGCAGAGCTTGGCATGAAATCGCTCCACGCAAAAGCTTTAGAGGCGCTGGCGAATGAAGTGACCACAGCTTGTGAAATAACACGTGTCTGTGGAGAGTCGCGATGAACTTGTATCTCACCCACCGGGGCGTATCGTTGACGATAGGCGTGCGGCTCCCTCAAAGTATTGCCGCGTTTTGGATATGGGTGCATCTTAAAAAGAACTTTGTGCAAGATCTAAGTTTCATCGTGATGCTAATGCACACAGGCATAGGGTGTGCTGAGGCGATTGCGATTATGGCGCAAGAGTCTATTCAGGGATGGCGTCAGGAGATGTGGCAGCAAATCCATACGCGCCTGTGGGCAGGTCTCTCGATTGGCCAGGCGCTAGGTCAGTTTCAGCCTTTGATAGATCCCGCATTAGAAAAGTTGGTGAGCGCTGGGCATGATGCGGGCGTGTTGCGTGAGATGATGCGCGACTACCAAAATTATCAGCAATGGTCGACCCAAGTATCGCAGCAAGTATGGCAGGCCTTGGCATATCCTCTCATAATTTTAGGCATAATCGGCATGTGTAGTATCGGCATCATTGCGACACTTGTGCCGCAGTTAATGGTTATGGCTGGGAATTTTGGCGCAGAGCTGCCAGGCTTAACACGCGTGATTATATGGATGTGGCAGAATCTTTATATGACTCATTATTTGATGATCGTCGTCATCATGGCAGGTGTAGTTCAAGGTGCGCGCCGCCTCATCTATTGGCGGTGGCCACACAAACGGGGGGCTCTACGCTACCACTGGCCGCTATTGGGACTGTTAAATCAGCACTTAGATACAGCGCACTGGTTAAGAGTTGTGGGAATCTTATATCGGGCGCAAGTAAGTTTGCCCGAGGCATTGCAAACAGCCACGGTCAGTTGCAAAAGTGTTTATCTGCAGGCGCGATTCGCACAGATTGCACCGAGAGTTATCACTGGGAAGCGGTTAAGCCAAGCCTTTGCGGACGCCGGTATCATTCCGGCGGCAGTACAAGTATTAATGCGCTTAGCTGAGGCAAGTGGTGATTTAGAAAATGTATGGCAGCATGCGGATAGCATCATGGAAGCTTCTCTTCAGAAAGCGCGGACACGACTGCTGGCAGTGCTGCATCCTGCAGCACTTGGCGGCGTGGCAATGATCTTATTAGGGCTTGTGCAGGTTCTGATTGTGCCAATGTATGAAGCCTTAAGTCAGGTGGGGTGATCGGATGTTGAAGTGGTCGACAACACATACGGCACAGATTAATGGCGGGATGTGGGCGTGGCAGTGGCGGCGTGGGCGCTTAATTTGTACCCAATCAATTGCACGGTTAGCCGGAGGGTGTGTCGTAAAATGGCACGATATTAGTGAGATATCGCAAGGTCCGCAACGCTCTCGCCATTCCACGCGGTGTATTGCTGCAGCTTGGGGACAATACCTTGAAAGCTTTGAAGGTGAAATTATTCCTACCGTTAGCGCTGGGTGGCGTCTATGGGTATTAATTGACGCCCACAGTATCCGGTATGTTTTGTATCAGCGAGACAAGGTCATATGGGGGCGACAGGTTATATGTCCCGCAAACATTTTAGAAGATGTGTTCAACGTGATCGACTATGTGGGGACGACGTTTAGAATCAGTTTATCGGACCTGCTGCTCGGCATTATTGCCGATCAGGCTTCAGGAAATTTGTGGTCACCTCTCTACGAGTATTACCCACAAACCCAGTGGAGTGGGATTAACACCGATCATATTGTCGGGACGATGGTATCCGATAAGGTAGCGCCACCAGTTGCAGAAATCATTGCCGTTCATGCCGATCAATTCTCAGCCGTCCTTAAACTGCCTAAGGACATGCCTTGGATTTTGGCGGCACCAGTTTGGGTGACGGCATCAAGGTCGCAACTCGGGAGGACTCAATCGCGACGATGGCTGTGGGGCGTCGGAGGTGGTATCGTCATAATGCTTACACTCATGGGCTGGATCTGGCGCCATGAGGGGCCCTCTGTGCCTGTGGATATCGACATCACAGCGCCCCCGCCAGAGGCAGCGCCGGCCCCGATGACGATGCGCATCGCGGTGCAGGCCATTGTGTGGCAGTCACCAACGCAGTGGTGTGTCTGGATTAATGATCGAAAAATATTATCCACTGATACGGATGTATCCTTGCCAGTTGTCGAAGTCACTCCAGATGAGGTCGTCTTGATGGGGGGTGATCATGTCGTGCATCATGTAAAGCCGGGGGAGGTACAGGAAATCTTAAGGTAAATGAATACAGGGCGGCAGTATTTGTGGCTGAGTGTGCCTATATACACAACAAAGATTTTTGGAGACATATTCCAGCTCATAGGGGCGGCAAAAAATGATAACATCATTGGGGGGTGTGCTGGACGTTACCAAAAGATCAATCGAGCGTGGCTTTTTATCTAAAACGCAGGGTTATTTCAGCTGCAGGCCCCGTCATGAATTGTGTCATGGCCTTGGGGTTTACAGCCTTAGCGGCGATGTGGATTGGGAAGCCGCAAAACTTCCCCGGTGATTAGCGAGATTATCCCCGGCAGTCCTTTAAGTGACGCTAAATTGTTGCCTGGTGATCGGGTTGTGGCCATCAATGAGGAGCAGGTGGAAACGGCAAGGGGACAAGCGTCAGGCTTTCCTAAAACGCAGTTCTTCATAGATGGGCTGGAAAATATCTGCGCCCGGAGGCAGGAGTTGATAGCTATAGGTCGTCTATCCGAACCTATTGTGTACGGCACCTCTGGTTTGAGTGATGTGAATGAATCTGCGTATGTGAATTTTCGACGCGGTATTAATATATAGTCCGCAGCGCAATGTAGATACGCTTAACGAAATTAAAGGTTTATTAATCGTATTCCTTTAATTTTCCACTATGGAAAACTCTGTAAGAGGCATAGTGGCATGAGGTATCAAACTTTTGTTAAAGTTCTTGTATTTGTTACAGTTCAGGCGCTGAGCCAGAGCGCTTTAGGGGCGGCACAACCGTCACCTGAGCCCCTAGAGGCCCAGCCGCTTGGGTCGGGTCCGTCTAAACCGTTATCGGTGCCGCCGAGCAAACAGCGCAAGTTCATCACCAATCCGTGGTTTTGGGGAACCCTGGCCGCCGGGGCATTAGTGCTAGGTGGGGCGGCAGTTACCGGCGTTCTGCTGGCGTTAAAGCGTGATAATGCTCCGGCTCCGGTTCCTGACGAAGCCAAGGTCAGCTTGTGCCCATCCTCGATTACCCAAGAGCAGGCAGACCAAGCGAACCAAGAGCAGGCAGAAAAGCGCCAAGCGCTGCAAGATCCTTACAACCAATCTAAAGCCCTAGAACAGGAGCCAAGCTCTGAAAAGACCGAGGCAGAAATTCTCTGGCAGAAGCCCGGCCCAGTCATGTTGCGTCCAGTGTTACAAAACCTTATTCGCAAGCACAAGGAAGTATGGAAGCGCAGTCTCTCTGAGAACGCGTGGTCAATACCATCACAAATCCATACTTTCTTAGAGCAGTGCTTCCAATGTGTGACAGCAGGAACCGGTTCAGATCAGCAAAGGCTTGAGGCATTCACCACACATATTAACAATATGCATACAACAGTTGCTAAAACCGATGTGTTGAATCTGGATTGGATGATGTCGAACTGGATGGCGATGATGCGGTCGCCGACGGAGGCTTATCATGATTTAGAGATCATATATGCAGATTTGCTTGACCTAACGCGCTTAGGAAAAAACCTTAAAGAGCAGTTCCAAACTGTTGTCAAGGGTTCCCAAGAGAATTTTGCGAAGTTATTGGGCCATGAGCATAGGCTGTCCCTCGTTAGAAAGAATCTTCCGACCATGTATAGTGACCTGACGGGTCGTATAGATCTAAAGCTTCCGGTAGGCTATACCACTGCCGTTGCCACGCTGATGAAAAGCTTAGATTCTGAGCCGAACGAGAGTTTGGTGGCGCTACTGAAACAATATCGGGAAGTTCGATCTACGCTGCAAAGTGATGATAAAAGTTTGCTGCGTTTTGATACAGTTTTGAGATTTGGGCTTGATACGTTAGGTGCAACCAAAGAGGTGACGTGGCTTGAGTCAGGGAAGCTAGAAAATTAGATATTTCAAGAGATTTGGTGGGCGCTGTAGGGATCGAACCTACGACCCGCTGATTAAGAGTCAGCTGCTCTACCATCTGAGCTAAGCGCCCGCTCCGAAAGGTATATATCAGAACCATCACAGGTTGTCGAGGGTTTATTTGCACGTTGCCACACATTTTTATTGACCATCACCCCAAAGCACGCTAATTTCACGCGTATGCCGAAGTAGCTCAGGTGGTAGAGCAACTGATTCGTAATCAGTAGGTCGGGTGTTCGAGTCACCTCTTCGGCACCAGCTGAGTTTTCGACAAAATATACGAAAATCTTGCAAATCCCCCCAATCTTTGCTATCAAGAAAAAGCTTTGCAAAAGGTTGATCTTTTGGCGGCATTATTTTAGGGCGCATAGCTCAGGGGTTAGAGCACTACGTTGACATCGTAGGGGTCATAGGTTCGATTCCTATTGTGCCCACCATTTCCTAAAATTTTTAGATACTGCAGCAACCGCTAGGCAGGATCTGGGCGTTCCAGCTTGGCAAGCTCCACACGCGCCCGCAATTCAATATCAGCAATAATGGCCTGAAGCTGCGGATCATCAATCGTGGCTTTATGAGTGGCAAGAAGACCACGAATATGTTGAAGATGGGCGATTGACAGCGTCCCAGAAAGAATCGCAAGCCGTAACTGTTCTAAAGATTCCAGTAATGATTTGCCGCGGCGATAGGCCTGACGGCGACGCTCTTCCTGATCGCCTATTTCTTGTAAAAACCAAAGAGTTTCCAGGCCCAAAGCCCCACTTGCTTGTGAGGTGGCTTGAGGAGGCTCTTCTTGAATATGTTGCGCAAAGCTACTAACGTTTGTGCCTGACGATGACTTCAGGCGCTGGGTGGATTGAGAAGGGCGGATAGGGCCTGTGGAGTCGATTTTCATAAGGTTTCCTTGATTATAGGATAAAAATCTAGATATTCTCTTAATAGTTCCCCGTTAAAAAGACGCTCTGAGGCCAGCTATGGCGTCACGGCGGTGCTCGAATCCGCATGGATATCGAATCCACTTACGGTTCTGCGCGCCGCCGTTCCTAATATCTGGCTCTCATATCGCCTTTTTTCCGGGGCCCCCACATAATCTTGCGTTATATATGTGCAAGATTCTGTAAGTTCAATGTTCAAAAACTAAAATCCATCCCTCAAATATGGTGTCAATGGGCTTTTCACATCGAACTTAATAGTTCCCCGTGAAAAAGACGCTCTGACGCCATAGATGGCCTCAGAGCGTCTTTTTTCCATTGAACTTAATAATAACCTATTAATCATGACCATCATAATATATAATTTTAAAAGTGGATAAAATAATTAACGATAAAAAGTAACCCATGTCTTTGTATTGGCGGTTCCTCCTGGTGGCGGGCGTACTTTTTTGCGCAAGCACACAAGCTTTTGCTGTATTACAAGTGTCGGTACGCACGCGATCATTTCCCAAGCAGCAACAATTACAATTTGTTTGGCCGCAAGCAGTGGGGTACACCTTAACGCAAATTAACGATAAAATGGTGGTCATTTCCTTTGATCGATCAGGGCGTTTTGTGGCCCAAGGTGCTGGACCACTCAAGTGGGTACCAGGGCCCGGGAATAATCAGCAAGTCACAATTCAAATGCCAGAAGCCATGGTCGTCAGGGATTTTCGCAAAGGTAATAGCATATTCCTAGATTTTTTTCCCAATCAACCAAAGCCGGTAACTCCATCCCCGCTGGCTAACAAACCGGCGCCAAAAGTCGAAGATACACCCCCGGCAACTTCTGCGCCTAAAGTCACGCTCGCTAAGCAGGCTTCAGTAACGACGATGACAGCTGATCGTACAGGATTAGAACTGGTATTAGCCGATAAGAGTGGCATGGTGGTTTTCGAGCGTGCAAGAAAATTCTATGTCATCGTGGACCCGGCCCCTGAGGGTGGTTGGGGAGGGCTGCCTGCACAGGTTGCGGGTGTCTCAGCAATACGTGCTGCCGATAACGCGACGTTAGAAATCATTGCAGAGCCTGGATTTCAGCCAGTAATCCGGCGGGATGGGAAAAAATGGTCCATCCATTTTGATACTACTCTGCCAGTGCCGTCTCAAGCTGTTGTGCCTGAGATGCTCAATACAGATGGTCTGAAGAGCATTACAATTCCTTTAGACAAAGTTTGGAAGCAGCGGACGTGGAAAGATCCTTTAACGGGTAAGACATTCCACCTTATCCTGACAGAGTCTGATAAGTCAGGATGTCCAGAGCGTTTTGAAATGCCGCAGGTGTGCATCTTAGTCTCGGCCCTTGGGTTGGTAATCGACAAGATAGATAACCAAGTGCAGATTGTGGCAGGACATAATAACGTCATCATTAACAGCCCAGATGGGTTGAAACTGTCGTCAGAAGGGGAGCGGTCCCGTAGTCATCCCACTATCCCCAGTCCGCCGGTATATTTGTTTGAGGAGTGGGCTGGTTCCCCAGAAGAAATGCTTGTGACTCAAGGACGTCTTGAAGCAGAGGTGCTGGAGGCGGCACCAACACAGCGTACGGAACCAAGGCTCGCTTTAGCGCGGTTTTTATTTGCCAATGGTCTTCTTGTAGAATCGCAAATGACTTTAGGATTTATTAAAGCTGCGGATCCTCTCGCTGCAGAAAGTTTTAATTTTTTGGCGCTCCAGGGCGCAATCGCGCTCCTTTTGAAAGAGTATACTCAGGCGCAGTTTATCTTCAGTAAACCGATGTTTGATGACGAGCCCGAGATTCAGTTATGGTTGGCATTGGCGAGGCTTGCAGGGCAAGGGGATGTCTATCGTTTGTCTCGCTTGGTGCACTATCGCTCGATGTGGGCCAAATATCCGCATTTTGTCTCGCTTCGGTTTTTAATCCCAAGCACTGAAGCGGCCCTCAAAGCTAATCAAATCGATGATGCGGCACAGCTTTTACAAGTCGCTAATGAAATCGCGTATATCCCCCCATTTGATAAAGCGATGCTGACGTATCTAGATGGATTGCTGCGACTTAAAGGACGTGACGCGGAGGGGGCGCAAAAAATCTGGGAAAAACTCTATCAAACGCAATCGCATACACCAGGAGGCATTTTGGCAGAGCTTGAGTGTATGCAGATTGATTTAGTGAAGGGAAAGCGTACACTACACGATGTTATCCAACGCCTAGAGAGCTTGCGTTATTCATGGCGTGGAGATGCTCTTGAGCACAAGGTGTGTGAGCGTTTGATTGATGCGTATTGGCGCAGCCATCAATTCCGTGCGGCAATTGATTTAATTAGAGAGCGAGGTAAGTACTATCCGCTGGTCTACCCCAAGGAGGAGATTGAAACACGTTTGCGCTCTAAGCTTGAGGAAGTATTGGATAAAGATGGTGTTGGATTATTTACGCTCTTGGCTTTAGTGAAGGATTATCGACATTTGCTTCCTGAAACACCTAAGACAGATGCACGTCTTAAGAAATTGATTAACGGGCTCATTGAGGTGGGGCATAATAAACAAGGGCTTGAGCTGATGGAGCCGCTGATTGCCAAGCGTTTGCAAGGGTTAGAAAAAAGTGAGATGGGTGTAAAAGCCGCGCGCGCCTATCTTGAAGAGGGGCAGCCTCAAAAAGCGCTAGATATATTGAGTGCAACTAGTATTTCAGGGTCGCCTTTAGCCCTCCACAAAGAGCGTAAACATTTAGAGGCACGGGCTCTTGGTCAGCTGCAGCGGTGGAGCGAGGCGATTTTGGTTGTTTCTGGTGATGAAACCCAAGAAGGACTGCGGCTGC
Organism: Alphaproteobacteria bacterium; assembly: GCA_044376435.1. Taxonomy (GTDB): domain Bacteria; phylum Pseudomonadota; class Alphaproteobacteria; order JBILKX01; family JBILKX01; genus JBILKX01. The sequence goes on along the minus strand of JBILKX010000019.1, from coordinate 1,404 downwards.
GGCGGGATTTATACTTGGCGGGGCAGCAGTGGTCTGATGCTGTACAGGTGCTTGGAGATATCTTAAATGCCCAAAAGCCTGCCGCGGATCATCTGACCTCTGAGCAAGTACAACTTGTCATGGATATGGCGGTGGCTGCTGGGTTGACAAAAAATCAGAATGCAACAGCAAGCGTACGTGAAAAATACAAGCAGGCTATGGATAAAACTATCCATGCCACCCTATTTGATCTCATTACATATCCTGTAGATGCCCAAGATACCTCAGTAGAATCGGTCAAAAAGCAAACCGCCCAAGCAGATTATTTAACTGGGTTAGCCCAAGCATATGCGAAGAATTTCAAATAAGGATAGTGGTGTATAGGCATTATACACCCCCAAGCATGGGCTTGGGGGTGTAGGTTGATCTTCTCTGACGGGGTTAGGCTTGCGACTGTTGAGCGGCGATGTGGCGCTCTGCAGCGGTGACGAGTTGGTTGGCAAACAGTGTTTGAGTCAAATAATAAGCTAGACATAACAAGTACTTAATAGAGAGCATTGGGTCAGATTTCAACAACGTCATGCCTTCATACAACAAGAAAGATATTGCTACAAAAGATGTTATATTTAGGGTAAGTTTTAAGGCGGGTGGCACTGTTTTGTGCTTAGGGTCTTCAAGGGCGCGTATGGTTGTGTATTGCAACGCTGCATGAGAAACATAATAGAGGCAGCCTGTCACATCTGCTATCAATTGCAATCCGGTAAGAGACTTCTTGGAATTGAAGAGGGCTTGGAAAGCGCTAGGACAGCTCTGCCGTAGATTGTAACTGTGACTTAAAGTAATAATAGCAAATTTCAAAAAATGGATATAACGATTCTCTTTGGATGGTTGGGACTTTGAGTGTATTTTTTGCTCAACATGCATGGCAAAGAGGTGCCACGGAATATATTTCCCCGCTGTCTCGATTAAATCTGTATAGGGTAGTGGATCTGCCTCAAAATCGCCTGCAAATCGATTTTTTGCTTTTTTCTTTAGGTGTTTCTGCAATTCTTCTGCATTTGTTTTTTGCCAATCCCAAAGATGAAACGCAGCGTACGCAAGTTGAACCCCTAGAAACACTTTATGGGTTGTCGGACTAATTTGCGAAAAGATCTTTGGTGATGATGATACCTCAGGGTTGGCAATGTCTGCCCCAGGCGTATTGGCGAAAGCATTGAGACTTAAGGTTGAAAATAAAGCAATTTTCAGCAATTGCATGAGGAAAAATCCTTTGGGGTTCGGTGTTAAAGGCTCCATATTTGTAACCGTTCACGGGGGTAGATTAAGAAGCAGCGATTTGGGAGAGGAGCTGGAAGGGATTGAGCTGCTGTTGCCGGCATGAGAGGAACAGAGACAAGATCCGCTCCAAGAAGCGATTGCCGCGCT
>JBILKX010000058.1:0-9745 GCA_044376435.1 Alphaproteobacteria bacterium | reverse complement strand
AGAACTTTTCTATGGAGGTCAATATCGTGCATATATGTCAAGCCTTTGAATGTATTACCTATACAGTCTATTCAAACACTTAACTTATGTCATCTCTTTTTTTTCATTCACCCCCGTGAACGGTTACCAGATTTAAGGTATAAAAAAACCACCGTAAAAACGGTGGTTTTTTTATTTTTTCTTACACTAAACAATCAACAAAGAACATTAATTAATAATTTTCTTCATTATTGTATAGAGAGAGCTAGGTTACTTAGCTGCTGTAACCGGAACATTTGCATCACCTGTTGAAGGCTTTGCAGCAGTATTGTCATTGGACTTCAGGTACCAATTCAATCCGTATATCACCGCTGCTACAGCTGAAATACCAAGGAACGTCTTATAAGTCTTTGGCGCAGGATATATAACCCAATTTACGCCAGTCGTATTCTTAACGTTACCATAAACATGATTATCGTATTTATCTGAAAAAAAGTATGTTAAAGCGCCGAGAACTAAAGTTGCAGGGGCAACGTAGTAGCTAGCACCAGCTAGTGTACCAAGCAAATCAGAGCTCTGAGCTGTCTTGGTTGCAGGTGTATTAGACGGATTGCCTTCAAAAGCTAACTCTTGAGCAAAAGAAGCAGATGTCAATGCTGTAGCCATTAAAAAAGCAGAAAAAGTTTTCTTTGTCATTTTAAGTAATATCCTTAATTTAAATGTTTTCATAACATTAATAATGTTTATTGGGTGGGAAGTCAACCTTTTTGTATGGGATTAGAAGTTTTTTTTATACTCGATACAAGTTTATACAACATACTACGCGCTGAAGTATGCTAAAAATCTAGGCATACGCTTGGTTTTTTAGAGGATAAGATCACATGGAGTCCCCCGTTAAAAAGTCTTATTTATGGTATGATGATTTGCAAGCCTTCAAGCAAGGTTTTATTCAGAGCCAACCATTTATTATTGACAATAAGAAAAATTTACGGCATAAGTTTGTCATGCTACAAACTATTAGAATAGCTCTCGGAGTAAAACATGAATTCATTCAAAGATATTATAATCGCTATAGGCTTAAGCGCTACTATGTTATCTGCCAGCTGTGCAGAAGCTTTGGAGGATATCGATACAAAAACCTCGCAAATGGCGGCCCCAGAAGTTCTACAGGGGTATACCGTTGCAAAGCAACCGGATAATGTTGTCTGGATGAAGCGAGTGCAGCACGTTGCAGCTTTAGGAAGTATCGGCTATACAATGTATAGTACCCATGTTAATAACTCACATAACCCTGTAGAGCTTTTAGTAAATTTGGGCACATCTTTAACATTGGCGATTTATTTGAGTATAGTCTCTCTATTTTCTTTCCATGGACTGTATAAGAGCTTAACCAATGCGCCGAAGATCATACCAGTAAAGTATAATGCTGAAACTGAAAATATATCGTCAAAGTACCTTGCAAATAGGCTGCTAACATGGGGTGGTAAAGTGTTGTTTGCGATGGCGCATGGAATGATTCTAGTATTCAACATTAATTCTAATACGCATTTGAAAGGCTGGGCACGTTGTAAGAGTATGAATTTTATCGTTCCCGCTGTGCTCAGTACTGTTGCCGTAGGGCTGAACATAGCGGCGGAAGTGATGCCCACCCAAACAGAGCAAATTTGCACCTAAACATAGCATGATAGTCCACGGCTTAAATTCTTATTGCATCTGAGCACTCATTCGTTATACTGCGGGTCAGTTTTTGTATCGCACAAAAGGATAGAGACGATGGCGCAGTCAATCATACAGAAAATTTCTTACTACTACCAGAAAATGAGCCGCCCAGGCTACAGTCGCGGTGTGTTTTGGATGATTATGGTATGCGCTGTAAGCAATCTCAATGATATTCTGATCAAGTTCTTAGGTCAGCGCTTGCCGAGTATTGAGGTCGCATTCCTGAGGTTCGTGTTTAGTTTACTGTCACTCGTACCTTTCGTTATGGTCCAGGGTATAGCGGCGCTGCGCACAGGTCACCCAACTTACCAAATTTTGCGTTCGGTGCTGCTTTTCCTAGGGATTACCGCATGGTGTCATGGGGTGTGCTCGGTCCCTTTGACAGTGGTAACAACTCTCTCGTTTACGGTTCCTTTATTTGTGCTGCCATTGGCAGCGATGTTTCTGCGAGAGCGAGTCACGTGGCAGCGTTGGGCGGCAACAATTGTTGGATTCATTGGTATTCTGGTTATTGCTAATCCATCTTCTTCCTCGGGGTTGTTTTCTGGTTTGCCGGTTATGACACTGATCGCGGCGACACTGGCCTTTGCTGCTTTAGATATTATTAATAAGAAAATTGTTATCCAAGAGACAATGCTGGCGATGCTATTCTACTCAGCTCTCGGCACTTCTATTATTAGCTTACCGATTGCGGCGATGGTTTGGGTCATGCCTGATCTCATAGAATTGCTGCTGCTGGCGCTATTAGGTATTGGGGCTAATTTGATTTTATTCTGTATTCTCAAAGCTTTTGCAGCGACAGAGGTTTCTGCTCTGGCACCTTTCCGCTACGTAGAGCTCGTGTTTTCAGCAATTTTTGGCTTAATGTTTTTTGGTGAACTGCCGACAATTCAAGTATTAATGGGAGCTTCAATCATTGTCCCCAGCACCCTTTACCTTGTTTACTATGAGTCACGGCAAAAAACCAACTGACAAAAATATAAAATCCTTCTAAATATTTAATAAAATAGCATAGTTAACAAGATGTTAATATAATCCTGTTCAAAATCCGTGAGAAACAGGAGAAAAGCAGTGATGTATAAGTGGCTTGTATTGATTTTTATTTGTCTAACATTCACAACACAAGCGATGGAACAGATTTCTCAAGATGCTGGCGCAACCTCAGAGTCTGCCTCGTCTAATAATGGCAGCAGCCTGCCATCTTCCCAGGGCTATGCCCCAGAGTCAGACAGGGAAGATGCTCTAAATAGTAAGACTGAGGCTGAGACTACACCTGCGCCCATAACAACTATTATGTGGAGCATGGTGAAATCAGGGCTCCACGCGCTCTACGCGAGTCTGACCGGGTATAATGGAGCGACATACTCCCCAAGAACGAGGTTAATGTTCCAAATGATTGGGGTTGCAACACTTGCGGACCTTTTACTTCTTGGTTATAACGGGTGTTTATTTGCGATCATCCAGTCGATTGAGGAACGGTGTCGCTCAACTTTGAATCAAGGTCCATCTAAGTATGTCGAGATACCTGTAACTATGATTGAAAAGGGTATTAACATACTGTTTTATGAACGGATGCAACCACCAGTACTCAACTGGCACGGCAATCTCAATCAAAGCACTCTTGTAGCTACCCTGATTAAAATCCCGTTGTGGCTGATTTTAACCCCTCTGTGGCTAAAATTCGTTGATCGGTATTGGCCAGTACACGGTCAGTTTTTATTGCCCCCGAAGCCTGAAGGGCCGTGCATTATAAAAACGCAAAATTCAACGCAAGATTCTTCCATAAAACCTTGAATATGAAAAATAAATCTGTGCCAATAGATTAAGGTTGATTTCATTATTTATCAATTTTTAGAAATTATACTAAATATCTATGGTGCGTTATAATTATATAGCTTGGTCGCTTATAAGTGCAGTTTTTAGTGCTGGATTAGCATTTGGATCCTTTGTTCTTTATCAGCGCGACTTGCAAGTGCTGCTGCCTGTAGCAGTGCCGTATAGCCATATTTTGATCGTTGTGGTCGTTATTTCTGGGTACCTGTATGGCGTGTTTAGCCGATTGCGTCAGGATTCCGTTGGCAAAGAGCGAGAACTAGAAGCGCAGGTTGATGCATTAAATAACCGCTTGATCCATGCGGAACAAATGATTAGCTCTAGTGATATCCTCCGCAGTCGAGCGGAGTCTGCGAATCAGGCCAAGAGTCAATATGTAGCCAACGTGAGTCATGAGCTGCGGACGCCGTTGACGGCAATCATTGGCTATACAGAGCTTTTAAGAGAAGAGTTTTCTGGCGTAGAAAAGGGTAAAAGCTCAGATGAGCTGGACAATATTTATACGGCGAGTAAGCATCTCCTTGATCTTGTGAACGATATTCTAGATTTAGCCAGGATCGAGGCTGGTCGTGATACGATAACTCTAGAAAGATTTTCACTATCAGCCCTGGCTGAAGATATCGAAAGCTTGATTCTGCCTGTTGTGCAGGAGAGGGGGAATCGTCTTGTGATGGAATGTGCGCGTGATTCAGGCGAAATATGTACTGACTTTCGCAAAATCCGTCAATGCCTATTTAATTTGCTCAGTAATGCAAGTCGATTTACGCAGGATGGGCTTATCACTTTAGTGATCAAAAAAGTTTCCCATCAGGACCAGGAATGGGTAGAATTTAGCGTGACTGATACTGGAATTGGCATGACTCAAGAGCAGATTAGTAAACTATTTCAGGCGTTTAGTCAAGCGCATGGCACGAATTTTGGGGGCACGGGCTTAGGGCTTGTGATTACCAAAAAAATTACAGAAATGCTGGGAGGCACAATTTCAGTGGCAAGCCAACCTGGTCGCGGGACGACATTTTTGTTGCGCTTGCCAAATCAGCATGAATCAACTATAGAAAATAAGCAGGAGTAGATTAGATGACGCAATTACTCTGGCAGCCAACCACCGCACAAATTGAATCGACAAATTTGCATCAATACTTAAAGTACGTGCGAAAAATTTATGGCACAAAGTCAAGGGGGTATGCCGACCTTTATAGATGGTCTATCTATCATCCGGAAGATTTTTGGCAGTCAATCTGGGGCTATACAGGTGTAATTGGTGATCAAGGTCGTACAGCGTTTGCACCACATGAGCGCTTCTATAAATCACGATTTTTTCCGGATGCGCAGCTTAATTATGCTGAAAATCTCCTGGAACGTCCTGAAGATCACGATATCAGCATTATCTTCTGGAATGAAACCAAGGAGCGTCACGTCATCACCCGGCGCGAACTTAAGCGCGCTGTTGCTGCCGTAGCGGCTGGGTTGCGCGAAGCTGGGGTGGGTGTTGGTGATCGAGTTGTCGGTTTCATGCCTAATGTTCCTGAGACGATTATTGCGATGTTGGCTACGGCTAGTTTGGGGGCCGTATGGGCCTCTTGCTCGCCTGACTTTGGTGTTGAGGGTGTCTTAGATCGCTTTGGCCAACTGTCACCCAAAGTGTTGATTGCGACAACAGGGTATCTGTATTCGGGTAAATCTATTGATACAGTCGCTAAAGTTGAGGAGATTATTGCTGGATTGCCGACACTAAAGCAGATTATCTCGGTGTCGTATATTAACTCACGCTCGATTCCGCAGACCGACGTTAAACATGCATTATGGCATGAGTACGTTAATCGTTATCGTGGCGCTGAGCTGACGTATGTGCGTGTTCCCTTTAATAGCCCCCTGTTTGTCATGTTTTCTTCTGGGACGACCGGTAAACCAAAATGCATTGTGCATGGGGTCGGCGGGACCTTGTTGCAACATTTGAAAGAGCATCAGTTGCACGCAGATATTAAACCAAACGATCGTGTGTTTTATTTTACTACCTGTGGGTGGATGATGTGGAACTGGTTGGTGTCCGCGCTTGCCTCAAGAGCGACACTGATGCTGTATGATGGTTCACCGCTAGCCCCTAATCCCACTATTTTATTAGACTACGCTGAAGAGGAGGGGATCAGCTTCTTTGGTGTTTCCGCTAAGTATATTGATGGTCTGCATAAGATGGAGCTCCGACCTATTAAGACGCATCGGCTCGATAAGCTCCGTATTATTGGCTCTACCGGGTCGCCGTTGGTTCCTGAAAGCTTTGAATATATCTATCACTCGATTAAAAAAGACGTTTGCGTGTCGTCCTTATCAGGGGGGACAGATATCTTGTCGTGTTTTGCTTTAGGCAATCCAATGGGGCCTGTGCGATGTGGAGAGCTGCAAGCTCTCGGCTTAGGCATGCGCGTGGAGGTCTATGATGATAAGGGCAAACCCCTCCCTGCCGGCGAAAAGGGTGACCTTGTGTGTACAGCGCCGTTTCCATGTATGCCACTGGGCTTTTGGGACGATAAAGATGATGTCAGATTTCGCGAGGCCTACTTTGAACGCTTTCCCAATGTGTGGCATCACGGCGACTTTGTTGAGCGCACCAGCCATGGGGGCTTAATCATTTACGGTCGCTCAGACGCTGTGTTAAATCCTGGAGGGGTGCGTATCGGCACAGCTGAGATTTATCGGCAAGTTGAGCAGATTCCCGAAGTCCAAGAAAGTATTGCCGTTGGGCAAGATTGGGATCACGATGTGCGCGTGATTCTCTTTGTGAAACTTAAGCCGGGGCATACCCTCGATAACACATTGATTGAACGCATTCGCCAGCAGATTCGTAGTCACACAAGTCCCCGTCATGTGCCGGCTAAAGTGATACAAGTGGTGGATATTCCTCGTACGAAAAGTGGCAAGATTGTTGAGCTTGCGGTGCGTGATGTTATCCACGGTCGCAAGATCAAAAATATTCAAGCCTTAGCCAATCCCGAAGCTTTGGAATTTTTTAAGAATATTACAGAATTGCAGAACTAGTATCTAGCCAGCCCTGAAGTTAAAGTAATATCTTTTTCTCCTACAATAAATTTTACAATTCTTGTAAGATGCCGGGACAGTTGAGGAGCAAATCATGAATATCCAGAAATATACTGAACGACTCCAAGGATTTTTACAAGCGGCAGAGACTTTAGTGCGTTCGCGGCAGCATCAGCGCTTAGGGGTCATACACCTTGCCCAAGTGATCCTAAGTGATCCACAGGGGTTAGGGGCAACGCTGCTCCAGCAAGCCGGCGCCGATGTGCGACAAGTCCGCCAAGGGATTGAGTCGTTATTGGATAAGATCCCTGCAGTTCAAGGTGGCGATGGGCAAATCTACCTTGATCCTGACTTGCCGCCAGTCTTAATGGCGGCTGAGAAAGCCGCAACTGCGGTTGGCGATCAGTTTGTCACCGTTGATCGAGTGGTATATCATATAAGTAGTGATTCAGGCGAGGTTGGACAGTTGATCCGTCGCGCTGGGGTTGATCTAAAGAAATTAGAGGAATTAGTTATGGGATTAAGGCGACAACACCCTGTAAATAGTAGTAACGCTGAAGATGGCTATGATGCCCTCAAGCGTTACGCACGTGATCTAACAGCATTAGCACGGGACGGGAAGCTGGACCCCGTGATTGGCCGAGACGAGGAAATTCGTCGGGTGATCCAGGTGCTGGCGCGGCGTACGAAGAATAACCCGGTGTTGATTGGTGAGCCTGGGGTCGGGAAAACCGCAGTTGCTGAAGCCCTCGCTTTGCGTATTGCCAACGGTGATGTGCCAGAATCTTTACGTCAGTCACAATTGATGGCGTTGGATATGGGCGCTCTCATTGCTGGGGCAAAATTTCGGGGCGAGTTTGAAGAGCGACTTAAGGCTGTCTTGAAGGAAGTGACCGCTGAAGATCAGGATATCATCCTATTTATTGATGAACTCCATACGTTGGTGGGCGCTGGCAAGGCGGAGGGGTCTATGGATGCCTCAAATATGCTCAAACCGGCTTTGGCACGGGGGGAGCTACGCTGTGTGGGGGCGACGACCTTGGACGAATATCGCCAACACATTGAGAAAGATCCTGCCTTAGCTCGCCGTTTTCAGCCAGTTTTTGTGGGTGAACCTAGTGTCGAGGAGGCGATCTCCATCGTGCGTGGCTTGCGAGAAAAATACGAGTTGCACCATGGGGTACACATTACAGATGCGGCAATTGTGGCGGCGGCGACGCTGTCAAATCGCTATATTACCGATCGTTTTCTGCCGGATAAGGCCATTGACCTCATCGATGAGGCGGCCAGTCGGTTGCGGATGATTGTTGACTCAAAGCCAGAAGCTCTTGATGTCCTAGATCGGAAGATCATTCAATTGAAGATCGAACGTGAAGCCTTGAAACGGGAAAATGATCCAGCCTCGCAGCAGCGCTTGGAGAAAGTTGAGCAAGAGCTGAAAACGCTGGAAAGTGAGGCAGAGACACTTACAACAGCGTGGCAGAAAGAAAAGCAAAAGCTGACTGAGGCACAAAAAGTGAAAGAAAAACTGGATTCTGCCCGCTCTGAGCTCGAAATTGCTCAACGCCGTGGGGATTTGTCGCGCGCTGGGGAGCTCCTCTATGGGGTCATCCCAGGGCTTGAGCAGCAGTTGCAAGGGGCAAATGAGGCGCAGTCCTCCATGATTCAGGAGCGCGTCACCGATGAGGATATCGCGCGGGTGGTGTCAAAATGGACCGGCATTCCTGTGGATAAGATGCTGAGTGGGGAGCGCGAGAAGCTGCTGCGGATGGAGGAGTTATTGCGCAGTCGCGTCGTTGGGCAGGACGAGGCGATCGCCGCTGTAAGCGAAGCGGTGCGTCGGGCGCGGGCGGGTCTGCAAGACCCCAATCGGCCCATGGGATCCTTCCTATTTCTAGGTCCAACGGGGGTGGGAAAGACAGAGCTCACCAAGGCGCTGGCAGCGTGTTTGTTTAATGATGAAGCGGCGATGGTGCGGATTGATATGTCCGAATATATGGAGCGCCATGCGGTCTCTCGGTTGATTGGGGCGCCTCCAGGATACGTGGGCTATGAGGAGGGGGGGGCTCTGACTGAAGCTGTACGCCGTCGGCCTTATCAGGTTGTGCTTTTTGATGAGGTGGAAAAGGCGCACCCAGATGTCTTTAATATCCTGCTGCAAGTCCTCGATGATGGCAGATTGACAGATAGCCAAGGGCGTACTGTAGATTTTCGCAATACCTTGATTATTCTGACATCTAACCTAGGAAGTCAGCATTTAGCTGAAGTTGGGGGGGAGATTACAGAATCTGTGCGCGCCCGGGTCATGGAGGAAGTGCGCCTGGCTTTTCGCCCGGAATTCCTCAATCGCTTAGATGAGATTCTCATGTTCCGCCGCTTGGCGCCAGAGCATATGGGGCTGATTGTCGAGATCCAGCTGCAACGCCTGATGCATTTGCTGCAAGATCGTAAAATCGTGCTGATTGTTGAGCCAGAGGCGCGGGCGTGGCTTGCAGAAACCGGGTACGACCCAATTTATGGCGCGCGGCCGTTGAAGCGCGTGATTCAAAGGTATGTCCAAAACTCTTTGGCCACGAAGATCCTCGCGGGGGACGTCAAAGATGGCGAGACGGTGCGGATTGCCAAAGTAGCAACGGGTTTGGGCATTACAACTGCTACAACCTAAACTGTAAATGCCTAACATATTAAAGGAAATAGACAATTCGTAAAGTACTATCATCATGTTTATTTTTTGTGTTGTTGGCGACGTCTAGTCCAGTCTTCGCTTCAAATAATGGGCAGTCTGTTGGCCAAGATCAAACTTACAACGATCTAAAAGAACTCCCGCGCGCCATTTATGACTCTATAGACCTAGATCAGAAAATGAAAGCGAATAACGCAACGGAAGAAGAAATTGATACAGCCCTGGTGTCTCAGTTTAAAAGCAATAAATTTTTGCCGACTATTTAGATTTTCTAATTCAATGTGAAAAATTTTTGTTTAGGTGATGTTTGAGCCATAAATTTGAGATTTTGTCGATCAAAGGGAGGATCGAGTTGGTTTTTCATCGCGCGCAAGGTGTAACCGTTCACGGGGGTAGATTAAGAAGCAGCGATTTGGGAGAGGAGCTGGAAGGGATTGAGCTGCTGTTGCCGGCATGAGAGGAACAGAGACAAGATCCGCTCCAAGAAGCGATTGCCGC
>JBILKX010000018.1:0-27304 GCA_044376435.1 Alphaproteobacteria bacterium | reverse complement strand
TTCAGGGCGCAACTTTGACAAAGTAGATGTCCACAGAGTGGGTTCTTCAGGGCCGACGATGAGATACGGTCGGTTTTTCAAGCTTACTCTTGCGCCAAATTCCCTCTCTCAAATTCTCCGCTTTTCCATTTGGATTGGGTATAGTTCAGCGCAGACTAAGTCCTGAAAAAATACACACGAATTTTTACATAAAGACTAAAAAATATTATGAGTCTATATAAAATTATAATACAATTGTGCTCGTAATATTGTTTGCAGATTTTTGCTTTCTAGGATCAAAAGCCTGCAAACTTCTCAATACTTTTTGGAGATCACTCATGCCGCAATTTTTACTTCTACTATTCACTGTGCCTGCCTTGATTTTTGGCTCTGCAACTGCTGCCGAAAAACAAGAGCTACCAATGACCCAACCGGTGAGCGTTTCTCACTGTGTGATCACAGCAAGATCTACGGAGACAACGTTTCATGAATTTGAAAAGAGTGGCACACCGATACATCTTATAGTTCACAGCGATTTTACAGACCATAAGATCCTCCCGTCTCTTCTTACGTACATTCAGAAGAGTCCTCAGGTTGTTGGTGTAACTCTGGGATATCAAGAGCCTGTTTTTTCTAAATACACGCCTTTAGACTTGACCACTGCCGGCAGCGAGCAAATCCTGCAGTCGCTACAAAACCGCTCGGATCTACAACGCTTGACCTTTGGTACGGCACCTAAGCTTGAGGAGAAAAAATTTGCAGAGATTTTAAGTACTCATTGTGCTTCAATGACCAACTTAACGGAGCTGAAACTCCACAACATCGAATTTGGTGAACAATCTTATCAAGAGATCGCAAAGATCATCACCCAAAATACAAAGTTAAAGACGTTAGAACTTACGCGCTCAGTGCGTGCAGAATCTAATGCGGATGCGGAGGCTCAGATACCTTTGTTAGAGGCGCTTCAAAAGATGCCTACATCACTCAGCATCCTTGCCCTTACACGCTTGAAGCTGAGCGGCGACTCAAGCGAGTTACTTTGGACAGCTCTCAGTGCTCATCCGGACTTAATGGTACTAACCCTTGCAAAATGTGATATATATCAAAGTGATTTTATCAAACTAAAGTTAGCTGGATTTACAAATTTAACCAGTTTAAATTTGAGTTATAATCAAATAGCTTTTGACTCCGCCACTCAATTTATTTTTGAGAAAATCATCGCTAATAATCTACATGCCAAGTCTTTGGACCTGAGTCACAATCAGAGTATCACTTCTAAAGTCCTTAAGTCTTTTGAGGGACAGAGGATATTGCTTAAGACGAAAAACACCCCAATTGTCGAAGAAGAGAATTAAGCGTTCAATGTGTAAAGCACGCGGTTTAGTATAGCTCACCCAGCGCAGTAGCGACGCCTGAGAGCGCCTTTTTAACGGCGAACCAAGACAGCGGTAAAAAATCCATCCATGCCATGCTGATGCGGATTAGTGCGTAAAAACTGATCTGTCGTCGGGCAGGACGCCGTCAGTAGACTCGGCCATAAATCTTGAATAGGCATAACCTGATACTCTGGACGTTGCGCCAAGAAAGCGTCAATGATATGCTCATTTTCTTCTTGAAACAAAGAGCATGTCGCATAGATAAGACGTCCCCCAGATTTTACCATCGACGCCGCTTCCGTCAAAATCCCAAGCTGCTTGGCTTGTAGCTCTTGCAGCTGTGCGGGAGAAACGCGCAGGCGTAAATCCGGATTGCGCCGCCACGTGCCACTACCGCTACATGGTGCGTCTACCAGCACTCGATCAAAGAAGCCATGATGGCGCTTCATCCAACTCCGGCTCGCGTCCTCAATAAGTTTAGCTTGCGCATTGCTGACACCCGCCCGTCGCAGCCGTTGCTGCGCCGACTTCAAGCGTGTTGCAGAGACATCCATGGCGATCACGCGACCCTTATTTTGCATCGTCGCCGCAAGAGCCAATGTCTTCCCACCGGCGCCGGCGCAATAGTCTAACACCGTTGCTCCCGGGGGCGCATCGACCATCATGGCGATAAGCTGCGACCCCTCATCCTGGACCTCAAACCACCCATTTTTGAACGATGGCAGACTTGCTAACGGCTGACGCCCATCGATGCGCAGACCCCATGGGCTATAAAGTGTCGGCTGCGATTCAATGCCTGCCAACATTAATTCTTGTTGCACCTGATCCCGGGTTGCTTTGAGTGTGTTAATACGTATATCGAGCGGCGCCTCTTGTTGTTGGGCGTGTAGCACGGATAAAACGGTGTCGCCAAACTGCGCCTGCAGCGATGGCAGGATAAATTCCGGACAATTGCCCTGTACCCACAAAGGCATTGACGGCACCAACGGCACGGTTCCGTCCCGTGTACGCGGCGCCTGTTGATCAATGTATTTGAGAACTTGGTGCTCCTGCCGATCTAAGGGGTCAGGATGGTACCGCACACCGTCACATAGATTCTCGAGCTGCTCAAGCCCTACGCCTGCCGACAATCTGCGATAGGCAAACACCATAAGACGCGCCGAGACGACAGCGCCGGGAGATTGCTGAACCCACCACTCAAGGGCGTGATATTGACGCAGAATCCCGTAAAAGTTTGTGGCTAAAAAGCGTCGATCATGACTGCCGATAAACTTAGCGGCGCGAAATACCTGGTTAAGCAGCGCATCTGCCGGCACCGCTGGCGCCTCCCCCGTCAGGGTGCGCTCAAACATCTGGATCAGTTCAATAACTGTTTGCAGCTGCGCGGCCGGCTTCAAGATACACCTCGAAAGCCGGTAGCGATAGCATACATTTCTGCAGAATCCTGCCGACTTGCGGCTGGTTTAAAATGGGTAACCTTTTGGTATTGCTGCTTCAGTACAGCGAGTAATTTTGTCTCTGTGCCCCCGCGTAAGACTTTAGCCACAAAGACGCCCCCTGGCGCGAGCACCGCCGCAGCAAAATCTGCCGCGGCTTGGACCAGTGCCATAATGCGCACATGATCCGTAGCGGTATGACCGCACGCCGCCGGCGCCATGTCACTGAGAACCACATCAACCCGTGTTAGCTGCTGACGCACAGACTCAACGACACTTTCCTCAAGGAAATCACCTTGGAGCAATATCACCCCAGGCAGTGGCTCCATGGCTTGCAGATCTAAACCGATCACCCGACCCGAGTCACCAACATGAGCCGCGGCAACCTGCGACCATCCGCCAGGAGCCGCCCCCAAATCAACAACATGGGAGCCTTTGCGCAAAATCTGGTACTTCTCCTGAATCTGCACAAGCTTGAAAGCGGCGCGAGAGCGATAGCCCTGGACCTTGGCTTGCTGGACGTAAGGATCGTTCAGCTGCCGCTCCAGCCACTGCCGGGACGACTGCTTCAAACGCTTATTATGAACACGTACTTTTTGACGTGACTGCTTGGAATTATCTTTAGACATATACTCCGCATATAGGACAACTGTACTCTCTTCATACCGGAGATTAGTATTTTTTGCTAGCATTTTTATATGGATTGTGGCACCATGGTCGCGTTTTTGGGGGATAGTTTAGTGGTAGAACTCCCGGCTCTGGACCGGGCAACCTTGGTTCGAATCCAAGTCCCCCAGCCACTAAAACAAATGATAAAATTAAATGTGAAAAACTCTCTTGCGATTAGGTTGAGTCATAAATTTAAAAATTTGATCCCAGGGCGTCTTTTTCACGGGGGACTATACAGTTCAATATGCACAAGCGAATTCTTGTTACAGGTGGCGCCGGATTTTTAGGATCTAATTTATGCGCCCGTTTGCTGGCAGCCGGCCACTATGTCATCTGTTTGGATAACTTTCAAACCGGCCAAATGGCTAATATTCAGCCGTTTTTAAATCATGCGAACTTTTGTCTTCTTCAACAAGATGTCTGCCTCCCCTTAGACCTAGACGTAGACGAAATTTATAACTTGGCCTGCCCGGCTTCACCGCCCCAGTACCAAAAAAACCCGATAGATACTCTCAAAACGAACGTCCTCGGCGTCTTATCTGTCCTGGATCTTGCCCATCGTCAGAACGCCACGGTTTTGCAGGCTTCGACCAGCGAGGTTTATGGCGACCCTCTTGAGCACCCTCAGCAGGAAACTTATTGGGGCAACGTCAACCCAATTGGGCCGCGCTCCTGCTACGATGAAGGCAAGCGTGCCGCTGAAACCCTGTTTTTTGATTATCATCGCCAGTACCATGTTGCCATTAAAATTGCGCGTATCTTTAACACATACGGACCAAATATGCATCCTGAAGACGGGCGCGTTGTTTCGAATTTTATTACTCAGGCCTTGCGGCATCAACCGTTAACAATCTATGGCAAAGGCGACCAGACACGTTCGTTTTGCTTCGTTGATGATACAGTTGACGGGCTCATGCGCCTCATGGCCAGCACCCAAGATGTAACCGGACCAATTAATCTCGGGAACCCTCAGGAATTCACAATGCTTGAGTTGGCCCAAGAAATCTTAAAGCTATGCCCGCAAAGTCAGTCACAGATTGTCTATCATCCGCTGCCGAAAGATGACCCCACGCGCCGCCGCCCTGATATCACGCGCGCTAAAACCTTCCTTGGATGGGAGCCAACGGTCGATCTATCTGTCGGCTTAAAGCACACCATTGATTATTTCCAATCATTAAGCCAGATCGCCGCCTGAAATGATATCGTCAAAAACACCCCCAACCGTTGTAATCAAGCCCGTTCAAGGCTGGGGTATCCCTTGGCGAGACTTGTGGTTGTATCGTGAATTACTCCTCATTCTTGTGTGGCGTGATATTAAGGTGCGGTACAAACAAACTGTTTTAGGGATTGGCTGGGCTATTCTGCAACCGCTGGCGCAGACTTTAATCTTTACCCTGTTATTCGGCAAGATGGCACGCCTCCCTTCTAATGGAATTCCTTATCCGCTCTTTAGCTTTGTTGGCCTCATGATGTGGCAGTTTTTTGCGAAGGGGCTTAATGAAGCCTCCCTCTCTTTAGTCGCGAATCAATCCCTGCTTACCAAAGTGTATTTTCCAAGGCTCCTCCTGCCCCTTGCCAGCGTTACCACCCCCCTTGTTGACTGGTGTGTGTCCTGCGGACTGTTGCTAGGCTTTCTCTGGGCTTTTGATGCCCCACTCTTATCCAGCATTCTATATCTTCCCTTGTGGCTAGGCTTAGCCTACATATGTTGCTTCGCTGGCGGCGTCTGGCTTGCGGCTCTGAATGCCATTTATCGTGATGTTGCGTATGTGGTGCCCTTTGGCATTCAACTTGCGATGTTCGCGTGCCCTATTATCTATCCGAGCAGTCTTGTGCCTGAAAAATGGCAATGGCTCTATAACTTAAATCCCCTTGCCAGTGTCATCGAAGGCGCGCGTGCCTCTGTGTTGGGGACCCCCTTGCCGAGTATTGCCAATATTTTTACTGGCACCCTAGCGGCTATACTATTAGCTTGGGCTGGGCTCATTTATTTTAGTCGCTCAGAGCGCACTTTAGCGGATAAGATTTAATTATGTCAGCCATTATCTCTGTACAGAATCTCAGCAAACAATACACCACCGGGGAGAGTCTTCGCTATAAAGCTTTACGCGACGTTATCAGTGATAAAGTTCGCGCTTGCTTCAGGCCTTCCAAACAAAAATCACAACCTGACAATCCCAGTCGAAGTTTTTGGGCCCTCAATGAGGTTAGTTTTGATGTCTCTCGCGGCGAAGTCTTAGGGGTTGTCGGTCACAATGGCGCCGGCAAAAGTACACTCCTTAAAGTCCTCACACGCATTACCGCGCCAACATCCGGTCAGGCTACAATTCATGGGCGTGTTGGCTCACTTCTTGAAGTTGGTACCGGCTTCCATCCCGAGCTTACCGGAAGAGAGAACGTGTTTTTAAATGGCACTATCCTAGGCATGTCGCGCACTGAGATTCATCGCCGCTTTGATGAGATTGTGGATTTTGCGAACGTCTCAGCTTTTATTGATACGCCCGTAAAACGCTACTCGAGCGGCATGCAGATGCGACTTGCCTTTGCTGTGGCTGCGCATCTTGATCCAGAGATTCTCTTAGTTGATGAGGTGCTGGCTGTTGGTGATGCTGCCTTCCGTCAAAAAAGCTTGGATAAAATGAATGATGTCGCGCGCCAAGGGCGTACAGTGCTTTTTGTGAGTCACAATATGGCCGCCGTGATGAACCTTTGTCAGCGCGCTATCTTGCTTGATCATGGCAAGCTTATCATGAATGGACCAACCCAAGCTGTCGTCCAGGAATACCTGACCCATGCTCTTTCACAAGACAGGTACTCTTTAGCAGATCGCCAAGACCGACGTGGTACCGGCGCTATGCAAATCCAAGAAATTAGCTGGCTCAACAGCGATTGCGAGCCTATTCCTGTTGCACAATCTGGCGCTGATCTTATGATCCGTCTCCATTACGCTGGCACCGTTTCGCGCTTGGACAATGTACGTATCTCTCTCTCCATTGATAGTGTTTGGGGACAGCGTCTGTGTACGCTAGATACGACCTATACCTATGACTCAGTCTTATCTCTCCCCCAAACAGGGTATGTTGATTGCACCATTCCGCGTTTACCCTTGGCGGCAGGCGCTTACGATATAACCCTCTATGTCGCCGTTAATGGAACGGTCGCTGACTGGGTGCGGGGGGCGGGGCGCTTACATGTTGAGGGCGGAGATTTTTATGGGCATGGGCATTATCCTGATCCTCAGGATGGGGCGCTACTTGTGCATCACAAGTGGCATCCTCCTGCCTATCAACAGCACAGTAAGGAGGCATCATGAATGTATATGTTATTGCTGAGATTGGCTCGACTCACGATGGCAGCTTTGGCAATGCAAAATGCTTGATCGAAGCCGCCGCCGAGTGTGGTGTTAACGCTGTAAAATTTCAGACGCATATTGCGGCGGCAGAAACAATCCGCAATGCCCCCATGCCAGCTTTCTTTAAAGGTGAACCACGATATAGTTATTTTGAGCGCACCGGTTTTCTCGAAGCGCAGTGGCATGAACTGAAAGAGCATGCGATTCACCATGGCGTCGATTTTCTCTCCTCGCCCTTTTCGATTGAAGCGGTAGACCTTTTAGAGCGTGTTGGCGTTCACCAGTATAAAATCCCTTCAGGAGAAGTGACCAATCTCCCCATGCTGCGCCACATTGCTGCGACTGGGAAACCGATTATTCTCTCATCTGGCATGAGCAATTGGACAGAGCTTGATGCTGCTGTTGAGGTTATTCGCAGCTATCACAATAATTTCACGATATTGCAATGCACCTCAGCCTACCCGTGTGCTTATGAAAAAGTTGGGCTCAATGTTATTGCCGAGCTCCGTGAACGCTATAATTGCCCGGTAGGTTTGTCTGATCATACAGATACGATTTATGCCAGCGTTGCGGCAGCGACACTCGGCGCCACAATGATTGAGAAGCATTTTACCTTAAGCCGCCGTGCCTACGGCAGTGATGCAAAGCACTCGTTAGAGCCTCACGAAATGACCCAAATGGTCGCCGGCATTCGTGCTGTTGAGAAGATGCTGAGCACCCGTGTGGATAAAAACGATTTACAAGATGTCCTGACGATGAAACATGTGTTTGAAAAAAGCCTTGTCTCTGTTGTCGATATCCCGTTAGGCTCTATGATTACACGTGATATGATCGCCGTAAAAAAACCTGGAGGCGGCATTGCCCCGACTGATCTTGAATTCGTTATCGGCCAAGTCACCACGCGCTTTATTGCAGCAGATCAAACAATTCAGTATACGGATATTGAGAGATTCACTAGTGTAGGAAAAGTTGTTAATGAGTAATATAAGAAAAATATGTGTCGTTGTTGGCTCACGCGCAAACTACAGCAGTATTAAATCTGCCATGCGCGCCATCCAAGCTCATCCGGACCTCCAATTACAGGTTGTTGTGTGGGCATCCGCTATTCTCGATCGCTATGGCGATGTCAGCAAACTGATCCGCGCTGATGGTTTTACACCAGACATCACTTTTCACGGTTTAGTTGAAGGGGACGAACCGGTTGTCATGGTTAAATCAACGGGGTTAGGTCTCATTGAAATGTCGACAGCTTTTTCGCATTTAAGACCCGATGTCGTCTTGACGGTTGGCGATCGTTTTGAAACGATGGCGACAACTCTGGCTGCAGCTTATATGAATATTCCCTTAGCCCATACAATGGGTGGCGAGGTATCGGGAACCATTGACGAGAGCATCCGCCACGCCGTTACAAAGTTCGCACACATTCATTTCCCAGCGAGCCCAGATGCAGCTGAGCGCATTCTCAAGCTTGGCGAGGATCCACAATTTGTCCATTGTGTTGGGTGCCCACGCGTTGATCTAGTGGCTGAAATTATCGCTAAGAACCCCCCTCTCACTCCTAGCGAAGTTTTTACCGGCGTCGGTCATGTCTTTGCCTTGGCAGAGCCGTTCATCCTGGTCTCGCAGCATCCTGTCACCACAGAGTATGGCCAAGGGGAAGAGCAAATTTTTGCAACACTCGAAGCGGTTGCTCAGTCCGGTTTGCCCGCGATTGTGTTGTGGCCTAATGCTGATGCTGGCACCGATGGCATCGCGCGTGGGATTCGCAAATGGCGTGAGCAAGGCCGTGATGCAAACATGCATTTCGTGAAGAACTATCCCATTGATGTGTACGTAAGGCTGATGAATCAGGCGGCATGTCTTGTTGGTAACTCCAGTAGTGGTATCCGTGAAGGTGCCTTTATCGGCGTGCCTGTTGTCGATATTGGGACGCGGGAAGCAAATCGTGAGCGTGGAAACAATGTTGTAGAGGCTACACATGCGGTTGAGCACATCCTTGATGCGATTCGCAAGCAAGCGGCGCATGGCAAATACCAGATGGACCCACTATACGGAGATGGCAACGCCGGCAAGCGTATTGCCGAGATCCTTGCCTCTACGCCTATGCCATCTGTACAAAAGCAGATCTACTACTAGCTATGATACTTGGTTTAATTCCAGCACGGGGGGGATCAAAGGGCATTCCCGATAAGAATATAAAACCCTTAAATGGCAAGCCTCTTATCGCTTACACTATTGAAGCAGCTTTAAAAAGCCAACTTCTCACCCAGGTCGTTGTCTCTACCGACAGCAATCAAATTGCGAGCGTTGCACAAAAATATGGGGCGACCATCCCCTTCAAACGACCGCTTGATCTTGCGCAAGACGATACTCCGGCGCTGAGCGTTGTACAGCATGCGATTACGCAACTTTTCACAATGCCTTTGGGAAAGGAAGATATTGTGATTTTGTTGCAACCCACGTCTCCCTTACGGACGACACAGCATATTGATGAAGCCATTACTGTGTTGTTGCAAAGACCCGACGCTACCGCTGTCGTGAGCGTGCACCCTGTGCCGCATCAGTTCGCCCCGAGCGGACTCATGCATCAAGATACGACCGGTGTTTTGCATCCCTGCACGCCGACACCCGTCTTGCGTCGTCAAGATAAACCGATATTATGGGCGCGCAATGGGCCTGCTATCCTTGGCGTCAAGGCATCCTGGATCGCTGAAGGTCATCATTTTTATGATGGCCTCACACTCGCCTACCCAATGGGCGCACGTAGCAGTATCGATATTGATACTCTCTGGGATTTTCAACTGGCTGAATGGGCTTTAGGTCATGACACGTATTCTTAATGTTGCTCTAGCCCCTTATGATTTGTACGGACTTGCCGGGCTTATGTATTTGCTGCAACGTGAGGAGCCAAATACGACAGCTGAACTATTAGCGCCCCCATCATTAATCAACACACTGCCAAAATCTATTCTTAACGTCTTCACAAGGGTTTACCCTATGCGGATGCCGACTTTGAGCCAAAACTTTCTGCGTGATTTGTATGGGGCTGTGCGTTTTCACTGGGAGATACGGAAGTATATTGCACAGCCGGATATTATCTGCTTTGGGGCTTATCGCGCTACGGTGACGAATTATCTGGCGCGTTTCTTTAGAAACAAGGCACGACTGATTGGTTTTAGGCAAGGCGTGATCGAGGACTGCAAGTTATTTACATCTCAAAATACTGCTCTCTCGGCATACTATAATTTTTTTAATAAATTATTTGGCGCGTCTTCGCTAACCTATCGTTGGGGAACACACTCCAGACACTTATGTCATCAAACGTATACTCAAGATCCAATGGATGCCCTGATCTCTTGGGGAGAGCATGCACTGCCACACCAATTTGCTCATGAAACCATGTTGCCGTGGCCAGCGCACGCGCTTATGCCGCTTCTCCAAAGGGAGCATACGGATAGTCCCCCGGGGATTCTTGTCGTGGGTGAGCGCATGCCCTTATTTGAAACGCATACATCTACCGACCAGCAACGTTATCAAGATATGTTAACGTATCTTCGCCAGCATGCAGGTGATGCCCCCCTATACTTCAGACCTCGCCGCGGACTAACCGATGTTACGCAGCTGGATCTCACTGGCTATACCATTTTATGTGATCATCAGCCCTTGGAACTTGTGCTGTTAGAACAACCATGGAAGGCCGTCATTTCTGTGAAATCAACAGCGTCGAAGCAAGCCGCAGACCTTGGTATTCCTGCAGTTGCCGCCTACAAAGCTTTCAACTTACTGCCTGACAACTTGCAGGTGATAGAAGATTTTTTCGCAAGCACTGCAAATCTCCACCGGCCAGAGAATTTTGCCGACTTACTGACAGCGCCATCGCCTGAACCTGCGGTCATATCGATATCAGCGTACAAGAAGGTAATATATGAGTTATAAAGTATATGCAGATCGCGCCCTGGTTCCCGCTCATAGCGCTTATGTGCCCATGCTAGCACCGCTCTGGGGCATACCCCCTCAAGATCCGCATCTCCCAAACGCCTCCAGGTATGATCAATACTTCAAAATTGGCCCATCATATGTCATTGCCTCACCAAGCCTGGAGCAGGCCGATGTTGTGGTTATCCCCGTTGACTGGAGTCTCATCAAAACGAACCCCAGCTTACGTTCACGTGTGGAAAGCATGACACAGGCTGCGGTTGCCCTTGGTAAGCCGGTCATATGCTTTTACTGGTCTGATGACACCGATCCAGTGCCGCTGCCTGGCGTCTCCGTATATCGCACCTCTTTCTATGCCAGCACAAAGCAAGCCCATGAAGCGGCAATGCCTTCATGGAGTGAGGATTTTCTGGAGACATACTCTGCGGGCACCTTAACCCCTTGCCCCTGGACTGCAACCCCCTCTGTAGGGTTTTGCGGCATGGCGACTTGGGGTTGGAAGGATCAAACTAAGTTGCTATGGCACCGGTTACGACATGGGGCTAAATGGGCCTTGCATAACGACCCAAACATTGGGCGTTATTATCGCATACAAGCGTTAAACCGACTCGCTGCAGATTCACGTCTCAACACACGATTCATTTGTCACACACAGTTTTTTGCCGGCACCCAGAACGCCCCTGGAGCTGCCGCACAGAATGCGCGAGCTCAATACGTAGAAAATATGTTTCAGAGTGATTATGTGTTATGTGTGCGCGGATTCGGTAATTTTTCTTATCGTTTTTATGAAACGCTTTCGGCGGGACGGTTGCCGTTATTTGTTAATTCAGACTGCGTTCTTCCCTGTGACGATGTCATATCATGGCAAGATGCTTTTCCGTGGATAGAGGTTGAAGATCTTGAGACCATTTCTTCCCAATTGTATGAGTGGCATACTCATCACCATGGGGAGGCCTTCCACGCTAAACAACAAAAAATTCGCGAGATATGGGAACAATGGCTTGCACCTGAAGCGTTCTTTAAGTATCTTCTTCATAAAGAAATGACAAAAAACGCAACGGGTGTATCAAAATAATTTTAGGTGAGACTATGGATATTGGCGTTATAATTGGTTCATGTGATCGGTATGCAGATGTCTGGCCAGCTTTCTTTAAGCTCTTTGACCGCTATTGGCCGGAATGCCCTTGGCCTGTCTATCTACAGTCTAATTACGCTGAATACCAGCATCCGCGCATTACTTCAATAAAAGTTGGTCATGACCAAGATTGGTCGTCAAGCTTTCAGCGCTTCCTTGAGGCTGTACCGCATCAATATGTCTTGGTGCTGCTAGAAGATTATTTACTCTACGCCCCTGTTAACACCCCGCAGTTGCAAGAAATTTCTGGTCAACTTGGCCCTGAGATCGCACATATTCGACTACTAGCCTGCCCAGGCCCGACTGAGTCTTATAATCCCACACAGCTTCTAGGAAACATCGTGCCAGGCGCGCCCTACCGCGTTTCGTTGCAAGCGGCATTTTGGAATAAAAAAGTTTTAAGCCATTTGCTTGTTCCTGGTGAATCCGCCTGGTCATTAGAGGTTAACGGCTCGAGACGCAGCGATAGCTATCGTGAGCAATTTCTCAGTGTATGGCCTCAACAGCCCTTAGCGCTTCCCTATTTCTGTACAGCTGTAGAAAAAGGACGATGGCTGCGACCAGCACTAAGATTGTTGAAGCGTGAAGGTATTGCTGTAAACTCAACTCGCGCTGTAGAACCGCATATGCGAGCGTGGGCGAGAAGCTTGGGGGTGTTACCGTATTATCATCAGCTGCGCGCTTGGGGAGCAAAACTAAAGCATGCGCTGTAAGATCTCTTATGTTATGAACGTTGTGAATGGTGAGCCGTTTTTACGCTACCAGCTCGACTCTATTTATCCTCATGCCCATGAGATTATTATTGTCGAAGGTGCTTATACACGCTACCGCCACGCCTCAACACCTGACGGTCATTCATTAGATAATACCGTGACAATTATCCGCAATTTTCCTGACCCCCAGAATAAAATTAAGCTAATCCAGCGTGAAGGCTTTTGGGATGATCTTTGTGACATGTGTAATGCTTTTCTCCCATATGTCACCGGAGATGTCATCTGGCAGGTTGATGCCGATGAATTTTATATGCCCCAAACGCATGAGTTTGTCGCTGAAATCATGACAACCAATCTTTCCCTAGATCGTATCTGTTTCAAGACTCACGACTTTTATTTTTCCCTGAATTACGAACTGGCGGGCGGCATAGAAGATAGCGGCTTATCAGATATTAAACGTGTGCATCGCTATACACCTGGCGACATCTGGGTGACGCAGCGCCCGCCCACACTTGGCAACACTTTAGGGGCACCCAAGGCATTGCGTGAAACCATAAGTGGTGAAGAAATGGCATTATTAGGCCATTTTCTATATCATCCAACTGTCTTGTTTCGTCATCAATTCTATAATAAGTTTCGCTATTATCGCCAACTGTGGCCTTCAATCCCACAGAGCGATGACTGGCTTAATGGCATTTGGAATCGCTTTGATAATTCCATCAACATTATGGGTTTGGGAACACTTGCCACTTGGATTAAGCCATTCACCGGACCTCCTGCACCTCAAGCGCTAAAAAACTTAGTGTCAGATGTTGAAGCGGGTCATTATCCCGGGTATGAGCTGCGACAAAACACCGATATTGAGAGCTACCTGAAAAGCTGGCAATATCCCTTTGATACCTTCGCTGGCCGCTGCTTAAATCTTATTCAGATTGAGACGCGTTGGCAGCGTATTCCAATGATCCTTGCAGCAATGGTCTATGTGTGCTTTTTCGCGATCTTTAATTATCGTCGTGAACCTGGTAAGTTCTGCTGGCAGGGGTTGTGCGCAACCCTAGAGCGATTCGTGAAAAAGCTTACCGGTCATAGCCGAGAGAATCCGCTATGATTAAAACGATTGGTATTATTCCCGTTTTAGATCGTCGAGATGGCGGCATCTTTCAGTATAGCCAGGCATTCCTCACGGCTTTAGCGCCGTTAGTTTCTGACAAGCTCGTTGAGAAAGTCGTTGTATTCTGTCACCCAGAATTTCGCGGCAATCTCCCCCTTGGCCCCTGGCATATTGCGGCACTTGCCCCCCCTTCTCCGTGGCAGCATTGCAAACGCTGGCTCAAAAGCGTATTGCCAGCGACTATTAAAGACTTGACGGCTCAGTCCCCGCACATATCTGCAGTTGAGCAGCATACTCACATCAAGTTGAACCTTCGCCGTTGGTTTTTAAAACACAACGTCGATTTTATGATCTATCCCTCTCCCATGGCCGCCAGCTTTGAAGCTGGCATTCCGTTTATGATGACCATACATGATTTACAGCATCGCTTTCAGCCCCATTTACCTGAGTTTCAAAATAGAGTTTTTGAAGAGCGTGAATTTGTATTTAAGAACGGCGCCTTACAGGCGACTCGGCTACTTGTTGACTCGCAAATTGGGGCAGAAGATGCCCTCACTTGCTACCAGAATGATGGCCTAGACCCACAACAAATAGACATTCTGCCTTTTATACCGGCACCTTACTTAAAAACCGCGTCACTAGAGACTATGAAATCTGTCCAACATAAGTACCAACTGCCGCTGCGTTACCTATTTTATCCGGCCCAGTTTTGGCCCCATAAGCAGCACCACTTGTTGATTGATGCCCTCACAATTCTTAAAACACAATACGGAATCAAGGCAACTTTAGTCGTCTGCGGCAGCCATAGCGGGAAGACACGTGAGGAGTATTATCACCAGGTTATTGACAAAGCACGCAAAGCAGGTATCATTGATCAGATCTTGAATCTTGGCTATGTGCCAGATGAAGATATGGCGGCATTGTATCAAAGTGCCATAGCCCTTGTGATGCCAACTTTATTTGGACCTACCAATATTCCTGTGCTTGAAGCCTGGAAACTAAATTGCTTAGTTGTGACTTCTGATCTTCGGGGAATTCGCGAGCAAGTTGGTGACGCTGGAATTCTTGTCAATCCCTACGACGCCTATGCATGGGCATCCGTGGTTGCGAAGATTTGGGAAAACTCGGATCAATATCTTGCCATTAAGCAAGCCGGCCAAAAACGTTTAGAGCAATATACAGAGGATGACTTCCGAACTAAAGTTAGAGTAATTCTTGAAGAAATTATTGCTGAAGAAAGAGGAATCTATGCTGAAGATAGCGCGAGCGCTTGAAATACCTGCAATTGAATATATCCAAGAATCAGGTATCACTGTCGCAACGATTATTCGGGCTTGGCATTGCCCGGGGGAAACCACTTTTGTGACCGACGATACGATGGTGATGCAAGCAGGTTTTATTGTTTACAAAGCCGGTCAAGAAGTGCGTCGCCACTACCATCAGCCAATTACTCGCACCATCCAAGGGACACCCGAGGCCGTCTTCGTACGACAAGGATCGTGCCGACTCGATTTGTACTCGAACACCCAGCAGCTATTGGCAGAACGGATTCTCAATGCTGGAGATCTCGTCTTATTGCAGGGCGCCGGACATGGTTTTACCTGCCTCGAAGATGTCGTCCTGTTTGAGATCAAGCAAGGCCCTTATGGAGGACATCATGAAAAAGTCCTCTTCTAACTCAGCCCTTCCTATGATCCCTGTTGCAGAACCATGGATTACAGAGCGGGATATTGCCCTTGTCACTGAAGCCGTGAGGAGTGGCTGGATTTCTTCTGCGGGCCCCTTTCTTGAGCAATTTGAACACCAGTGGGCAGCATACTGCGGTCAGACGTATGGCATTGCTGTCAGCAATGGCACGACGGCGCTACAACTCGCTGTGGCTGCTTTAGGGCTGGAGCCGGGCGATGAGATTATTCTCCCCGCTTTTACAATTATCTCATGCGCCCTCGCGATTGTAGAAGCAGGATGCGTCCCGGTATTGGTGGATATTGATTCACAAACTGGGTGCATGGATGCTGCGCATGTTGCAGCACGCATCACCTCACGCACACGCGCGATTATGGTTGTGCATATGTACGGTCACCCCGTCGATATGGACCCGATCTTAGCGCTGGCCGAGCAACATGGTCTCGCTATTATTGAAGATGCCGCTGAAGTACATGGGGCAGAGTATCTGCGACATGCGGGAACCCCTCATGCCTCCTGGCACCGCTGTGGATCGTTTGGCACCATAAGCACATTTAGCTTCTACGCCAACAAGCTCATTACCACGGGTGAAGGTGGCATGGTGCTGACACGCGATCCCCTCCTTGCAGAACGATTAAAACGCGGCCGTAACCTTGCTTTCTTACCACAGCGCCGTTTCTATCACGAAGAACTTGGTTATAACTACCGGCTTACTAACTTGCAAGCCGCGCTTGGAGTTGCTCAATTAGAGCGCCTGCCAGAAATTATCGACCGCAAGCGTGCTCTTGCTACACGCTATACCCAGGCTCTACAATCACTCACAACCGTTGATCTTCCAGTACAGAAAGCTTGGGCGCGTAACGTTTATTGGGTCTATGGCCTCCGATTGCGTGATGAGTTTCCAAATACGGCGACTGAGACTATGCATGCCCTCGCGGCTCTGGGCATTGAAACGCGTCCTTTCTTTTTGGGTATGCACCAGCAGCCGGCTTTACGCAAACGCGGATTATTTCACAACGAGCATTATCCTATTACCGATCAATGGGCTGAGCGTGGATTTTATATCCCTGCCGGCATTGGTCTATCCCAGGATCACCAGCAGCGTGTGATTGAAGCTGTCAGACATGTCTGTACCGTTTCAACACTGACGAAGCATGCAGTATAACGATGAGGCCTCTACCATGACACAACCAGCTAATTTTGGCACCCCGTATGCATCAATATATGACACTTTATACGCTTCTAAGGACTATACTGGCGAATGTAGTGTTGTGACACAATATTTTCAAAAAGCGGCCATACCCGTGCAGCACGTCCTAGATCTTGGCTGTGGCACCGGCACGCATAGTCTGATGCTGGCGGAACGCGGATACACCGTGACAGGTGTTGATCTTGCCTCTGAAATGATCACCCAAGCCCGCCGCAAGACCATGACGAAAAATGTCCCACCGCAAAATATCAGCTGGCATCTTGGTGATATTCGCACGGCACGCCTCGAGGCCGGCGCTTATGATGCTGTCACAATGCTTTTTGCTGTACTTGGGTATCAGCACACAAATCAAGATGTATGCCAAGCCTTAACCACTGTGCACTATCACCTTAAACCCGGAGGAGTATTCATTTTCGATGTTTGGTATGGCCCAGCCGTTTTATCTGAGCGACCGAGTGATCGTGTCAGGGTGCTACATCCGACACCCTCGCGAGAGATCATTCGTTGCGCACAAAGCACACTCGATACGACAGCCCATACCTGTACGGTGCAATACCATGTGATCACGCTAGAAAATAATATTAAAGTTGCAGATACTTATGAAGATCACATTATGCGCTACTTTTTCCCTCAAGAGTTAAACCTGCTTTTGGCAATGCATGGGATGGAGTTATTGCAGCTCGCTGCGTTCCCTGAAGTCGATAAACCTGCTAGTGAGAAATCCTGGAACGTTATAGGAGTCGCCCAAAAATGCCTTTGATGGTCGCCTTAGGAGCTTTTTTTAGCGCTATGCTCCTCACAAAATTTATGATCCGTTTCCGCATCATGGACATGCCTTCTGATCGTTCCTCCCATGCGATTCCAACACCACGCGCCGGTGGGGTTGCTGTCATTATCAGTGTACTTATGTTTCTTGTCGGGGTTTGCATCGCCTATCCCCAATTCATTATAACCTATAAAGAATTTTTAGTGGTTATTGGCTGTGCGTTCGGCATTGGTGTTATGGGCCTCATCGATGACATACGTTCGCTCTCGTTTCGCAGTCGTCTATTACTGCAAGCCATCAGCGCGGGAATTTGCGTCTTATCTGGCATCTCTTTACATACGCTACAACTGCCGCTGATCGGCACGGTTGAGCTCGGGGTGATGGAGCCCCTCGTAACCATTTTATGGATGGTTGGATTTACGAATGTTTTTAATTTTTGGGACGGCTTGAATGGCTTAGCTAGCGGTTGCGCCATGATTGCCATCGCCTTCTTGATTGGATTGTCTCACACAACGATCGCCATGCCCCTCCTGATCGTCTACGTTGTGCTGCTGTGCGCAATCGGTGGGTTTTTTGTCTTTAACTTCCCGCTTGTAGATTTTCCGCGCGCGCAGATCTTTTTGGGCGATACGGGCAGCCAGTTTATTGGCTTTGTGCTCGCCGGACTTGGGGTTTTGCTCCACAACCAAGCCTATGGCCCTCTAAGCGTCTACACTGTGCCGCTTTTATTTTTCTCAACGATCTGTGATGTGTTATTAACCTGGGTTCAGCGCTGGCGGCAAGGCAAGCCTTTGACCCAACCACATCGCGATTTTCTCTTTCATCGATTACATCGCACTGGGTGGTCACATGCCCATGTGAGTCTCCTGCAGTTCTGTTTTATGCTATTCCATGGTATCGGCGCTATTGTCTTGCAAAAGGTGCCCGCGCCTTTCCAATGGATTGTTTTTGTGCCTTGTGTCATTGTGCAGGCTGTTTACGCCTGGTGGGTGCTCAAGGCGCAAGTTCCAGCCAAGGTGAAATGATGAAAGTACGTATTAAGCATGCCTACCCTAGATTCTATGAGTGTCTGCGTCTTGGGTATAAATACTATAATAATGTACGAGAATATAAGCACCGCTTCCCCAACTTTCCCATCATCAGGTATGCGCTGCAATATAGCCTGAAATATTTTTGGTGCATGACGACAAAACACAATACACTCGAGGATGCGATTCCTTGGTTGACTTATCCGGCGATTGCATTTTTGAACACATTTCTCACCAATGACATGCGTGTGTATGAATTTGGCACTGGCGGCTCGACTTTATTTTTTGCAAAACGCGTCAAGGAAGTTTTCTCTGTAGAGCATGATCGGCCATTTCACGATACCTTAATAACAGCGCTAGCGAACCAAAATATTACCAACGCGCACGTGCAGCTCATCGAGCCAAAGCCAGTACCGAATTTTTCTAGTCTCAGCCCGAAAATTCCAGAAGATTACATCTCCGCTGATGAGGCCTATGCCAGCAAAGATTTCAAGGACTATGCTAGTAGTATTGATATATACGATGATAACAGTTTTGATGTGATCTTGATTGATGGGCGCGCCCGCAATTCTTGCTTTCAGCATGCTGTACCCAAACTCAAACAGGGGGGGATTTTAATCATTGATAACTCCTCCCGAGATCATTATCAGTACATGCATGCATCCATCGCGAAACTCGGCTGGAAACAACTATTTTTTCCAGGCCCATTACCCCACTCGGAACGATTTTCACATACACTCATTTGTGTATCAAGTGATCCTCTCCCTATTGGATGAACACTTATGTTTGTCAAGAAATCTGTTTGATACTCTACCAACATGTGTTAAATTAGTACGATGAAAATCTCTAATTTATTTCAGCTACTGCGTCGATGGACACCCTTGTTAGTTATTATTTCCCTACTAATTGGCGGTGCTTTATTTTTGTCTAAATATTTTGGCGAGTCTAAGCAAGGTGTAGACGTTAAGCTCATCGCGCCACAGGTTCAAGTTCAATGGTTTGATGCGGCGTCTGAACCTTTGTTTGTGGTCATGCGTGGCCATACCGAAGCCAACTCAATGGTTGTTATCAAAGCTCGTACCAATGGCACCGTCATTAAAGTTCACCAGCGCCAATCCGAGGTCGTTAAAAAAGACACACCGCTTGTGGAGCTCTCTGTCGATGACCGTCGCACGCAGTTGCAAGCCGCTGAAGCGCGTCTGAAAGATCAAGAAATCCAGTACGAAGCGAAGCAAAAATTAGCTCAACAAAACTTTCAATCTAAAATCTCTATGTATGATGCTTTCGCCGCCCTGCAAAGAGCGCGCAATGACCTTGAAAGAGCGCAGCTCACTCTAAGCTTTACCAATATTCGCGCCCCCTTTTCAGGGGTGGTAAATGACATCTTAGTTGAAGAGGGCGACCTCATCAATGAGGGGGCGTCTATTGCCGAATTGCTGAATCTTGATCCATTAGAAATCGTCGGCGCCGTGTCGGAAACCGACTACCATAAAGTCAGTTTGAACGCACCGGTCAAAATCCGGCTGTTTGATGGCCGCACCTGTGAAGGGTTGGTTACCTACGTCGCCAAGCATGCTGATCCCAAAACTCGCACCTTTAAAGTTAAGGTTAGTGTGCCCAACCCCAATTATGCGATTGTAAGCGGTTTAACAGCTGAAGCGGAGATTACTGTAGGGTCAGATCATGTCCATACAATTCCAGCTTCTGCTCTAGGCCTTTCTGATGAGGGCACCATCGGTGTTAAGGTTGTCGACGACCAGAACGTTGCGCACTTCATACCAGTCACAATCGTTTCTGGAGCGACTCATACTCTTAAAGTGCGCGGACTTCCTGATCGTACGTGTCTCATTATCGTTGGCCAAGAATTCGTTGTTGATGGTCAGCTGGTTTCTCCAGTTGAGCCTACTCAGTCACCTTCTCCTGTTCACCCCTCTAAGGTTGCCTCATGAACGCGTTCATCAGCGCCTGCTTATCCCGCAATCGCACAGTTCTTTCGATTCTCCTGCTGACACTTATTAGCGGTCTTGGTGCTTATATTAGCATCCCCATCGAAGCGACCCCCGATGTTAAAATCCCCATGCTTTATATCATGACGACACATCGTGGCATTTCACCCCGTGATGCGGAAACTCAGCTCCTGCGGCCGCTTGAACATCACTTGAAAAATATAGAAGGTGTGAAAGAAATGCGTGCCACCGCTTTTGATGGCGGGGCTTATATTATTCTCGAGTTTCATGCTGGTTTTAATGCCGACAAAGCGCGTCAAGATGTCCGCGAAAAAGTTGACCTTGCGCAAGCAGAATTTCCCCTTGATACCGACAAACCCAGCGTCAATGAAATCAACTTAGGGCTAATGCCCATTCTGATTGTCAAGCTTTCGGGCCACCTCCCTCAACGTGCGCTTTACAACATCGCCCGCAATCTCAAAGATGCGGTGGAAGCACAAGTGCCGAGTGTTTTGAAAGCCGAGCTTGTTGGCAACCGGGAGGAAGTCGTTGAGATCATTGTTGACCCGATGCGGCTTGAAAGCGCTGGTGTTTCTACCGGTCAGCTTGTGGGCTTTTTCCATCGCAATCACATGATGGTTCCTGCCGGCGCCCTCCGAGGTGAGCGAGGTGAGTTTGCCGTTAAGGTTCCAGGATTATTTGAAACGGTTCCTGAGATCATGAGCATGCCGATCCTCGCCAACGGTGAAGCCACCGTCTGCCTCCGTGATGTTGCAGAGGTGCGCCGCACTTTTAAGGATGCGAGCAGTATCGCGCGTGACCAAGGGGTTCCAGCTGTCAGCCTCGAGATTTCTAAGCGCACCGGCGAAAACATCATTGAGACGATTGAAGCCGTCCAAGCGATCGTCAAAGAAGCGCAAAAATCTTGGCCGCAGCACCTAACGGTCGCCTATTCGCAGGATCAATCTCAAGGCATCCGCGATATGCTTTTGGACCTTCAGAATAATATTATTAGCGCTATTCTTTTAGTCATGATCGTTATTGTGGCCTCATTAGGGTGGCGCTCTGCCTTACTCGTGGGCGTTGCCGTCCCCGGATCATTCTTAGCCGGCGTGCTGGTGTTAAAGCTCCTCGGGTTAACCATGAACATCGTCGTGCTCTTTAGTTTAATCTTGTCAGTCGGCATGCTTGTCGACGGTGCCATTATTGTTGTGGAATATGCTGACCGCCGTATGGCTGAGGGATTAGACCGTGTCCAGGCGTATCTGGAAGGGGCGCAGCGCATGGCATGGCCTGTGATCACCTCTATTACAACCATTCTTGTGGTTTTTCTGCCGCTGCTGTTCTGGCCCGGCGTGGT
This sequence comes from Alphaproteobacteria bacterium, assembly GCA_044376435.1. Classification (GTDB taxonomy): domain Bacteria; phylum Pseudomonadota; class Alphaproteobacteria; order JBILKX01; family JBILKX01; genus JBILKX01. The sequence goes on along the minus strand of JBILKX010000018.1, from coordinate 5,601 downwards.
TGGCCAATTTATGAAATATCTCCCCATCACCCTGCTCGCCACTTTAAGTGCCTCGCTTGTGATGGCACTTGTCTTTATTCCAGCGCTTGGTCAATTATTCGGCAAGCCAAAGGCAGCTCATGGGAGCGATGAAGCCATGGCGGTCGCTCTTGCAGAAAGTGGGGATCTCAACAAGCTTTCTGGTTTTACTGGCGGGTATGTGCGTTTTCTGGGGCGCTGTCTAGACACGCCCGGGCGGGTACTCCTTGGCGCTGCGGCATTATTAATCGCTGTGAAGCTGATGCATGGGTGGATGGGCAAAGGGGTGGAGTTTTTCCCAAATGTTGAGCCCGAGACCGCCACCGTGCTCATTCGCGCGCGCGGCAATCTCGCAATCCAGGAACAGGACAAGCTTGTCCGTGTTGCCGAGAAAATTGTTTTAGGGGTGCCCCACTACTTTAAATCAGTCTATACGCGCGTTGGCAAATCTAATAGTGATGAGGTTTCTGAAGATACCATCGGACGCATCATTCTAGAATTCGCTGATTGGAAGAAGCGACCTAAAGTTGAGGAGATTCTCCCCGAGCTTGAACGAGAGTTTAAAAATATTCCCGGTGTTGTCATTGAGATCGCCAAAGAAAAAGCCGGTCCCCCTATTGGTAAGCCAGTGCAAATCCAACTGTCCTCCGCCATCCCCGATGATCTAAACGCCGCGGTCTTAAAGGTGCGCAATTTCTTTGAGCAAAAATCTGGTCTTACACAAATTGAAGATACGCGCCCAGTGCCTGGGATTGAATGGCGTGTTGAGGTTGATCGGGCACAAGCCGCAAAATTTGGTGTTGATGTTGGCGCTATTGGCGATATTGTCCAATTTGTAACCGCTGGGCTTTATGTTGCCTCTTACCGCCCGGATGACAGCCCCGATGAGGTTGATATCTACGCTCGCTTCCCCAGCGATTATCGGTCGCTCGATGAGCTGAAGCGCTGCCGCGTCCCGACACCCCACGGACTTGTGCCGATTACGAATTTTGTTAAGATTGTTCCTAAACTACAGGTCAGCAAAATTAACCGTATTAATGCCAAACGTGCTTTTTTGGTCAAAGCCGATGTGCTCCCTGGAGAGGTTGTTGATCGTCACGTCCAAGATGTGCGTGTCTGGTTAGAACAAAATCCGCTGCCCAATAGTGTAGAGCTCATGTTTAAGGGTGAAGATAAAGAACAACAAGAAACCGGCATGTTTCTGATGAGTGCGTTCCTCCTGGCGATTGCCTTGATTGCGATTATCCTTGTGACCCAATTCAATAGCTTCTTTAGTATGGCGCTGGTTTTAAGCGCTGTTGTCATGTCCACCATTGGCGTGATGGTTGGACTGCTGATTACTGGCAAGCCTTTTGGTATTGTCATGGGCGGGATCGGTGTGATTGCCTTAGCCGGTATTATTGTCAGCAACAATATTATTTTAATTGATACCTATGATCTCCTCAAACACCAGTTTACTGATGTCCGTGAGGCCATTTTACGCACGGGCGCGCAACGGTTGCGTCCAGTGATCCTGACAAAACTCACAACCATCCTCGGCCTACTCCCCATCATGTTTTCTCTTACCCTAGATTTCATTAATTTTGACATTACGTACGGCGCCCCCTCAACGCAATGGTGGGTGCAACTCTCCTCGACGATTGTGTTTGGCGTTTTATTTGCGTCTGTGCTGACCTTGATTGTCACGCCCTGCGCTTTGATGATGCGCGAGAATTACGCGCGTCGTAAGCTCAGCATGGCGCGCTGAAGTATCCAGACTTGTGCCACTTGAATTCTTAGGTACGATGTATTTTACGACATATGTGCTACAGCAATTAAACATAACGATAGATCAACAGACATAGACTCTTTTTTATTTTGATTAGGTATAATCTGGTCTCGGAGCGGCTTTTTAACGGGGGGCTTTCCAGCATTGTCCTCTCCATATCGGGGCCTGATACGCACGAGATATTTTTTGCCGTTTGAAAATGACGCGCCCCTCATCCTCACACGCTGCCGTGGGCGTATCTGTCTCTGGCATTTCCATATTATCTTGTATGGTTTGAGTGTTCGGAGCCTTGGGCTGATCTGGCGCGCACACTTGCTCAGGTTCAGTAGGGGTACGCCTTGGCGTACACACGACGCTTCCAACACTCTTTACTCTCTCTCCATGGGTATTTTTCTGGGGGACTACTTCTGACCGCATCACTGCGGGAATAGTCTCGTTAAGAGCACTTAGATCTTGCTGACAGTTTTGCACATCATCTAAGGCCTCAATACTTACATTATCAGTATCGTGATCAACACGTGCGACTTGTGGCTTTTCAGCAAACTGAGCGACCTCTAAGGATCTTTGCTCGAGTATCTGCCGCCTCTGGGAGCTTGTGCGTAACTCCGCCACCTCTTCTGGCACCACACTTTCAGCGGGTGTCGACTCTTGCGGCATTACCAAATCTGTCATCCCCTCAGCTTCTGTCACGCCATCCTTTTGCGCATCAGTCGGTGCAGCTTTCTTAACAAATGGCAAGTAAGCTTCTGCCGCCGCCCTCTGTTCATTGGGGTCGGATTCCTTCTCAGCACCCTCAGCGCTTACACTCTCCACAGTTGACTCCCCTTTAGGCGCTGGCTCTGGTGCTGCCATTGGCCTTTGATCCGATGGCGGCACTGTGGCTATTTTCTCCTGAACCGGCACTTGCAAGGGTGGCGCCTTTTGTTGCTTCTGACACCTGGTAAAAAATGCGACTTGCACCATAAAGTCGGCATAGGCTTGCGCACTCAGGTACTTCAAGATTGGCTCAGCTTTATGCAGCTGACCAGACAGCACATGAACTAAAGCCACATTTAAGCGCGCAGAGTCGGTTTTTTCTATCTCTGCGATCGACATCAGGATATTGAGGGCTTCTGGGTATTGGCGTGTGATTGCTAAAGACAGCGCATAGTTAGTCCGCGCCCTATGATTCTCTGGATCAATCCCTAGAGCTTGTTTGTAGTATGTTTGTGCCAAGTAATGGTCGCCATATAAGTCGCACGCAACCCCTGCCATATCTAACAAGGCATCATCCTGGGGGCTATGCTGCACGGCACGTTCGAAAATTTCTTTAGCCTCAGAATAAGCCCCTTGAGACATTGCCTCTTTACCGAGCTGCATCAATAATGACGCTTGCGCACGATCCAGGGCTTTTTCTTGTGCAATTTGTGTGGTAACACAGCCGCCAAGCCCCAGCGCAATCACCAGCATCAATAGCACGCTGCGCACAGTATTGACCGCACCAGACTTGCAGTTCGAGGAATGTGTTAAAAACAATTGTTGCATTTTCACGACAAGTATTCCAAAAATGAGAAGATGTGTGTTATCGCTTTTTATACTAACTTTTCTTGTTTTTTATGAGTTAATAATAAAAAAGATTTACAAAGTCTGTAGAGAGAACCTAAGATTCAATCTAAAGACATACTCAACCGAAACTAGGCACTCGTTTTTTAAGTTCTTGATTTCGGTTAGGTATATACCCAATCCAAATGAAAAAGTGGATTTTTGAGTGGGGAACTATGACTAAGTGCCTCCCTCAAATTCTCCCCTTTTCTACTTGTATTAGGTATAGTGTAGTGATCAAAAATGAATAAAAATTTAACACTTGGACTTAGTATGCAATTGCCAGCCTTTATTAAATCACATAATCCCACGCACCATTGGTTGTTAATTATCCTTGCAACCATCCCGCTGATTATGGTTATCGCCCATCATAGTTTGGTTGCAATGTTCATTGGCACCAGTATTGTGGTGACTATTTTTGGTGAACGCATGGCGATTTCTAATAAAGTGGCTTATTTGTTTGTTGCTTTAGGGTACATGGGCATCAGCTGCTTGTGGAGCCTTGATACTGTCGACGCGATTATGCGTTGGGGGCAGATTACAGCGATTACTTTAGCCGGTATTACGCTGTACCATAGCCGATTCTCAGCGTCTTCAGCAAACTGGATTTTATGGGGCTGGGTGATTGGCGCCACACTGCTCATTTTAGAAATTTTGAATCACGGCACGCTGTATCTCTTTATTCATCATGAGTCAGAGTGGCTCCTTGGGAGCAAACTTAATCAAGCGACAAGCGTGATTAGTCTGATTATTTGGCCAATTCTCGCGATGTATATGCCAAGTCGTTATCACATTCCTGCAGCGACGGCTTGGGCAGGCTTGATTTTTCTCACCCATAGTGAAACGACGTGTGCCGCTGTTTTGGGGGGGGTTGCGACTCTCGCTCTCTGCTCTATCTCCTTACGGCTAGCTACGTATCTCATTACATTAAGCACCGGACTATTTATTTTGTTTGGCCCCTGGATTATTAATATTCTTGATTTATTTAAGATCCCTGATGCGGCGTGGGTCCCAACCTCCCTTAAGCACCGATTCCATATTTGGCGCTTTTGTCAAGATTACATCCAAGAAAAATTGATTTTTGGGTGGGGATTAGAAACGCCCCATGCTCTTTCTAAAGAGCAAATATTTAGCCCGTCTGGATTTGAGCTCAGCACACTACACCCGCATAATATCGCAATTCAAATTTGGTTTGAGCTTGGTTTTGTTGGCGCTTTAGGCCTTATTGCTGGATTAGGCTGGTGGCTTTATTGCATCCAACGCGATAGCGTGACCCCCCAGCACCAAAGCTTATATCTCGCGCAATTTGTGACATTCTTTGGGATTTCATCAAGTGCTTATGGCATTTGGCAAAGCTGGTGGATGTGCGCCATTATTACCGCGATCTTAGCCTTCCGCTACTATAACTCGCAGATGCACAGGGCACCTAACGCTTAAGTAGTCGATTCTTCAGGACCGACTCAATAAGACTGATCTGTTAAGCGGTTTTTGCGGCTGGCGTTTCAGGTGTGCCACGCCCTTGGTACCAGTCTTTTAGGGACAGCATAGTTCCCACACAAGATGCCGCCCATGAGCCGGCCACCAGGACGATCTGGATATTTTTAGATGCACATGGCATATTTTCGGTAAATAGCAAGACCAGGGGCACGGCAAGCACAGGGGTAGACAGTATCACCCTTTTAGCTGACATCGGCTGCATGAGCAGGGCTTCAAGGCTAGGCAAGAACATAGCGAAAGAGAAATTAATGTTTTGAATGCTCTCGTTATAGTTAAAAATACAGTTAATACTGAAGATTAAAGATGCCAGATGCTTGAGGGACCGCACCGCCTGCAGTGCCCGTGTATGAGACGTTATGGGCGATGGTTTAGAAGCGTCATCAGCGGATGTTTTATGGCGCCCTTGATACCAATCCTTGCATGACAACGCCACCCCAACAAGATACATCAGACTCGAGCCCTTGAAGATCAATGTTTGAGCGCTTTCTGATGCAAATGGCACCTTGCTCCCAAATAGCAAGGCCAGGGGCATGGCAATCCCAGGGGTAGACAGCAGCATATTTTTCGCTGAAATCGGCTGTAACAACATACCCTCAGCATTTGCAAAGCTTATGCCTGACAACAGACTCACGCCTGCTATATCCGTTAACAATTCCCAGCCGGTTATCTTCACCAAGCTGAGAGCAACAGCAAAGAGGGAAACCGCTAGGTTTTTTGCCTGACGCACGCCATGAAGG
>JBILKX010000017.1:0-27435 GCA_044376435.1 Alphaproteobacteria bacterium | reverse complement strand
CCAGAAAACCCAGGCAATGCCTTCTCTATTTTCTCGAATTGATCATCACGTAAATGTTTTGTATAAGACATATTTTCCCCTTTTCAGAGAAAATATCACTTCCTTGTTAATATGTCGACACATCCTAAATGTCATAAAAAGAAATTCTAGTCAATTGAAATATATGCCAGGACATCTTGTTAAAATCAAATAAACCGATAAGGATCAATATCAATAGCTACATTCACAGCACGTGATAGCTTCGTATTATTTACCCACTCATGGATAAATTTTTGCAGCGCAAAATTCCCTTTTTGGGTTTTGAGAATAAATTGCCAGCGATATTGATTGCGGAGTTTAAGAATTGGCGCCGGTGTCGGTCCCCATACCTCTATTTCTGAATTTCCTGGCACTGTCTGGGCAAGACCACGCGCGGCGGTTTCAACGGTTAAGGCTGTCTTTCCAGAAAGCGTAACAACTGCCAAACGACCATAAGGTGGCATAAGAAAGCGCGCCCGTGTTTCCAGCTCATACGCCATAAACGCATCGCGATCTTGACTCGCCAAGTGTTGCATCAATGGGTGTTCTGGAGTATAGGTTTGCAGCAAGACTCGCCCTGCCAGCACCCCCCGGCCCGCACGTCCTGCCACTTGTTGTAGCAGCTGAAAGGTGCGCTCCGCCGCGCGTGGGTCAGCGCCTGACATACCCAAATCAGCATCGACAACACCGACAAGTGTCAAGTCAGGAAAATGGTGCCCCTTCGCGATAATCTGTGTCCCAATGATAATATCAGTCTCGCGTTGGTGGATGCGCTCTAAGAGTGCAGCCATGGCTTTGGGCGTTGTTACAGAATCGCTCGATAATACGGTCACCCGCGCCTCAGGAAATTGTGCCGTCACCTCATCGGAGAGTCGCTCTACTCCAGGACCACAGGGAATCAACCCCTCCTCTTCACCGCACTCTGGACAAGTCTTTTGCTTTTGCTGTCGTTTGCCGCAATGGTGGCAGAGAAGATAGCGCGAATGATCCACCATCCCCACCGCGCATTGGGGACACTCTACACGATACCCGCAGCCACTACACACTGTGATCGGCGCATACCCGCGTCGATTCAGATACAGTAACACTTGCTGCTTGTGGCCCAAAGTTTCGGTGATCGCCTTCTGGAGTGGGGCAGACAACCAGTGGCCGCGCCGCCCATGCGTACGCATATCGACAGTTGTCAGCTGCGGCAATTGCGCACCGCCGAAGCGACTGGGCAATCGCACGACATCATAGCGATGCTGCTGGAGATTATACCAGGTCTCACAGGAGGGAGTCGCAGAGGCTAAAACCACCGGACATGTCTCAAGCTTAGCGCGGACAATTGCCATGTCGCGCGCATGGTACATGACACCTTCTTCTTGTTTGTACGTGGCATCGTGTTCTTCATCGATGACGATCAACCCCAGGTTTTGGAACGGTAGAAACAGGGCTGAACGCGCCCCCACAACCACAAGCGGGTGCCCAGAGAGGCACTGCGTCCATGTTTGCTTCTTCGCACTCTGCGTCACATCGCTATGCCACACTCGCGGCTCAACTCCAAAGGCTCTGGCGAAGCGCTCTACCACCGCCGCCGTCAGAGCGATTTCAGGCACGAGCACGAGCACCTGCTGGTGCTGCGCCAATGCTGCGGCGATCGCCTGGAAATAGACTTCGGTTTTGCCCGAGCCTGTCACGCCATCCAGGACAGAGACATGAAAAGCACGTGCCTGCACCGCGTGCTGCAGTTGCTGTGCCGCGAGTGTTTGCGCCTCGTTAAGCACTGGCATGGCCCCTACTCCTAGAGGGACGATTGCATCCGTACTGATGGATTTTTTCGCCATTAATGTTGGTTTATGCAACACCATGGCCGCCACTGCGCCACGCGGCGCCAGAGTATAGTGCGCGACCCAATCAATAAACTTTAGGAGGGTTGGACGCAATGATCCCTTGATGTCATGGATTGGCTTTATTTGATGAATGGATAATGGTGAATCTGAGTCTAATGACGTAATAATGCCCGGAATTAAGCGGTTTGTTCTGCCAAACGGGACGCGGACGATATCGCCTGACTTTACCGCCTCAGGCACTTTATAGTCAAAGGGATCATTAAATGGCAGCGCAAGTAGGACTTTCGCGATCATGATTACTTCGCCCCTTCAGTCATCGTCCCAATCTGTTTCAACACAGTTTTTCACATGTAATCGTATATTGGGTAAAGAGTGATGGTGCCCGCTGCCAGACTCGAACTGGCACGACCAAAGGTCGACAGATTTTAAGTCTGTTGTGTCTACCGATTCCACCAAGCGGGCACAAGGATGGTATATGCTACAACCACAAAATAATCAAGAAGAAAAATAGATCCGACCTTGAGATTGACGGTACTCATATTTTTTTTACCATCAAATCGCTATTATGTCCGATAAAGGCACCTTGTGTTGCTTGATACGCGCCAACTTTGCTAAATCCAGCTTTATTATAAACACGTATCGCGCGCGGGTTATTTTCGGACGGATCAATAAAAAACGTATCAGCTTGCGGATCTATGTCTGTTTTATAAAAATTCATGAATTCTGATAGAGTTTGGCTTGCCAGTCCCTGGCCTAAATATTCTTTGTTACCTATGCCAAAATCGAGCGATATGGTATGGCCGGTTTTGGACATATTTGCACGGTGCGCCTCAGACAGGTCTGTTTGATCTTTTTCAAGAATATCAGATAGGATAAAAGCGTACGGGTCATGATCGATAAGACCAATCCAGTATTTCGTCGTTCCGGCAAAATAAGTTTGCGGCCTGCTGTGTATGGAATTAAGAATATCGTTTTTGTGCTCTTGGCTATTATCCCAAAACTCCATCATATGGGGCTCGGCAAGCCAATTAAAGATAATATCAATGTGAGAAGCTGCGGCTTTTACAAATTTAATGTTCATGTCTTTTGCCCCAAATAAATTCTTTGGACCATGCCCTCATCAAAACTTCTGCCCCCTTTATTGTCACGCTCGTGAAGCAAGTCGCCAAAAGTTGTACAAGAGATGATTAAATGCGCCCCAAGACAAGCGAGGCGTTCGTCCCTCCAAACCCAAAGGAGTTCGAAAGCGCGTAGTTGGCTTGCCGCTGTTGAGCTTGCTTAGGCACTAGGTTCAACTCTGCACACGCCTCGTCAGGATTGTGCAAATTTAAGGTTGGCGGCACAACGCCATCCCGCAAGGCAAGAATACTGAATATTGCTTCAACGCTGCCTGCAGCGCCCAACAAATGCCCAATAGAGGATTTTGTAGACGACATCGCTAATTTTGTCGCATGATCACCAAACAATCGACGCATCGCCCGCACCTCGATAACATCCCCTAAAGGCGTTGAGGTCCCATGGGCATTGATATAATCAATTTTATCAGGAGAGAGATTCGCACTACGTAACGCTGCACGCATGGATCGATAAGCCCCATCCCCATCTTCTGATGGCGCGGTAATGTGATAGGCATCACCTGACATGCCGTAACCCAAGACTTCAGCATAAATTTTGGCGCCACGTCGGCGAGCATGTTCATACTCCTCCAACACGACGATGCCAGCGCCTTCGCCCATCACGAAACCATCGCGATCGCGATCCCATGGACGCGAGGCTGCTGTTGGATCATCATTAAAATTAGTCGACAACGCACGTGCCGCAGCAAACCCTGCCACACCAATACGGCACACGGCTGATTCAGCGCCCCCCGCCACCATGACATCGGCATCACCGAGCATAATAAGCCTGGCCGCATCACCAATGGCATGAGCCCCCGTCGAACAAGCCGTCACGACGGAGTGATTAGGACCTTTATAGCCGTACTTGATGGCTAAATTTCCAGACGCTAAATTAATCAAACAAGATGGAATGAAGAACGGACTAACACGGCGGGGACCCTGCTCATGTAACGTAATCGCAACGTCAGCAATACCCTGCAAGCCACCGATTCCAGACCCAATCATCACGCCAGTACGCTCCGCAGCTTCACTGTCCCTTTCGGGCAACCATCCGGCATCCTGGATTGCCTCATCTGCCGCCGCGATGGCGTAAATGATGAAATCATCCATCTTACGCTGTTCCTTAGGCGGAACAGCTTTATCCATGTCAAGGGTCCAAGACGGTGATGACTCATTTTCCTTACGCGGAATCACACCGGCAACCTTCGCCGGAAGATCTTCGATATTAAATGACTCGATCCGCCGAATACCCGATTGGCCAGCAACTAACGACTGCCACACATGCGCTGTCCCTACACCTAAAGGCGTAACAAGACCTAAACCAGTCACTACAACTCGACGTGTCATGAACCCTTGATTATCCTTCTTTTACTTATTGTTTCTGTTCTTGAATGAAATTGATTGCATCTTTTACAGTTAAGATTTTTTCCGCTGCAGAATCAGGAATTTCGCAACCAAATTCTTCTTCAAATGCCATCACGAGCTCCACGGTATCAAGGCTATCCGCCCCTAAGTCTTCCACAAAGTGTGCATTCTCTGTTACCTTGGCCTCATCCACGCCCAAATGATCAATGACAATCTTTTTTACGCGTTCAGAAATATCACTCATGGTTTTCAATCCTTTAACAATTATTAATACTATTGCTGTATCGGCATATTAATGCCAATACACCGTGAGGAATCTTTAGTCCCCCCCTCTACTACTTACGTAATAAAGGCTCCCCACCTTTATGAACAAATTTCAGCGATAATTCAAGACTGTTTTTTGATTTCTATCAAAATTTTTGTGATGACAAGAATCTTTGATCTAATCAAAGCAGTGATGCTTGCTTTAGACAGCAAAAACCCTACCTGACCAGTTAACCAATCAGGTAGGGCTAAGACAAATTCTCTGGAATTACTTCTGATAACGATTATATAGCCACTCTGTGCCCAATATCATCATATGCGCAGCTGCAGATGTTGCAGAAGCCATGATGGCGTACATCGCCCAAGTGTTGTCCAGAATATCGCCATCATCTGTTGGATCAAATTTTATCAAGAAATCTCCTAAGGTTTCATTGCACCAAGATGCCTTGCCCACCATACTTAAGGCATTTGCCCCAAAGATCACTGCCATTGGCGCAATCGCCCCGTAGGCTGTTGCTGTTTTCGCCATTGTAACGTACTTATTTGGCGCACGGCTCTCTGGCTGACTATCAGCCTCAATTTCAACGTGGCTTGCCTGTAGCGAATTGGCCAGACAAAAACATAAAATGAGTTGAGTAAATAAACGCATTAATAAACCTCTTAAAGTTAAGCTTTTCTTTAGTAAACAGTTAGACATGTAACATGTTTTTACTGTGATGTTTTTACTATATTGATACTGCGCAGCTTAAAGTCAAGGAAAAATCTTAAATCCATGACTCACACGCGACACCAATAGACTTTTTAACGGAAGACTCTATCAATCAATGCAGTATTGGCATGATTAAGAGATTTAAGGTTGTAGCAATTGACGATCATAGTAGAACAGAGCCCCCCTATGTGATGCCGGCAAGCATGTCCGGAAGCTGGTATGACTCTAAGAACAAATAAAATTCTCTTTATTACAAATAATATAAAAATTAAATAAAAATAATTATTTTGACTATTTATGAATTGCTGGTAAATTTTCTTAAAAATTAGGAAAAATTGCCAATGAAAATTTTTATTATTTTCAGTTTATTTTTATCATTATGCTCTGCTAATGCTCTAGAAAGTATGGAAGATGGAGCTACACACGTCTCTCATGTTCAGGATACTTCTGGCGCTTCTAGCCTAAAGATACCGGGATTAACGCCACTACAGATTCAGAGTTATTCTTTAGATGATAAAAAGCCTCTACCGTTTTTTCCTCCATCACCTGAGGCAATAAGAGTTTATATTTCAACTGCTAATTATTATACACCCATCACAAAAGATAAATTTGCCACCCTCAATCTTAGCCCAAAGAAGTTCGAATCGTGGCAACTTATTAAAAAAAAGAAAGAACTACAAAACCCCACTAATCAGACAGCTAACTTATTTGTCGTCAATATTTTTTTGCAGCTTACGAATACCCAAGGGGACCCCTTTTCTTTAGATCTTGGCTTTGTAAAATATGGACACCTTAGTGAGACTTCCGCTCCAGATGCGAGTGAGCCTGTTGTTTTTTCAAGTCGACAGAAGCTACAAGAGTGTTGTGGTTTTGATTGGTTAGAGAAGTTTTATGATCAAAAACATAAAACATTTGATCCGGATATCTTTCAAAAGAGTTTACTGACGCTTTTCGAACATGCCACGGAACTTAAAAAAACTTCAAAAGATAAATTAAAAAAAATGCAGCAAAGCATGCTTGATTATACCACGCGTACTTTTAATGAGTTGTTTCATCATAGTGAGCAGGTCTGGGCCCAGGTTATGCTGCTCTATCCAGAGTTTTTTTCTAGTATGTTGAATGATTTTTTGCAAACCAGTGACAGTAAGATTTTAGATACCGCTCAATGGCAAGTTAATGAAATCATTTTTATGGGGACGACAATACGTGATGTATGCACAAACTGCGGATTAAGCCTGGTAAGCGCCTGCGATTTACTGAAGGAAAAGTTTAATGAAAGTATTGTTAAGCATGGCTTTAAAGTTTCTCAAGGATTAAAAATATGCCATCTGGCCAGATCTGTACAAAGTACTAAAGGCACACCAGCGTACGTCAAGCAAGAGGATAAATGCACACCTAGTCCCGACATGGTGAACATGATCATTGACAAACTTATTATTATGCAACTACGTGACCCTGAAACATTCCTCTCACCCGTTGGAACTAAAGATGTGCAAGGATCTGAGCAAAAACTAACTCAACCTAAGCGTAGCCGTGGGAAAGCACTCAAAGGCGATCAATCACCAAAAGGCAAAAACCAGAGGCCAAATCCTTTTTTAAGCTCTACTGGTTTACCTAAAACAAAGAAATGCTTATTTCCGTCATAATCTCCTGGGGAATCATTCAAGAAATCAGGTGTACGGATACATCCTGGTATAAAACACAGGGTATCAAGGAACAGGTGTAGGTAGTCCAAAAATTCACTCTGTGAACATCTACCTTGTCAAAGTTGTGCGCCACAACTCATGTATATTAGATACATTCTGCTGCGGTACTTCCTCAGTATATACATACCCAATAAAAGTGGAAAAGGAGAGAGTTTGAGAGGAGAGAATGTAACTCAAGACCGCCGCTTGAAACAGCTTATTACTACCACCTTAATGAATTGTGCCGAACCGCAAGATAAATGCACGGCGCTGATCATAAGTTTCCCGACGTAACACGTGAGCAAAATCAAGACTAATGGCGCCCATAGGTAAGGTTAACGATGGTCCACCACCTACAGAAACACGCACACGGTTACGATCGTGGATCATCCCCTTATCGCCTGGAGAATTGGTTTTCCATAAACTGCCCGCATCAGCAAATAAGTGCCCTTTGATGCCTAACTCATTTGGCAGCCCGAGCGGGAATGCTAATTGCAAAGAGGCAGAATACATTCTTAATCCATTAAGCGGATCTTTCGTTTGCTTATCCCGCGGGCCAATACCTGAAAACTCGAAACCACGTAACGAGTACCCACCAAGAGAGAATCGATCGGTAATACGTGTGGGCATTCCTAAATCACACACCATTCCGCCCTGTGCTTGCAAAGACAAAATCCACTGGTCGGCGACCGGATAGTAGTATGCCCCCTGGAGACGGTTACGCAGATACCGGATATCCCCTCCAACCCCGGCAAAGTCATTGTGTAAGCTGATCATATACCCTGAGGTTGTTTCAATACGACTATCCCGTTTATCATAAGTTAAAGACTGCCCAACTGAGGACACGCTACGTGTCCCAAGCTGTTGCAGGACAAACCGTGACGCATCTGATTTAACATTAGAAATACGATCTTGCTGAATGGTATAGCGCACTTGCTGTGATAACGGCCCAGCAATTTGATATCCGAAGCCAAGTGATACACCATCATGCGTACTTTCATACAGATTTAAACCGCCAAATTTACGATCTTGCTGCGTATGGAATACACCGATTGTTGCAGCTAGATTCCGATCGAGAAAGTATGGTTCAGTTAAAGCAATGTCAAAGGCTTGGTTGTACTTAGCCAACCAGACTTCGCTACGTAGCTCCTGGCCACGCCCACGCAAGTTAGACTGGTTGTAACGGATATTCGCAAATACACCTTCTAATGCCTGATACCCACCACCAAACATAAGCTCCCCGGTACCACGCTCTTCCACTTGTACTTTGAGAATGGTTTTATTAGGATCTTCGGCGCGTTCATGAGAAATATCCACATTTTTGAAAAAGCCTAATTCACGAATTTTATGGCGAGACTCACGCTCTTTGCTCGCATTATAAGCATCACCTTCTGCCAAACGCATTTCTCGACGTATGACTTCATCAACCGTATGCACATTTCCCACCACATCAATACGCTCAATAAAAACTCGAGGACTTTCAACAACCTCAAACACTATATTGACCAAACGTTTTGTACGATCACGCTTTAAACGCCGCTTGACATCAACAAACGCATAGCCCTGATTACCCACATCTTCTGTGAGTTTACGGATTGATTTCTCGACCTCTTCTTCATTAAACCATTCACCTGGTTGAATTGTAAGGGACTGTTGCAATTTTGGAGAATCAACTTTTTTAATGAGATTATTGATTTCTACTGTACCAAATTTATAGCGCTCACCTTCATCGATAGTAAAGGTAATGAAAAACTCATCACGCTCAGGCGAAAGCTCCGCCACAGCCGACACCACCCGAAAATCCGCATACCCATTCTTTAGATAGAATTGCCGCAACATATCGCGGTCCACAGCCAAGCGATCTGGATCATAATTATCACTTGTGCTAAACAGTCGATACCACCGACTTTCTCTTGTCAAAATGACGGTTTTAAGTTTGGAGTCACTAAAGACCTTATTCCCAATAAATCCAATACGTGCGATCGTTGTCACTGGGCCTTCGTTAATCTCAAAAACGAGATCAACCCGATTTTCTGGCAAGCGAATGATTTTAGGCTCAATTTTGGCACCAAAACGACCTGTCAACCTGTACATATCCTGCATACGTTTAACAGTTGTTTGCACCTTGGCTGGTGTATAGACATCGCGAGATTTAATACCTAATTCTGACTTCAACTGCTCGTCATTAAGTTTGGAATTGCCTTCGAAAACTACACGGCTAATAATTGGGTTTTCCTGAACACGCACATGCAGCACTTGACCTCGCCATTGCAACTGTACATCTTGAAATAAGCCTGTATTATAAAGGGCCTTTAAAACTTGATTGTACGCCACTTCGTCTAGCGACGCGCCGGGCGCTACTTGCAAATATGCCAGGATAGTCTCCGTGGCCACACGCTTGTTACCCTCAACTTGAATTTGGCGAATTGTCCCAGGAGCACTAAAATCTCCAGAAAAAGTCTTGATCCCACCCGATGCTGTGTCTGCGGATGTCGTCTCTACTTTTGGCGTTTCTTTAGCATTTAGCACATTGGCTACAAGTAAATACGCAGCTATTAATATTACATTCTTCATCATAGAAGCTTCTTTCTCAACCCTGGCCTTAAACTTTCAGTCCCCCGTTAAAACGACGCCCTGAGGCCATCTATATCGTCATTCACATTGCACTACACAAATATTACAAAATTTAGCGAGCCTGCCCAACATATCAACATTTTTGTAAGATGTCGACACCCTAGCCACACCTACCCCTATTTTTTGACCTATGCACCGAACCCTAATAGTTTACTAATCCAGGCAACAACCCGTAACTGCTTTAGATCATTCCACATAGAAATTAACATGATGGCTAAAATTATCAGAAATCCAAAACGGAAAGCATATTCTTTAGCTTCCTCACGCACTGGACGTCCGCGAATCCATTCTACCGTATCAAAAAGGATATGACCGCCATCTAGCATAGGAATAGGCAGCAAGTTAATCAAACCTAAATTAATAGAAAGTGATGCCATTAACAACAACATAGCGATCCAGCCGATATCAGCCGCCTGTCCCGAAAGCTGAGCAATCCGCAATGGACCACTTAATTCTGCGGTACTACGCCCGCCCACAATGATCCCACCAATCGCTTGAAGAGTCATCGTGATGGTATGCCCCATATCGACAAAGGCTTGCCAGCAAGCCTCTGTCACGCTACGGCGTACATAATCTGCATCATGCCGGCCAATTCCTAATAAATAAATCTGACTATTGTTTTGCGTCACCCGCATATCAGCCGTTAAGTTAAATTGTATGGCCTCACCTTGACGTAAGACTTGAATATTCACTTCCTGATCAGATAGTGCGCGCAAGAGTAAGGGAATTTGCTCAAATCGCTCAACCGCCTGGTCATTAATGGAGACAATACGGTCACCTACTGAAAGCCCAATCTTTTCTGCGACGCCACCAGCTTGTACAAATCCCACAACAGGGGGATACACCGGCTGCCCTACTAGACCATACACTCCCCACAGTAGGACAAACGCAAGAATAAAATTCGCTAAAGGACCGGCTGCTGACACCGCTATACGCTGACGAGGATGCTTCAGCGGTAGCGCTTCAGCCTTATCAGCTTCTGCCATCGTAGAAAGCCCCTCAAGGTCAGGACGACTGCTCGCATCTGCATCGCCGAGCATTTTAACGTATCCGCCCAAGGGAATAAGACTAATTTTCCAACGCGTTTTATGGTTGTCAGTCCAGCCAATAAGCTCTGGACCAAACCCAATTGAAAACACCTCAACACGCACATTATTCCAACGAGCGACCAGATAATGTCCCAGCTCATGAAAAAATACTAAAATACAGATTACCAGTAAAAAAGGACCTGCTGCATGCATTAAATTATTCAGGATTTCCATACCATATACCTTTCGTTTGCGCAGATTTTCAGAGATATTTCATAGAGACTATTTGAAGCTACATATAGTTTATCACATAGCGTTCTCTCATGAGCGTACTCTTCAGGAATAACCCTTATCCAGCATAAAGACCTCCCTAAAAATTCGCAAGTAAAAATATGATTATTTAATGTTTATATACCCAATGCAAGTGGAAATGTGCATTGGGTATAATATGGGCGCTGTGGAAGTCGCTGACTGATTTTTGCCGATCAACTTATAATCCGGTTAGCATCCGCCGCAGTACCTGATCCTTTAAGACAAAATGGTGATATAGTGCCGCGCCTACATGCACAGCCACGGCAACCAACATTATCCAAAAGCCCCAGCCATGGACTGTGTATGACATATCTGCAATAAATGTATTCTTAACGGATGCGGCCGGTATGGTAAAAAGTTCAAAAAACTTTATCGGGTATCCACCATAAAACGACATCAGCACACCAGTAGTTGGCATCACAATCATTAATCCATATAGAATGACAACCATCGATCGCCCTGCCATGACCTGCCACTGTGGCAGATTTCTACTGAGCTCCGGCACAACGTTTAGAAACCGCCACGAGAGGCGCATGATGCTTAATGCCAGCACTATAAGACCAAAAGACTTATGGACTCCATACCACCACCACTTATCATCTGTAGGCGGCAAACCAACCATCCAATAGCCTACAGCTCCCATACCCAATAACAGAACGGCCATGGCCCAGTGTAACAGTCTGGCAACACGTCCATAGGTATGCAACGTATTTCCTAGATCACAATCAGTTTGTGTTTTTTTATTCATAACTCCCCCATACTTTTTTATTATTTTTTGTATAGCTTCTCAGTTGTATAGACTCTAGTTTGTGTATTCTGAGAAAATGAACGGGTCTATTGAGAGTTTATTGCACTACCGAGTATGCCGCCATGTTGAGCAAAGCCCAGCAAGACAAGCTACACAGCGTACAGTATTCCCAAACTTTTTCACGAAAATACGTCTAGTTTTTTCTAAAATAGTCTATTATTGAATTATTTGCAAGATAAAGTTTTATTTTAAACCGCCAATGCAAATGCGTCGACAGGTCCCTTGATTGATTATTATTTTTTATTTTTAAGTTCATGGTACATTTAGGCCGCCCTAAACCAAAGGAAGCTTGGTCTAGGACGAACCTCATGTCATTTTAATAAGCACTCACCAAGACGTCCTTCAAGGCGCGCATTTCTTCCAAAGCCCTGCCTGTACCTAGGGCTACACAAGATAAGGCATCATCAGCTATAGACACAGGTAAACCAGTCGCCTGGCGCAAGACACGATCTAAATTATGCAACAGGGCACCTCCACCAGTGAGTACAATCCCCTTATCCACAATATCTGCCGAAAGCTCGGGAGCGGTGTTCTCAAGCGCTACCTTGACAGCTTCTACAATTGAAGAAACTGGTTCATTCAAACTTTCAGCAATTTGGCTTTCAGTAACGACAATTTCTTTTGGCACACCATTCAGTAAGTCACGTCCTTTAATATGCATGACACGCTCCTCGCCTTGAGGAATACACATCGCTGAGCCAATTTCTTTTTTGATCTTCTCAGCCGTTGCCTCACCGATGAGTAGGTTGTGATGGCGTCGGATATAGCCAACAATCGCCTCATCCATCTTGTCGCCGCCTACCCGCACTGAGCGCGCATAGACAATGCCACCTAGAGACAACACCGCAACTTCAGTCGTGCCACCACCAATATCCACAACCATTGATCCAGTGGGTTCAGTCACGGGCAGCCCTGCGCCAATTGCTGCCGCCATCGGTTCTTCAATCAAGAACACCCGACGCGCACCGGCACTTTCAGCTGAATCTTGGATCGCCCGACGCTCTACCGCCGTTGAGCCAGAAGGCACACAAATAATAATTTGCGGACTGGTGAAACTACGCCGATTATGCACTTTCTGAATGAAATGCTTAATCATTTCTTCTGCCACTTCAAAATCAGCAATGACACCATCCCGCAGTGGTCGAATCGCCTGTATATAGCCAGGCGTCCGCCCAACCATTTGCTTCGCTTCTTCACCAACAGCAAGGACTTGTTTTTTGCCCTTAATATCGGCAATAGCCACAACTGAAGGCTCATTGAGGACAATACCTCGACCTTTGACATATACCAATGTATTAGCTGTACCTAAATCAATCGCCATATCAGCAGAGAGCAAGCCCTTAAGTCGCGAGAACATTCCCATAGTCTACTACCCCTTTATAGGTTTATTGTTATCCAATCTTTTAATTTTTCTTTTGTAACCATACCAACTTGCGTTGCGACAGCCTTCCCCTCTTTAAATAGGATCAGGGTTGGCACACTCCGAATACCATGCTGTGACGCCACAAGTCGACTATGGTCCACGTCAAGTTTCACCACCTTGACGACGCTAGACATCTCCTGAGCAATTTCCTCAAGAACTGGCGCAATTGCTCGACACGGACCACACCATTGGGCCCAAAAATCGACAACCACAGGTTTGTCTGCTTTTAATACGTCGTTATCAAATGTCTCATCACTGGTTTCTAAAACAGCCATTTTCGTCATCCTTAAAGTTAAGTCACCAATCCATTCTACTGGTTTACGTGCGTTTTGCAAGCTTATCAATCAAAAATCTTTGAGCTTCTAGAATTATTTTTTAAATTTCTTTGTTCTATTGGCTAAGTCTTTAAAACTACCTACTTTAAAACGACTACATTTCGCTTTCAGAATCACCTTGTGCGGACTTATTTTGGGATTCTTCGATCACGTCTACTATTCCTTGCGCAGTCACATGCCACGTGCATTCGTTGCCACCTTCCCAGGATGATAGTCGCTCTGCATACTCTATATCCCAGCCATCTCCCTTTTTAATAAAGTTGAAGTTTCCAGATAAAGAATTATTACTCTCATCTTCAAATGATAGCTCAAAAGATTTTGGCGACGGCAATAAAAACTTTTTCATCAAAATGTCTGCAGCTTGTTTTTCTAAAATGAAAAAATCATAAGACCGTGTATAGGCACCACTAGATGTATTAAGTGCCACAAGTAATTTATTGATCTCAAGCGGCATAAATACAGAATTTTCTATGAAATCTTCCAGTATCACATAAATATTCTCATGATGGCTGGTGTTACGCCACAAAGCATTAATAGCTAATGCGGCAACCGCCTTATTAACCTGAACTGGATTATTCAACAGCTTTTGCAAAAAGGCGGAGTGCACCTGGGACTTATCCAATAATTCAATAAGGCGCTCTTCACACAAATCAGGTAGATTCTTTTGAGGCTTCTCACTCAATTTATTAATCCACCACTCATTGAGCCACAGTTGATGTTTTTTTACGATCTCTAGATTACTTGGAAATTGAGTTAAGGTCTCTTGATAAACAATTTCTACGGCTGTCGTTAAGCCTTGCACCTCATCAGTCTCACTACTTTCAACTGCTACCGCTCTCAAAATAATAACAAAACACGCTACAATACTTACAAAATACGGCGATAAATTTTTACTCAATTTTAGCATTCCTCAACTCATTATTAAGCTAGCTACGAACACTGCCTAGGAAGTGTCCATTTTTGCGCAGCATATTATCTCAAAAAGACACCCAAATCAATGTCTTATCAAATCAACAAGCGCTTTAACGATAATATCTATCTGATTTTTAACAGGCTCTTGCGCGTAATTATCCATCTTTAAGCCTTTCGGATAGTCAAATATTTGCTCTTGCTTGCTCAGAAGCTCAATATATCGCCCTGAAGTCGGTGTCATTGCGCCATGGCCATAAACAATTGGGCGAATACCTAGACCAAGCGCCTCCGAGATCATTGACGTTGATTCTCCAGGTAAAATAAGCCCCACCTTAGGATTCACCATGCAGAATCTCAGGGCATTATCCCAAAGGCTTTTCGCCCCATACTTGAAATCGGCGATCTTCCAGCCCAGAATGTCTTTCTCTTGCACGATCTTTGTGATGTAGTCAGTTTTTGTTTTGTGTGCTTCGACATCAACTGTGGTGGTATTTTCCAAATGTTTCCCCGTGCGCGGGCCATTCAGAATTAACATCTTTTCGTCCGTCGGTAAGTCTTTTAAAAACTCAGCAAGCATCTTGCTATTATACGAAACCCATGTGCCATCTTCTTGTTGAGCATCCCCCGCTAACATCACAATATAACGTATCGATGCGTCAATCATGTCTATGGGTTCAGCTTCAAGCGCCTTGGCCTCTTTATTATGCAAGACACCAGAAATCGTAATCAGACGTACGCCTTTGCCTATTAAGGCGTCAAATCTGGTATCGATTGCATGCTCTGGGGCCACAACAATGGTATCCTTGGCAATTTTTCCAAGGCCATCCAGCCACTGCCAAGTCAATAGAACCCGCTGCTCACCTGTAAGAGACTCAGCCTTGAATGCCTCACATCCGCTTGTGCCTGCACCGATAACGATGTTGTTTTGGACGGAGCTTAGCTGTGGATGATCGTTGATCGCTGTACGCAACCGCGTGATCATCGCACTTTCACCGGCATTGGCTGTCGGAATATCATTAAACTTACTGATTTCACTGGCGCAAGAAATATTCGCACCCAAAAAGAGACACACCATAAAGTATAGATTTTTTGCCCGCATAAAACACCTCCCTAAAAATTTTAATTTTTACGATAGACAATAAGCCATCTAGATTTTTACTCTAGCATTAGGTTGCGGATTGCGCACGTGAAAAATCATATAAAAAGCGCAACGAGATTTTCTATAGACGCCCCCACACAATTGGTAGAGATCATACGAACCATTCAACGTCTTTCCACACCCCCCTGTTTTCTTTCTTTGCCTCAATGCGACTCTGCCAATTCTCCACATGAATCTCAAGTTTATGCCCATCTGGATCCAGGAAATATAAGGATTCACCCGGCGACGTATTCTCCTTAAAGATATACGCTCCCGATTGAGCAATCTTTTCAGACATATGTTGGAAATCATGAGCACTGACGCTAAATGCATAATGGGTATAGCATAAATTTGGCGTTCTGCTTGCATCAACATTCAGACAAAACCACAATTCACCAACAAGAAAATAGGCGCCTTTGTCCCATTTTACAAGAGGTCTGAAGCCTAAGACGTCGCGATAAAATGCAAAAGACCTATCAACGTCGATGCAGGCAAGCGTAATATGATTTATACTTTTTATGCTCATCATTTTTTACCAAGTGAATTTAAAGATAATAAAACTTCTAGACATGCAATTTACTGCTAAATCGTGTAAAAACTCGTTTATTATAGCATGCGTTGTAAGATAATATTAAGCATTCTTAGAGGATTTTAAAGATGAAAATTTTTAATCATGTGCAGATTAAGGTAAATAATTTAACAGAAAGTCGAAAATTCTACGATGAACTTATGAGCTCCTTAGGATACCAAGTTGTTTTAGAGATTAAGGATAGCGTTGTGGGTTACGGAACGAGCATCCACGATATGTTTGAAGTGCGGCAATTTGACGAAACGTCACCTTTATCTCAGTGTATCCACCTAGCCTTTAACGCTCGAACTCAAGAAAGCGTCGATACCTTCTATCACAAAGCCCTGGCAAACGGCGCAAAATGCAACGGCAAACCAGGCTTTAGACCTGCGTACGGAGATGGATATTATGCCGCTTTTGTGATCGATCCAGACGGCCATAACCTTGAAGCGGTTTACACCGCCCTGCGCTGAAATATTCAGAAGAACCCAAGGATGACCTTCGCTTACCAAACCCTACTCTCGATATAAATTATATTTTTGAATAATTTCTTTTACTTTTTGGCGAACAAGCGATTCATCAGGAATGTCACCACTTTTAATAACTTTTCTGACTTTTGTCGAAGAAAGCTCAAGATAATCTGTCGGAATTACACTCATAATCGGACGACCTGCAAACACCCCTTGCAAACAATCAAGTAAATCCCCAGCTCGCAGACTAACAATAAACCTTTGAACGGGAATGGCGATAATGCCGCCAATCGTATGTTCGTTATATTTTTCCGGTATTTGCACCCCTTTCATAAAGACAGATAATTTTTTCAAATCCTTGGATGTGTCTAGGGCGGCATCAGAACCAACAATCCCGATATACTCGGCGCCAGGAATCCTGGTGGTTACAGAAGGTTTTTCCGCGACAAGCGCGGTATCGCGTTGCATTAAAATGTGTTGCAATTCACCTGGGGGCAATTTTGTGACAATAACCTTTGGATGTTGTGCAAAAATAGCAAAGAGCATCTCTAAGCGAATCTGGACGTCCGTCCTATTTTTGTACTCATCGCCTCCCCACGCCGGGTAAATCAAGATATAATCACATAAATTTTGATCTAGAATTTGCTGGACCACGGCTTCATGACCTCGGTGAAGCGGATCAAAAGAGCCTATATAGTAGCCAATCTTTTTATGCGATAGTGTGGATTCCAATGTATCTTCTTTAATTAAATCCTCAAGGACACGCGCGTGCAGTGGTAGGATATTCACACTCATTAACATGATCACTATAAGCGTTATCCTAAACATGCGTTCTTCTCCTAATGATTTATATCGCCGTAGTATATACCAATTAGCAATATAGTCAAAATTTTTTGTAGGTGTTGTTTTTATTTTTCTTGTAACCGACCTATGCATTTTGAAAAATTAGATCATTTCTACATCTTGAGCATTTTTTATAGATTTAATATTATGCTCAAGATAGAATAATATATATTTTAAGCATTATAAAGGTGACTATGTCCAACTCCGTATTTATTGGTCGAAAGCTAGAGCTCGAACGCCTCCAGTCTTTGTATGCAAAGAAAAAACCAAGCCTTACTGTTGTCAAAGGCCGCAGAAGAATTGGAAAAAGCAGGCTTATTCAGGAATTTGCTAGAATGGTTAGCACCCAAAAATTTTGGAGCTTTGCAGGCCTTGCTCCAGAAAAAGGGATTTCGGCACAAGCACAGAGAGATCATTTTGCCCGCACCCTAGCGCAGATGCTGAAGATACCTCCCCTAACTTTTCAAGACTGGAGCGATGCCTTTGAACATTTGAGTCTCCATATTAACCCTGGCGACATCATTCTGTTCGATGAAATTTCATGGATGGGTGCAAAAGACCCCACCTTTATTCCTAAGCTTAAAGCGTGGTGGGACAAACAAACTATCCATATGTTGCTTGTCTTTTGCGGGTCTGTTTCCACCTGGATCCAAGAAAACATTCTAAAAAGCACAGCCTTTTTGGGGCGTGTCCATCTAACCCTTAGTTTAGAGCCTTTATCCATTCCAGAAAGTGCTGATTTTTTAAGGGCTCTTGGCATGCAGCTTTCTGCGTATGATATGTACAAACTGCTCAGTGTTGTTGGTGGCATCCCTTGGTATTTAGAGCAATTTAATCCAACACTCACAGCAGATGATAATCTCAAACAACTTGCCTTTGAGAAAAATAGCTTACTTGTGACGGAATTTGATCGCATTTTTCACGACCTTTTTAATAGCAAAGGTGTGACGTACAAAAAAATTCTATATAGCCTCAAAGATGGGGTGAGAACTTTATCAGAAATCAGACAAAGCCTAGACTTTACCCACAGCGGCACCCTAAGCCAAATGATGGATCATTTGATTGTTGCGGGTTTTGTTATGAAGCAATCTTTATGGTCATTTAAAACATGCCGACCCTTGAAACAAAGCTTGTATATGATTTCAGACCCTTACATGAGGTTTTATCTGAAGGTTATTGAGCCGAATATTCATACGATTGTAGATGGAGGATTTCACCAAGCACCGCTTTCGACGATGCCAGGGTTCGAAGCGCACCTGGGTTTGCAACTTGAAGCATTACTTATACACAATAGACCATTATTGCTGCAAAAATTAGGTCTTTCACCTATAGATATTGTGCGCAGCGGTCCCTATAGGCAAACGACAACAACAACCCAACAGGGCTGCCAAATCGACTACCTCATCCAGACAAAAACTCACAATTTATTCATTTGTGAATTTAAATTTAAAAAACGCGAAATTAGCAGTGATATCATTAACGAAATGCAAGAAAAGATATCACGCTTAAAGGCTCCCAAAGGTTTTGCTAAAGTCGCTGTTTTATTCCATTTAAGCGGTGTCTCCACGGCGGTCGCTACCTGTTCTTATTTTTACCGTATCGTCGACATAAGCGACTTTTTAACGGGGAACTTTTCAGTTCCGCCGTCTCAAATATAACTTCATACTTTCATAGCATCCTCTAAAAGAATCTTTACAGTGCTACCTTTTTCAAGGCAATACCGTGCGCTTAACTTCTAGAAAGAAACCATATTTTCCATGAGTTGAGTAAAATCAGCATTACTGTTGGTTAAAATTATGACCATCATATCACTTTCAGGAACATAGCCAAAGAAACTCGCAAAACTGTCTATACTCCCTTGATGACCGATAAAGTTCCCTAAATGCGTTGTCGATTGCGTATTCAATCCAAGGTTAATGAGGTCACCATCAGAATCACTTCCATAATCTTGTAACATAGTTTCTCTAATTAATTTAGGCGCAAACTTAAATAGATAATTCCCCCATTTCATTAGATCATCCCTTGTTGAAATGACGTTACCCGCGCCAACAGCATTTGACATATCAAGGAAGACTTTTTCATTAAGATTAGGCGCAAGGTGCTGCCCCATGATGGAGGATTTCAAAGTAAAATAATTTTGATACGTTGGGCAAAAAGAGGCGGTCATATTTGCGGGCACTTTAATCAGCCTATTAAACACGCCATCTAAACTATCTTGATTTATCTCTTCAATTAATTTTCCAATAAGCAAGTAATTCGAATTTGAATATAGATGTTTTTTGCGAGAGTCGAAGGAAATTGTGCGCAGTAGATCTATAGCATTTATGGGTTTGTTTAAGTCTTCCAGACTATTTAGTGCGTTACGATAATTATCTAAATAATCACTCAGCCCAGATCTATGTGTGAGCAAATCAAGCAACGTAATCTCAGATATCCAAGCCTTGTCTATGGATTTAAGCAAAGCCGAGTTAGGGAATAAGGTATTGAGTTTTTTATCTAGCAATTCCTTAAGAGGCACCTCAGGATATTTTTCATGCAACGTTACCAGCAACATGTAGGCTGTCATGTGCTTAGACACTGAACCTATGTAAAACTGTGTCTTCTCGCTAACCTCCTTCGATGAAGCTGTGAAAACTTGACCGCCTCGAACGACTGCAATCGTTGAACTCGCCTTGGATTGATGCATCACTTGCGCTACGTTATCCTCAAATTGCCTGATTAACTCTAAGGCATCTATGCTCCAGGTGCATAGGATCATCACCCCAATCGTGATTATTTTATAAACTTTTTTCACCACACTCCTTCTCAATTATTTGGGAGGCCTCAAGGTCGGGTATCCAAATTCCTTCCTTATCAAGGGCTTTCAGTTGGAGCCGGGCAACCTCAGGACTTAATTCCCTGTCTTCATCAAACACGGCGGTTTTATAGCCCCCGTTAACAAGTCGCTCTGAGGTCATTTTATGCCTCATTCAGATAAAAAAGGTTAACTTAATTTCATCACTTCCCTTGATTCGTCTTGCTTCATACGCTACTCAAAGGCATCAGACTGCATACAATCTTCTGCCAAAAAACCAAACCTTAAATTGCCTTTTTGGAATATTTCAGGACCATTTCTTTAGGGAGGCGCTCCATAGCGTACCTCAGCATGGTTTTAGGCATCTGCTGTGCATGATCAGCAAGGAACACCAGCAATGGCGCCTCATCCTTCTTGCCAGCCTCCCTGAGCATCCACCCCACCGCCTTATGGATGAGATCATGCGGGTCATTTTGCAATAGTTTAGCGATCCTAAATGTCCATTCTAGGTCAGACTGACGGATAAAATACCATGTTGCGACAATAGCGACGCGACGCTCCCACAGATTTGGCGATCTCGCTAACTCGTCAAGCAACTTACGATCGCGCTCAAAAAGATGCGCCCCGATAATCAGATGCGCGGAGCTATCCACGAGATTCCAGTTGTTAACATACGGTAAATTGCTTCTATAAAATCGATAGATTTCTTCTTTGTGCTCAGATGTTACGTCTTTGTACTGCCCAGTCAAAATGATCAATGCGAGCAATCGTTCTTCATTGATCGGTGATTGTAACAACAAACCCAAATCTTCCAAACTTAGATCGGAAAAGCTTTTGGCAATCTTGCGCAAAGTCGGGACGGTAACCCCCAGGAACCGATCATGCTCAGCATAATCGCCCGGACCGGTTTTGAAGAAAATCGACACTCTTTCAGGCGTTGAATCGATAGAACTTTGCAAAACTTTCCGCAATTTTTCAATGATATCAGACATTATTTTCCTCATGCTCAATGAGCCACCGTTTGCGGGCAACGCCCCCACCGTATCCACCAAGCTCGCCACTGCTATTAATAATGCGGTGACAAGGGATGACAATCGCCAGCTGATTGGCGCCATTCGCATTGGCAACAGCGCGATACGCTTTGTTTTTGCCAATCGCTGCTGCCTGAGCCATATAACTGCGGGTCTGGCCATAGGGAATACGCATCAGCTCCCCCCAAGCAAGCCTTTGAAACGGACTCCCGAGCAGATGTAGCGGCGTTTCGAACTGCTTAAGTTTGCCTTCGAAATAAGACGCCAATTCAAGTGTAATAGCGTTGATGGGATCGGTAACCCCTGGAATAATTGCTGACTTTGTTTTAATTCTCAATCTTTCAACTTCTCGCTCCAAACCACGCCGATCAACAAATTCTAGAAGGTACAGACCTATCTCATCGGCAATCGCGATCATGGGGCCAAGCTTTGTATCAAGCCAAGAAGCTTTCAGTATTTTATGATGTTGGTTCAATTTCATAGGCGCCGCCCCCATAATTTTAGCAAAAGCATCGCGAAATCCGCTACTCGATTCATAGCCCATATTCAGCTGCGCCTCAATAACAGTTTCTCCAGCACGTATTTGCTGCATCGCAAGCCCCATCCGCCTTGCCCTTGCGTATTCAACAAATGTCATGCCAAAGCGTTTCTTGAATTGACGGCGTGCCGTTGATACATCTACGGATAACTCTTTAAAATCACAATCTCTCCATCGCCTTGCCGGATCTGCTTCAACAGCTTCCACAAGTGTTCGCACTAAATCCGATATCTGGTTTGGATGAGATAGGGGGCGGCAGCGCCTACACGGTCTAAAAGATGCCAGCAATGCTGCTTGCGCTGTTTTATAGAATTCACAGTTTTCGAATTTTGGTTTCCGTGCCGGGCACGTAGGACGACAAAATACGCCTGTGGTTTGCACGCCGACAAAAAATACACCTTCATAGTGTATGTTTTTATCAAGGAGTGCTTGATAGTATTCTTGTTGTTGCGATGGCGTTATCATTTGTATCCTGTACTCATTGCGCTGTTGCTTCAAGCCTTCTGGCGACTACAAAACTTAGTATAACGCCTATAACAAAACGTGCGACCGAAATTCAGGCATTGATTTTTTATATGATAACCTTACGGATTGCACGCCGTTCAGTAAACCTAAAAGGCAAAATATTATCTTGGTTTTTTGGGGCACTTCAGAGCGGCGATGTTAGCTGCAATAAAACGAAACCCTGTCTACACACGTTGATTCTTCAATATCACCGGTATATGCAGAATGAAGCTCCACCGTTTTTAGATTTTGTGTAGACGTTGCAACAGCGTTCGAATGCTGACCAGATCTGAGTTGATCAAGAACAATAGAGGAAAAAAAATTACGGACGGCTTGATTTTTCGTTAATCCCTGTACATCGTTGGGAGGAGGAGATACTTTAGATAAATGCAAAATAACTTTTTTAAATCCATAGAAAGGCTGGTTGGGATTCTTGAGGGATTCCTGAAGGCTTGATAAATAATCATACCCTTCTAGAAAACGTATAGTTGGAACCTTGGATTCTGAATTTAAGGCCTGTAGTGTCTCAGCCGAAAAGCTGGAAGAGCGAGGATATTGGCCCTGATAATAACCATATCCAGCAGTATCTTCAATAACCAACTCCTTAAGCTCTGGCAATGCTTTAAGCTCAGAGGAGCTGCACATCCTATCCACATAAAGATGCAATATTTCAAGATTAGGAAAGCAAGGGTGAGACTCTGGCGTCAGAGGCACAAATGGCGCCACAAAATCATAGGCATCGACATTCATACGCAGATATTTCACCCTCGAATGATTCAACTGCTTTGTTAGATATCCAGTAAAAATATCACGATAGGTCTCAGGATTCTCTTCAGAGAAAGAAACGATCAAATCCCGATTAAGATCTAACGAAAACTTAGGGTGAGCAGCGTATGGAAAAGACTCAAACAAAGGTTTTAAATTTTTTAGACTCTCCTTTTCTGCGTTTGTGTAACAACCCACATACTGCCTGCCACGCACACTCTTTCCTGGCATTGCGATAAGGAGACGCAATGGCAAATTGTCAAAAGTTCTACGTACTTTGACCGAGTAAGCTGCCTCAAATTTTGCTAGATCAGCAAAAAAAACCGCTGCACGATCAACCGGCAACCAACCTTTAATCAGGAATTTTGGTAAGTTGCTGAAAAATGCTCTGGGATTGAATTGCTCCCCCTCCCCAATATCCAGAAGCAAGTCTGTCTGTAATCTGTGAATGTAGGGGATAGGTTGATGAACAGGAGAGAGCAAGTGTAAATATAGGGCACGAAAGTAAATATAAGGCACCTTATAATTCAAAAAATTACGGCAAGCTTTGCTGGTTTCGCAAACTGCTGCGAGGTCTTTCAAAGATAAATCCTGAAAAATAATTTCAAAAATATCATTAGGTAGATTATTAAATATAAGATTGTTGCCGTTATTGGTTGTTACATTCTCTGGTAACAGCGCGAATTCCGCTTCTGTGTATAGATAAGCTTTTCTATTCTTTACCTCAAATATGAAATCGCTTGCATGAGTGGGACTCTGTCGGCTGTCGGTGGAATTTTTTAGTGGCACATGCGGGGCAATATGTACTTGCGGCGGCTGTGGTGCATGCCTTCTTTGCGGCGGCTGCGTTACCCGCGGCTGGGTTACATGCCCTCCTTCCCGCAGCTGTGGTGCATGCTCTACTTGCGGCGGCTGCGTTACCCGCGGCTGCGTTACCCGCGGCTGTGGTGCATGCCCTCCTTGCGGCGGCTGTGGTGCATAATCCATCTGCAGCTGCAACGCTTGATTATCATCGCGTAAGCGCTGATTCTCTAATTGTAGGCGTTGAACATATATCCATGCGAGAATACTGACCCCAGCTATAAAAGCACCACCCGCCACAGCACGCATAACATTATTGGACTGCATCTCTTTATTTAAAGGGCGAGATTTTTTTGCTACCTTTATCGCCCCAAGAGTATCATCAGTCGTCACAATCGGTGCGTCAGATAAGACATTACGCGCGAGCTGCGGTTGAGACGTCGCCTGACCTAAAGCGAGAGTAGGCACAACAAGAAGCCAGCACAGTCGTGTAAATAATCTTTTACAATTTTTAATCTCAGGAATCATACAACTTTTCTTCAATAACACGCAGATATAACATAGATATGCCTACACCAAAAATCAAATTATATTTCATTAGTCAATAAATCAAGCCTCGTCTTAATCCTGGCTTGATAGCGCGTTCCGCGCGACGGCGGATGGTAGAGGTTGACACCCTTTAAAATCATCATGTCCAAACTGGGGGTAGAATGTTCATTTAACCGAAGCACCCCAATCAGTAATGACATGTCCTAATAGTGACAAAAATCATCACTATTAGGACACAACAAGCTCAATTCGCCTTGACTTTATCAGATTTTAGATATAATATGTCCTATATGTGACGAAATATATCACTATTAGGGCATGTTATGTTTATTGAATACCTTGAAAAATTACGATCTGGTGGAAAGAGATATTTCACTTCTCAAGAGATCCTGCAGGATCTTAACCTCTCTTATGGTGCTGCAAGAGCGGGTTTGTCTCGACTAAAAAGGGATGGGAAGCTTGTTAGTCCAGTTAACGGACTATACGTTATCGTACCTCCTGAGCACAAACCATATGGTTCTATTCCAGCTGAGGAATTAATTCCTATTATGATGAAATACCTTGATGCGAAGTACTATGTGGCGCTACTTAGCGCAGCAGGATTTTATGGCGCTTCACACCAAAAGCCTATGGTTTTTCAAGTTGTCACTAATAGACGAATTAAGCACTCATTAAAATTTGGTCAGGTCCATATAAAGCTGATCCACAAAAAATCTTTGACTGATTTACCTATTAAGGATTTTGTTGTTAGTACTGGTTATTTAAAAGTTTCAACACCAGAATTGATAGCGATTGATTTACTGAAATTTCCAAAGCATGCGGGAGGCATGAATAATATCGCGACCGTCTTATCTGAGCTCATAGAAAGCATTGATGTTCACAAACTTATAGAGCTTGCTGAAAACATAGGTGAGCATTATCAATTGCAACGCCTAGGCTACATTATAGAGAAAATAGATGTGATGGATGATGATATAAAGAAAACTACAATTGATGCGCTTACAGAATATGTATCGTCTCGTATGAAACCCTACACCCCATTAGCTTCTAATATATCAAGGATTGGTTATCCGCGATGTCGGAAATGGAAAATTATTGAAAATACCGACTTTGAGAGTGATTTATGATCCCAGAAAATTTTATTGAACAATGGCAAAGCTCTGTTAAATGGCGGGCACTTCCGCAAATAGAGCAAGATTTAGTGATCAGTAGAGCTTTAGTTGATTTATACAATGAGCCTTACATAAAAGATGCACTTGTATTTCGTGGAGGCACTGCGCTTAATAAATTATTTTTAAAGCCTCCCGCAAGGTACAGTGAAGATATTGACTTCGTACAGAAAAGACCAGAGCCTATTGGAAAAACTATTGATTCAATCAAAATATTGTTAAAGCCATGGCTGGGGGATCCAAAATGGAAAATTACCGAGCGTAGTGCAAAATTGATTTATAAATATGAGTCCATTAACAAAGTACCCACCAAATTAAAAATTGAAATTAACACGACTGAGCATTTTCAGGTATTGCCTTTGCGTGTAGAAAAATTTGATGTGCAATCTGAATGGTTTAATGGTTCTGCTGATATTATCACTTATGAAATTGATGAACTGATGGCAACTAAGCTGCGCGCCCTATATCAGCGCCGCAAAGGTCGAGACTTATTTGATTTATGGTATGTGACTAAGCAAGGGTTGATTGACTTAAACAGAGTTTTTGAAATTTATTCAAAATACTGCGCTAACGACAACACTCATATTCGAGGAGAAGATTTTTTAAAGAATTTGGCATTGAAGAAGAATCACCCAGATTTCCAGTCCGATATGAGCTCATTATTACCCATAGAATTACACTGGAATTTTGAAGAAGCCTATCAATTCGTTGTAGATAATGTCATTAGCAGGTTGCCGTAAGCATTAAATGATGAGAAAATAATCATGACTACCGTGATTGAAACAGAAAGACTGATTTTAAGAACTTGGAAAAAAGAGGATGTAGATTCCTATTTTCAAATTAACCAAGATCCCAAGGTGACCGAATTTTTGCGCGGACCATTAACGATGGCACAAGTCAATGACTTTATTCCGATGGTTAATAATCATCAAACCAAGCATGTGTATACTGTATGGGCTACTGACCTAAAGGAAACTGGCGAATTAATAGGCTTTATTGGGCTTTATTATGTCGATTGGGAATCTCATTTCAGTCCTGCTGTTGAGATTATGTGGCGGCTTGGATCTGGGTGTTGGGGCAAAGGATATGCGACTGAAGGCGCAAAAGCGGCTTTAGAATATGGATTTACACAGTGTCACTTAAAAGAAATTGTTTCCTTTGCTGCGCCTGCAAATGTTAGGTCTATCCGAGTCATGGAAAAAATAGGCTTAAAGCATGACGTGAAAGGAGACTTTGCGCATCCAGAGTTTCCGCTAGATCATAGGCTTTCCCGTCATGTTTTGTATCGTTTAAATGCAGATGAGCATTTGAGAGGAAATAAAAGTGGATATTAAATTAGCCCGTTTTCGCCTTCGCCGGACAGGCTTCGTCTTAATCTTGGATTGCCGACATTCGCATGTATCGGAGAAGGAGAGCATACAAACGGAGATTTTGGGGTGAAATCGGCAGGCTAAGTACGCATGTGTCGGGGAACTGAAGCTTATAAAAAGCGCTTCAGAGCCACCGCTTTTCCTGAGCCAGTTTTGAAATATTTTTCTAAAGACATTGCTTTTTCTTTGGTTTCAACAGCAACATAACTTTTTAGCTTTGCAGGCAAGAATCGAGCAGTTGCAGGCACCTTAGCGTCATTATGGGCCTGAAGTCGTTGTTTTAGATTACTACTAAAGCCAACGTAAATATTGCCATTTGATAATTCTAGAAAATAAACATAATGCATAACTTATACAGTCTCACTACGCTTCCATCTACGCCAAGGCTCCGATGGACAAGAAAGCTTCGTGAGACACTCCTAGTTCTAACTCACTTCTGGCTTGCCGCCCGA
>JBILKX010000016.1:0-28119 GCA_044376435.1 Alphaproteobacteria bacterium | reverse complement strand
CATAATAACCCCTCTTTAAATTCGCTAATATTTGTTGGATCATAGCGGCATAGATGGCAAAATGCAAGATTGAACATGCCACCCTTACTAAATCAATTATTTCTTTTGAGCTGGCTGCCCTGAGTTGGCTTGGGCAAGCTTATGATTGGGGCCAAGGGTCGTCTTACATAGCATAACCCAGCCTGTTGCAAAAACAAGCATAGCCGCCATAGCTCCACTAATGGGCATCATCATATCAGGCGAATCTGTATCAAGCCACTCCTTAACCCATGCCCCTTTATGAATCCTTGCGGCAGACGTAACACAAAAGAGAATGACTGAGGCAATACCCAGCAGGCCCGCAAAGCCTAGAACCGGAACAGAGGTTATCACCGAAAGATTACGGAATGTGCGCTTTGACCGAGAGGTTATCGCATGATCTATGCGTGGCGCAGCATAGAGTTTTGCGGGCAGCCACTGGCGAGCTTTGATGTGAATGGAGGCGACAGCATCATCAAAGATGACCGGTTTAAGGCTTGCGGCTGCTGGCGGCACTGACACAGCCGCACCACCTTGCCCCTGAAGCATGATACTTAACACGAACAATATCGGTAAGAATGATTTAACGTTATTTGACATAAAGACCTAAATGATGCATTATTATGAAAATTTAATTGTGAAAAGTACCATAATTTACTTATAATTTCAAGTAAATTCTATTTGCCGTTCTGAATAATTCAGGATTTATCGAAGTTATCCAACCATGTCACAATATATTCAGGATATTTTGCAAACCATTCATTAACTGTGTAACCACCTAAGCTTGTATCGGTGGTAGAAAAACAAGGCCCTTTTTTAAACACCCAATGATAAAGTGAACACCAAAAACCCATGCCATAATTTGGAATTTTAGCAGCAAAATACGCCTCGTCACTAAAAGCGCTATGCTGAACTTTTGGAGACCAGATCGTGCTGTTTGGGATTTTGGTTAATTGCCCCCCTACATCTTCTTGATACTGGAGCATTCCTCTTATAAATAACACTGGCTTAGCCTCCGGGTTAGGATGCACGCCAATACGACCGAATACCGCACGTTCGGTTATTTTAGAATCAATATCGACAATCGCTTTGATTCTCTTGTCAGCGAAGCCTTTAATCTGTGCTATATTAGCACCAATACTATGGCCCATAAGAATGATGTTCTTGGCATCAAAAGAGCTTGATATGTTTCCAAAATCTTGGAAGTGCTCCAATACAAAATCAATATCTTTGATCGCTGAGGCAATGATTTCATCGTCGTATGCATAACGATAATCTCTATCCCGCGGAAGATTCCAAACATCCTTAAATGTTAAATTTATTTTTGTACCATCAAGAAATTTCACAAAGTTCGTCACATAAGGTTGATCCATCGTAATCACGACATACCCATGAGAAGCTAACGCTTCATAAAGAATCGTGTTTTGCTGGCGTACATTTCCTCTTCCAGGGAGCGAAATGATAACAGGAAATTTACGGTCCTGGATTATAAGTGCACCTGGAATCGCATGCCCTAAAACCTTTGTTCCGCATACGTTGCCATCATCGAGCGTTCCGGTCATATAGGGAGTGGTTTCCTTCGTTTTTAATGTTGGGTAGAAAACCGTTGCCATCCATCGGCGTTTTTCTGCACCTCGAAGCTGGCGTCGCGCAGGATCAGAAAGCTCAACATTAACGGCACCTATGCCATAGCCACCTTTTGGTTCTGGCAAAGTTCGGGGATTTGCAAGTGCACAAGAATCCATAACAAAAAGTGCAGCTAGTAATGCGCAGATCAATTTCAATATTTTCATTGGGTTCCCTCCAAAATAAATTTACATCTGTGGATTTAGTGTTAACAAAACTTGGCCAAGTTTTTGATTGTTTTCTACAGCTTCATGGGCCAAGATTATATCCGTTAATGGATAGATTGCATGTATCAAGGGAGTTAAAAGATTTTCCTGGCAAGCTTTTTGGATAAGATCTATAGATCGCAACCGTAATTCATCGGGCAAAATATAAACGAAAATGGGTTGAATCTTTATTTGTTTAAACATGACTTGATAGAAGGGGAATACTGGGTTTGGGACGCTGGCAGAAGCATAGGTGGCGATCGTTGTATGCGGTTTTAACACCTCTATACTCCAGGCTATGTTAGCGCCAAAATCAACATCGATTAATCCGTCGATGCCTTGGTCAGCGGTTAAGGGCATGACCGCATCGACGACGTTGTGCTTTGTATAATTAATGGCATAATCAGCCCCGGCTTTTATGGCAATATCAGCTTTGGCTTGCGAACTAACGGTGGTGATGACTTTAAACCCGAGGATTTTTGCTAATTGTATGGCAAGCATGCCGACGGAACCAGCGCCTCCCGTGATCATAATCCTATCGCCAGCTTTGCAATTCAAAGAAAGTAAGGCAGCAGCAGCGGTGAGACCAGGCACGCCGAGACAGGCTCCAGTTTCAAAAGATACATTCTCAGGAAGCGGCACGACTAAAGACGCGGCTATATTGATTGTCTCACAAGCTGTCCCAACATTACGATTCCAAGCCGCGTTATAAACCCATACACGATCTCCTATTTTAAAGTCTGTTACCTTGTTTCCTATTTGTCTAATGATCCCGGCGCCATCACTATGAGGAATGATGTATGGATAAGTCAACTCCCCTCTTAAACCGTTACGAGTTTTGACATCAGAAGGATTAATCCCAGAGGTTATTATTTCTAGTTGAACTTCATTTGCTTCAGGCTCGGCAATATCAAAGCGACCGATTTGCAATACATCGGACGCTTTCCCTGTTTTTGTGTAAAATGCGCCTTGAACTTTTTTCATAACACCTTACCTGCTGGAACATTGTTTGGATCAGATTCGTGACCATCTGAGTCATCAAACGGCATGCTCGTATAGCCGTTTTTGAGATAGAACCTTAAGCTGGTTTGTCTAGATTCAGCATGAACGCTTTTAACACCTAAACTTTTCAGCCATTTTTCTATCAGCGCTAAAAACCTGCTGCCGAAGCTTTGGTTCCGCTTGGTCTCATCAACGACGATAATACGAATTGCCGCTCTTTGATCTGGCCAGAACTGAATATGAGCGTACCCAATAATTTCTGTGCCTTGATATAAAACCAGATGGGCATGCTCTGCATGATTAAAAGTCCATGTGTACTTGTCCGACGAAGCTTCAGCGTAGTCGGAAGGATCCTCGATGCCATGAGGGCCAAAGCAATAGGTGTCACGAAAATATTTAGCCGCCGCCCATTCCGTCGCGTCGTTACATTTCAGCATACGCATTCTGTTAAATCCGGCTTCTTGCAAAACTGCCCTAATAAAATCGCCTTTACGGAGGGTGTAGTTCGTAAAAGGCGAATTCTCTTTATGAAATGACGACTCATCCTGTATCAGCTTTGCTTTAAGCTGTGCGTAATCATCCCGTCGCTTTGGATGGGCGCGCAAATAATCCCGGAAACATAGGTTGAGGTCGATTTCCGCATGAGCTTCCTCATAGACATGGAGGTTCAGATCGACATTTCCGCGTTTGCTAAATCCGTAATGTAAAGGAATGTTGTATTCACCACGATACTGGAGGCCGATTGGCTCCAGCTGGTCCCGCGCTGACAAGGGATCGTGTACAACGGCAATCATGTCGATCTTAGGCTTAGCCGCTAAGCCTGGCACGGCTGTTGAGCCAACATGATGAATAGCAATGCAGTTATCCCCCAAGGCTTGTTTAATCAGCGCGGCTTCTGTTTCAAAAATATGAGGCCACTTGGGGTCATAGGGAACGACTTCAACACGATTTATCGGGGGCATCGTCTCCAACTCTGATAAGATATGGTCAATTAATTCAACGATATCGGTGCATTGATTAGGACGATTTTTAGGATCCGATCTTTTTAGGCAATCAAGTAACGACAATAGATTCAACAGGTGTAAGATGATATACCAATTTTCAGGCAGAACACCACCACCACCGTCCAATCCTTTTAGGAAGGCATTTTGAAATTCAGGGGGCATTTTATGGGCGTATCTGAGCATGTTAGCAACGTCACACAATACGGAACCAGAAAAGGCAAATTCCCAGTCCAAAATGCCGGTCACAACCCAAGAGCCCTTAATGTTATCCACCAAGATATTGGCGGGATCAAAGTCGCCATGAACGAGATGCGTTCTTGTCAGGCCGAAGCATTCATGCGTAGGCTGATCATTGTCTGTGGGCAATAGAGCGGCGTGCTGATTTAGCGCTTTTTGAATATCCGAAATGGTCTCAGGGGATAGCACAGATACGACGGTTTTGTCATGCAAACAGCTTTGTGCAAATGTGATAACATCAGAGAGGTCGTGGGGGGTCACCTCCAGATCTTTGCTTAAAAAGCCAGCTCGGGGGAATTCATGCGCTGTAATCTTTGAGAGCATCCTCCCCACCTCCCTCATGAGTGCGCTCAGATCATGGGGTGCATCGCCTAATAAAAGATCGCGAAGAGAGATACCAGGCATAAACTCTGTCATGGCAAAGGTATAGCCTTCAAATTCACCTATATGGTGTGTTAGCGGTACAGGCACAGTTTCTTTTAACAATGTCGCTAGTTTTTGTTCTCGGTAAGCAGCCCCTTGATCGCGTAAATAAACACGCAAAATCAGTGGGTGATTTTCGTGTTCTAGCTGAATTTTATAATTAAGATTGGCACACCCACCCGCAATCAATTCCCATGCTGTCAGCGCTTGATCATGATAAGCAAGGCGTACCATTGTCTCTACCATGCCCTGTGGCAATCGATGCGTAACGCTTGTTTTTTCCCACTCAGATTTAAACATTACAAGTTCCGCTTTGTGTTCAAATTTAACCCTCATAAATCCGTTTTAAGTCATCTGTCCGGCCACTGGTGATCACCTCAAGGTTATCCGTGATTTTTTGCACATCCCAGTCCCACCATTTTAGGGCAAGCAATAACTGAATCGTCTCTTCATCAAATCTTGTGCGAATGACCTTGGCTGGATTGCCGCCCACAATGGTGTAAGGCTCAACGTCTTTGGTAACCAAGCTGTTCGTGCCAATAATCGCGCCATCGCCAATCTTTACACCTTGCATAATGGTGGCGCCATTGCCAAGCCAAACGTCATTGCCGATGACGGTGTCGCCCTTGCTTTTGACGTCAAGCGCGGCCTGCCGCCATTCGCCGCCAAACACCTTAAACGGGTAGGTGGAAAAGCCATCCATGGCGTGGTTTGCCCCATTCATAATAAAGCGGACCCCCGTAGCGATTTGACAGAACTTGCCGATGATGAGCTTATCCCCCATAAATTCAAAAAGATATAAAACGTTCTTCTGAAAATTGTCCACGTCTTCAGGGTCATCATAATAGGTATAATCCCCGACAATAATTTGCGGATTGGTGATAATGTTTTTTAAGTATACGGTCCGTGTCACGCCTTCGATAGGATAAAGAGTGTTGGGATTTGGATATTTTCTCTCTATCACGATTTACCTCACTAGGTTCTGTGAACACATTTTGAATTAATTTTTAGGAAATGGTAATGTTCTTATTGAACAAAAAAAGGAACATTACCATGAAAGAGTATTACATTGATTTTGAGAAATGGCAAAAGATTTATGAGATTGTGTATAAGTTCATATGATTTGAGATACACGCAATTCTATTAAGGCTTTTAATTCAGCCGCTAACGGCGAATCATGCAAGCTTTTATATCCGGCATATAAATGAGCAATTGTATCTTTTTAACTTATCTGTAGCCCAGGCACGAAAAGCAATACCACGCTCTGAATTGACCCTGTAACCAACTGCAATAACAGCCTCCAGGTTATAGAACAATACCATACGCTTTACAGAACGCTTGCCCTCCTGTTGAACTATCGAGGATTCCTCGGTAGTTGATTTTTCATTCAATTCGCCGGTAGCATAGATGTTTTTTATATGCAAAGATATATTGTCAACCGAGCATCCGAATAACTCAGCCATATGTTTCTGCGTCAGCCAAACATTCTCGTTTTCAAATCTGACGGCTATGGAGATTTTGCCATCTTCTGTCTCATAAAATATAATTTCATTAGGTGGAAATACCTGGCTGTTTTTCTTGCTCATGCGACATCCTCCTTGTTGTGATCACCCAAGAACCCGCCCACTTGGGCGTTCCATAAGTGGTGGTACAGCCCACCTTTGGCCAGAAGCTCACGATGGGGGCCATCTTCTACGATCCTGCCTTTGTCAAACACCAGAATGCGATCCATCTGTAGTAAGGTCGATAAGCGATGGGCAATGACAATTGCGGTTTTTCCGCCTTCGCCAGAGGCTTCGTCGTGACTATGCATCAGCTTCCATAAGGATTTTTGAATCAGGGTTTCTGTCACAGAATCAAGTTGGCTCGTCGCTTCATCTAGAATAAGAATGGGGGCATTCTTAAGGATGGCTCTGGCGATGGCAATACGTTGCCGTTGCCCCCCAGAAAGCTTGACGCCACGTTCGCCAACCAAAGAGTTATAGCCTTGTGGCAACACCGAAATAAACTCATGGGCGTAGGCTTGTTTGGCGGCGTCTATCACTTCCGCGTCGGTTGCCTCGAGTCGACCATAGCGAATATTCTCCATCAAGCTCCTATGAAACAGGGAGGGATCTTGAGGAATCATCGCGATATTTTCTCGCAAGCTATCTTGGGTGACGTCCCTAATATCTTGCCCGTCGATTAAAATAGTACCACTCGCCACATCGTAAAGCCGGAGGATCAAATTGACGAATGTTGACTTGCCACCCCCTGAATACCCCACCAACCCAACTTTCTGACCCGCTTGAATGTCGATAGATTTGTTCTCAAAGAGAGCCTGAGTGCCGGAACACGTCGAAGCCCCGTGCGAAGACTGTTTGTAATGAAACTGCACTTGATTAAACGTTATTTGACCACGATCGCACTTTAGGGAAACGGCGCCCGGTTTATCGGGTATTTCTATGGGAATCATAAGGGCCATCAAGCCTTGCTTACATCTGCCTACGGCTTGATTGAATTTATCGACCTCACTCATGGTAAACCACATCATATGGCCGGTTTCCATGGATAACCCTAAAATGAGCGCAAAATCTCCGACAGTCACCAAGCCTTTGCCATAAAGGTGCACCAGGAAAAATGTCGAAAATGCCATCATGACGGCAATGAGACCGCCTTGGATGCAGGAA
This sequence comes from Alphaproteobacteria bacterium, assembly GCA_044376435.1. Taxonomy (GTDB): domain Bacteria; phylum Pseudomonadota; class Alphaproteobacteria; order JBILKX01; family JBILKX01; genus JBILKX01. The sequence continues at coordinate 20,934 of JBILKX010000016.1, read as the reverse complement.
AGTATGTTGGAATGTAAATGAGTCTTTGTATAGGCTTTTTGCTGTCGACTCAGGAATGGCACCATGCGCAGATTCTCATATAACCCGCGTGCAAAAAGACGAACGTTGTGATGGTTGGAGAGCGAATCAACTAACTCGCCGACAACGATAGATTCTTCAGACGCTAGTTCATCGGATAACGCCACCAGTTTGCTGGACATCCAAATGCTGATCCCAGCAAAGCCTCCAAACCAGGTGACGAGAATGACGCAAAATATAGGATTCACAAAATAGGCCGCAATAAATCCAGTGATTAATAACGATAGGCCTCTGAGAAAATTTGCTGATGTAAACGTTATGATTTGGGTCATGCCATCCACTAAATTGGTGATCTGCTTGGCAATTTTCCCCGACAAGCTATGTTGATAAAAACCGTGGGAGTGCGATAACGCGGCCTCGAGCATCTCGACAATAATGTTGTTTTGGATAATCGGCACATATTTAGCCCAAATGTAATTGATGCCTCTCCATGTGAAATTATCAAAAACGATAAAATTTATCACGACCAAGCTGGCTGGTAAGGCTAATTTCGAGGTATCCGCATTTGATAGCAAATCGATCAATTGCTTGATTAAAACGCTATTCAACGGCACCCAAAAGCCGGCGGCTACACTCAGGGAGGCGCAAATCATGACAATAAGCTTATGCGATCTTAAAAAATGCCAGATAAACGGAAAAAGTGTTTTTGGGAGGTATTGATTGTGAGGGTGAATCATTTGCTTCAATCTCTGGAATTACTTTCTCGTGGCGTGTGCGCGGGCCCCACTCAATGGTTGGTCGGAACAAGGACGAATACATCTTGAAATACTTTATACCCAATGCAAATATATTAAGACTTGATGCAAATATATTTTGAACGTAGAGAGTTTACAACGAAAAACAGTGGATATGGTATGAAAATCACTTTCGAGCCACTAAATGAATCGCATTTTCCGCTGCTGCTCAAGTGGCTGGAAGCGCCGCACGTCAAAAAGTGGTGGCCTGCCGACCGAAGCCTTGGCGTAGGTGGGGATCAGGATGTGATGTATACGCTGGAGCTGGTACGCGAGAAATATAGGTCGTATGTTCAAGGCTATAAGCTCGTAGATGGGCAGCAGAAACCGATTCAAGCTTTCATTATCCACAGTAACCAAGTGCCTATTGGCTATATCCAGATTTATAATGCCTACGATTTTCCTAGGAGCAAACCACTTTCAGCCCTTCCGCAAAGCCTAGGGGCGTTTGATGTTTTTATTGGCGTAGAAGAGGCTTTGGGGCAAGGTGTGGGGGCATCAGCGATTTCAGAATTCCTTAAGTTACACGGCGGTCAGTACAGCCACATTTTTGCCGATCCAGATAGTAATAATGTTGCTGCTATTAAATGCTACGAGAGAGCAGGCTTCAAAAAGCTATCGGAACGGGAAGATACTGAAGAAGTGTGGATGATAATAAATAATTTAGAATTTTGCTATTTAGAAGAAAATGAACATAAAATCCTTGACGACCTTAAATCAAGGGAGCCAATCTTCCATCATCCTGAAAAGTTTGGAAAAACAAAACAAGATCTTGAAAACCAAAGGTCGTTTATGAAGAGTCTCACTTACAGAAAAGCCAGAATTGCTGATTTACCTGCTGTTGTAAAACTACTTTTAGAAGATGACCTTGGGGCGATGAGAGAATCCAGATCAGCTGAACTTGATACAAACTACATCAAAGCCTTCCACAAGATCGATAGCGATCCAAATCAATATCTAATGGTCGTAGAAAATGGTGATGAAATTATAGGAACTTGCCACCTCACCATTATGCCGTCACTCACCTTTATCGGCAGCACCCGTATGCAAATAGAAGCTGTGAGGGTCGCAGGCAAATATAGAGGGCAGAAAATAGGATCTTGGATGTTTGACCAAGCCATTAGGTATGGCAAAGAACATGACGTTTCTATCATCCAGCTCACCACAAATAAAAACCGACCACAAGCAAAACATTTTTATGAAAAACTGGGCTTTGAAGCCAGCCATGAAGGCATGAAATTATATTTGAGGAAGACACTATGACTAAAAACATGATCAATCAAGAATATATTAAGTTTTTGAGTGACCTTAAAGAGCGGGTTGCATCATCCCGCTACAAAGCGGTTTTGAGTGTTAACAAAGAACTCATTCTGCTGTATCATCATATCGGCACGCAAATACTTGATGCGCAAGGACGCCAAGGCTGGGGGGCTAAAGTTATCGATCAATTATCAAGGGATTTACGCTCTGCATTTCCTGATATGAAAGGCTTTAGCCCTCAAAACTTGAAATATATGCGTAAATTTGCTGAAGAATATAAAGCAGATGAAATTAGTCAACAGGCTGTTGACCAAATACCTTGGGGTCATATTGTGACCTTGATATATGCTATTTCAAACAAAAATGAGCGGCAGTTTTATCTTCAAGGTACTTTGCAAAATGGATGGTCTCGCAACATTTTATCGATGCAAATTGAAACGAATTTGTTTAAACGCCAAGGTAGTGCAATTACAAATTTTGGAAATAAATTACCTTCACCTCAATCAGATATTGCGCAAAACACGTTAAAAAATCCTTATTTATTTGATTTCTTGAGCCTTGGAAAAAATGCGCATGAACGTGAAGTGGAAAAAGGATTGATTGCCCATATTGAAAAGTTCCTTCTTGAGCTTGGTGAAGGTTTCGCATTTTTAGGCAGACAATACCATCTTCAAATTGAAGATCATGATTTTTACATCGACCTGTTATTTTACCATATCAAACTACGATGCTTTGTAGTGATTGAGTTAAAGGCAGGAAAATTTAAGCCCGAATACGCCGGCAAAATGAACTTTTATCTTTCTGCTGTTGATGATCTGCTGTGTCAGTCGGGTGATAATCCTTCAATTGGCCTGATTTTATGCCGTTCCAAAGTTGGTGTTGTAGCTGAATATGCACTGCGTGATATGACGAAACCCATAGGACTTGCCGAATATAGACTGCAGGATGCGCTACCGGAAAACCTCCAAACCCTATTGCCAACGATTGAAGAGATCGAAGCTGAGCTTGCAAAAGATTTAGGGGGCGAGGATGAGTAATACAACAAAGATTCGTTTTGAAAAAGTAACAGGAGCTCATTTAGACACCATCTTTAGTTGGCTTGCCGAGCCTCATATGATGGAGTTCTGGGATAATAGCCAGGAACATAAAGATGATATTCTTAATTTCATACAGGGAAAGCCGCAAACTTATTTTGCAGGAACGACTCGGTACTGGATCAGTTTTATAGATAAACAGCCCTATGCTTTTGTTCTGTCTGATATTCTCAAAAAAGGTCAAGAAGACCTTTCAGAAACTCATCTTGCAAACATGTCTGAAACGGGGCATACAATCGCGCTCGATTTTGGTATAGGCAATAAAGAATATTTAGGGCACGGACTGGCGGCGCCTACGCTGTCGGAATTTATGATTTTTTATAAAAAAGACATAGATCCGAAAGCCGACACATTTTTTATCGATCCAGACGAAAACAATCCTAGAGCTATAAGAGTTTATAATAAAGCCGGCTTTACTAAAGTTGGGCAATATCAAGCAACGCAAGGAGCATTCATCGGACACAACAGCGATTTAATGGTAAAAAAACTATGACTATTACAAACATCAATCACATCACTTTAGCAGTTACTGACATCCATAGATCTTTCTCATTTTACAAAGATGTGTTAGGGTTTAAACCATTAGTTAAATGGGATCGAGGTGCATATTTCTTGATAGGAGACTTTTGGTTCTGCCTCAACGTTGATTTAGCAAGAGAACCTCTGTCTTGTTATACCCATTATGCATTTAGTGTAAGCAGTGAAGATTTTGAAATGATGGCTGATAAAATTCAAAACTCCGGCGCTCACATTTTTAAAGAAAATACATCTCCTGGCGAATCTCTCTATTTTCTTGATCCAGATGGGCACAAATTAGAAATTCATGTTGGAAACAGCGAAGCTAGGATTGCAGCCAAAAAAGCTAACCTTGGTAGCTGGAAAAATGTGGAGTGGTTTGTATGATAAAGATCGATCTTTTAAAAAACCATCCCAACGCCATACCGGAACTTGCACACATTTGGCATGAAGTCTTAGGTAAAATCTGGGTTCCTGATATTCCTGTCGAACGTGTGATCATAAGGTTTGAATGACCAAGCTTTACCAATTACTTTTATGGAAAGCGACATTTGAATTGTGCCAAATTGCAGATAAAAACAGCCCTGAGGCTGGTTTACAAAAACGAATTATTGATGAGGTGATAAGTGCCTAAGAAAAAATCAGAAAATAGTGAATTAACATTAAAAGAGCTGTTAATAGCTACAAATCACGAAAAGCTTGTCGATATATTATTATCATTACATGATAGCAATCATGATCTAGCCAAGCAGCTCGATATCATTTTTGCAGGTTTAGATGATGATCCTAAAAAAATAGTCAGCATGATTAAAAAGGAAATTGCATCCCTTAAAAGATCTTCAAAATTTGTCGACTATTACGAATCTGCTTCTTTGGCAGATCGTTTAAATGACTTACGTTTGAGGATTGTCAATGATTTGCATGCTAAATCACCTCAGATCGCTTTTGAAATGATGCTTGATTTTCTAGATCTGCATAAAAATACGCTAGAGCGGGTTGATGATAGCAACGGTACGGTCAGCGGGGTGTTTTTTACGGCTTGCGATGACCTCGGTTCCCTTACTAGGCATATTAATCACCTAAATAATCAAGAACTTGTAGAAATAGTTTTCGCTAGGTTCATGAATAATGATTATGGCATTTATGAGGATATTATTCATAGCTTTAAAGACGTCTTAAACGGTCAAGGCTTTGATTTACTTAGAGAAAAACTTGAGCATGTAGTGAGCGACAAAAATGCTTTGATTATAAAACTTGGTCTCAAGTCTATTGCAGATTGTAAAAATGACGTTGACGAATATATTGCTGCCTGTGCATTTAAGAAGGGTATTTGTGCCCACGATCATTTGGAGATCGCTAAAAGACTTATCAAACATTGGCGCCCAAAAGAAGCGCTCAAGTGGTTAGATAATATGGAAATACCTATCGATCATTCTTGGCAACAAGATAAAAAAGATTTAAAAATACAAGCCTTAGAATTAGATGGAAATTATGAACAAGCTCAAAATGAACGCCTAGTATGGTTTTCTGAAACCTTGAGCCCAAAACTTTATGGAGAAATTTTAAAAGCTGCAAAACCAGATTTTAAAGAAAATTTTCAATCAGATGCTATTAAAAAAGCATTTCAATTCCCAGACCCTCATGAGGCCCTCAGTTTCTTAGTCCAGATACAGGGATTTGAAGAGGCAGCAAAATTTGTACATGCTAGGTTTAATGAATTACATGGAAGGCAATATTACACGTTAAGACCTGCGGCAGATTTGCTGCAAAATACCGATCCTATTGCAGCTACGCTCCTTTATAGAAAAATGATCGAGCCAGTTTTGGATGAAACAAAATCTAAATATTACAATTATGCAGCTAAAGATCTTGTAACATGTGGGGTTTTAAATTCTCAAATAGAAAATTGGGGCACGCTACAAAATCATGAGGAATATTTAAAAATCATCGAAATAAAGCATAAAAGAAAAGTAAGTTTTTGGGCTGAATATAAGTCTGCTTTGCAAAAGCAATCCGCTAAAGAGGCAAAAATAGCGAGGAAAAGCGTATGAAAATGCAAAATAAAAATTACCTCTCTTCTTTTTTCATTCACCCGCGTGAACGGTTACAATGCTTTGATTATCATTTGGTTGGTTTCATGTGCTCACCCAGCACAACATAGTGATCGTGCAGGACTCTAAGATTATCGTGGAGTTGTTTGATCTTGGGCTCTGAGAGCACCGAGTTTCCTTCTTGTGGTGCAGTGATTGAATCTATATGTATCTTGAGCGTCTCTAAGGCCTTATGTATCTGTTCATTATATACATCATGTGGCGTTTGGTCACTAAGCGTTTCTGAAATGATGAGCTTTGCATTGTTCAGCTCTCTATTCTTTTGATCCAGCTCAACATCTTGAAGTCCTGCTTGCACATTTTTTATTGCCTGCGTGAAGACCTCTTTTTTTAGAAATGAAGGATCCTTATCCAGTTTTTCTTTAACCTTATATTGCCGATAGCCATCATTTGCCTTCTTAGCCCCGTACCCTATAACGCCGAGCGCGACTACCCCTCCGACGCTAGCAATTCCTTTGCCAGCGGTGGTGTCCAAAAATCCAGGTTGTGGATTCGTACTGCTATCTGCCGAGTTGGGAGTGCCTGAAACTTGCGGCGTATTCGTAGTAGGGCCGGGATTCGGTGCGGTAGGGTTAGGCGCTGCCGGCGCTGGTTGTGCCGGCGGCTGTGTAGGCGTGGACGGTCTTCCCGCATGTGCCGGGGGGATGCTGCCCATCAGGGCAGCCACTAGCCAAAGACGTGTTTTTTTATGCATCAATACCACCCTACAAAACGATTAGACGGCTTTGCGTTACGAAGCTGCTTCAGTTGAAGTTGCTGGCTCTACTGTAGGCCCCTCTGCCGTCGTCCTCATCCCAAGCAACCCTTCTATTTCTTCAAGGAAGTGATGTGCTTTGCTGATACTCCCTTGCTTAGCCGCCGATAAGTAGTGATATGCCTGTTGCAGAATATCTTGGTGCTGAGAGGGAACCTGCTCACCACTGTTTTCATAAAACTTATGAGCTGCATACAGCATTTTCCCGACAACGTAGTTTGCATACGGATCTTGGGATTCTAATCCACGCCCTAAGTATTCTTGGATTTTCTCTTGCACCGCATTACTATCAATATTGCCGGCCAAGTGTGCGACATTTTGTGCATCCGTATCTAGGGAGTGCAGTAAAAGCTCTGCCGCAATAGCGCTGGCTGTGGGATGTCCATTTTCAGCCATTTCATGAATCTTGCTAATATCTTCTGGCGCACGATCAAAAGTATGAAAAAATTTACCAAAAAGCTTTTGATGCTCTGGCGAGTCGCCCTGCACCGCGCTTTCACCGGAGCTTGTCGTTTCCGATACGGCTTCCATCTCTGGGCCCGCATATGCCGTTGATTGAACATATAGAAAAAGTAAAGGGATATAAAGGTAGCGATTCATGTTTCTGCCTCCTGGTCATAAATCTAGGCATTCAAAAGCCGCGTCACTCCAAGAATTTTTAGAATGATACATTTTTTGAACTCAAGTGCTGATGGCATTATGACAAAGATTAGTTAGTGAAATGTTAAAAAGTCCAATATTAAAAAATCTATTGAGGTCAGGTTTGCGCCATAAATTTGAGCCCTACCGTATCAACAGACCGCCCTAACATCAAAAAAAAGCCAAGCTTACGCTTGGCTTTTTTGATGTTTCACCACAGCAGTTATAGTGTTAAGCCGCAGGTAAAGATTTAAGCGCTGCAACTAACTGCGTTGCCTTAGAAATTTTTGCTTTGCTAGCAAAATCCAAGCTTGCACGCGCCATGGTCAAAACTTCCCCTAGATTTTCCAACTCTTTCTTTTTATTGGCCTCACTAAGAGAAGTATTGGCCTTGAGCTGCGCACTCAGGTGCATGAATGCCACTAAATTTGTTAACCCTAGTAAATAATGTGCGTAGGGGTCATTAGCTTCTAAGCCTTGCTTAATAATTTGCTCCATTTTAGGATGCATTTCTTTGGCTGTCTTCTCGTCTTTAGTTGACATCATCATAAGCTCAGCAGCCACAAGTTTAGCTGTTAAGTTACCTTTCTTATCCGCCAATTCTTTGACCTGGGCGATTTTTTCTGGCGTATATTTCTCCGGCTCTGTACTAAAGAAATAATTGAGAACTTCTTGATCAGCCGATGCGATCTGAGCTGCATTTACAGACCGAGTTCCTGCCACAGGCTCAGTATCACTAGACCGTGAACCAGCATACACTCCAGAACATAATGCGGCTATAAGCGTAGGAATTATTAATAGTTTCATAATGGAATCTCCAAGTATCTAGAATTTCTGTTTAATGTTATTGTTAACCATTTTGTTTGCACACCAAGTTGTAAACTCAATCCAAAGAGAACGGTAGATTAAGTATCGAATTAGGGCTCACCCCAACAGTATACTTTACTATTTCTTATCAAGCTGTAAAATTTTTAAATTTGCATCTGCCGGAGCTCATTCCATGCTTGCATCAGCTCGCGACGAAACCCTAGAACGGTTTTAAACGCCAATCTACTGTCTGTTAAGCTCGTCACAAGATTATTAATATCACTTTGTCCTGTGACCGATTGAACCCCTTGTGCCTCACCAGTTTGCATGGTCTTCACAAGGTTCTCTGCCTCTGACTTGAGAAATTGACCAAAATTTTTGCTATCCGGCTCTGGGGTTTTGGCTCGATTTGCCTGCTCCGCCAGAAGCTTAACTGCCATGTTAATTTTTGAAATCATGTTGTCTCCTTTGTTTTATCTTCCATCTAGTAAGCTTAACGCCTTGAGCATCATGCTGCGGGTATTTTCATATGCTTTAAGATTGGCATTATAACTGTGGTTTGCCTCGCGCATGTCACTCATTTCCGTGAAAATATCCACGTTTGATTGACGCACAAACCCTCGCTCATCCGCCCCTGGGTCGCCTGGGCGAAAGACACGTGGGAACTCTCGCGTATCCATTAGGACCTGCCCCACGCGCACAAGGCTAACGCCAAGCTCAGGAACCTGCTTGTTTTGCACCTGAATCATTTTGCGTCGGTAGGGGTTTTTATCAGGGGCACTCGCCGTCGCTTGTGCGTTAGCGATATTTTCTGCAATAACTTTCATGCGTCGACGCTGCATATTCATACCCGCCGCAGAAATTTGTAAATCACTGCCAAATTTGAGGGTTGACATGCCGGCTGGCGTGACTTTAATCATTCTTTACTTCTCCCTAATGTTGGAATAGATCGGTGATTTGACTCGCATACTCTTTATAAACCGCCAGCACCTGCTGCTGTAGCAAGTTCGTTTCGTTCACCATCTTGAGTTGATCCTCAATAATGACGTTATTGCCAGATAAACGCGTCTCATCATGGGCTAATTGGCGCACCTTACTCCCCCCATGGAGCAAACTCTTCTGTAATGTGCCATCAGAGTCGGGAGAGCGAAGCGGCAGCGGCTGGCGCTGACCGGGCTGCACGACATGCTTGAATGCCGGCGGCACGACATCCCTGGCCACATACCCTGGGGTATCGCTGTTGGCGATGTTCGTCGCGAGCACACCTTGCCGACGCTGTAGATACTGCAATTGCTGTTTACTATAATCAAATACCTTAATACCAAGATAAGACATTTTTAGGGCTCGCTTATTCTTTACTTTTTATTTATTTTAGTTATGTTCAACCAAACCCTACACCTGGGATTTGATGTTAGGAATTATTACCCACTTCTTTATTTTGGTTAAATATAGTAAACAATATATTAAAAATTATGGAATATTTATTAACCCGATCCAAATGGATTGGTGGATTTTCGAGAGGTGAATTATGATTGACTCCCTGCGTTTGAAAGTGAATCAAATTTCCTCACTCAACGTTTCCGCTTTTTCATTCACATTAGGTATCATGCTTCTAAGCTTCGGTAGTGTGCCTAGTCTTGCAGCAGAGCCCCCTATTTCTGCCTGCTTTACACCCCCACGCGGGTGTACGAAACTGATCATTCAACGCATTGAGAAGGCAACGACATCTATTGATCTGCAAGCCTATTCCTTCACATCTCAGCCGATTACAGATGCTTTGTGCCGCGCTATAGATCGGGGGGTGAAGGTGCGGGCTATTTTTGATAAAAGCCAACTCCATGACCGACACAGCCGCTGGAAGCAACTTCAAGAGCATGGGGCTGAGGTAAAGATTGATACTGTGCCAGGGATTGCGCATAATAAGGTGATGATTATCGACGCCACTTGGGTCATTAGTGGATCCTTTAATTTCACCCAGGCAGCAGAAACACGTAATGCGGAGAATGTTTTGTTTATCAACAACCCTGATACCACAGCATCTTTTATAGATAATTGGCAGAAACGATGGATCGCCGCTTATAACCCTAAATACGAGTTTAAACGCAATGGTGAATCTGTCACAAAAATTCTTGATCAAACCCTCACATGGGTAGGAGATAACCTTATATGATACGCTTTTTCTTGTGCCTTTTTATTGCAGTCTTGCCTCTAAACCCCGCAAGCTCTGCAGAGTCACGCCTCGCACTTCTAGCGCCATTAAAACCTACGCCTCCTAAAGAAATGTCTGTTCAAGACCAACTGACTCAGATTGAAGAACAGATCAAAAAAATTCGCACCACTTTATCACAATCTCAACCTCAAGCAACCTCAGGGATTATTAATGGCCTGCAGACGCAAAAGCCGATAACCCTCCTCTTAGACCAATCTTGGAAAACCATTCTGAACGCTACTCAGATCGCCCTCTCTAGTGTACAATTCGTCACTCAGTTGCCCCAGGCATTGGAATGGCTGGCGCTCCGAATATGGTCAACACCCTCTTACACGGATTTTAGTATCTTTATTGCAAAGCTTGCCCTAGCGGCATTGATCTGTTTGGGGATATTTATGCTCATCCATACAGCTATTGATCAAATTGCACGGCGCTTAGGGCGTTACCAAGCCTTACTTTGGCGCCTTGTGGGATATACCATCGCCTATGGGATCTTGCCTTATCTTGCCACATCTATCCTGCTTTTTCTGAATTTACCCTCGCTTGAACAGGACATTGGGTTCTTATGCGCCCTTGCCATTGCTATCGCGCTTCTCTTGGTGCATTTATCACAAATTATTTTAGAGCCACACCGTGAACAACGGCGTCTACTCCCGATCAACTCAAGTTATGCGTTACGTATTCACCGATTTATTAAATGGTTTGCTTTTGTTGGTGTGGGCTGCACATATGGAATCTTTATCTTTGTAAAGCTTGGTATGTCTTTTGACATCGCTGCGACCTTAGGCCGTTTGATTTCTTTTACGATCTTCCTAAATGCCGTACTTACAATTGTACAGCTGCGTAGATTATACGGGCACACTTTAGGCACGCGTGTACCGACTCGAGGCCTGTGGGTGCGCAATGCGATGTTAAAACTATGGCACATTCCTTTAATTGCTGTTGCTTATGCCATTTATTTAGACTTTTGTAATATTGTGACAGCACAGCCCTTTATTGTTTCGATGATTCTCTCCCTACTGTTAACAGCACTGATCGCCTTTGTTGAGGATAAAGTGTTTTATATACGTACCCACCTTCTACATCATATGCTACGGGCATATACGAAACCTGTCGATTTAAATTCGGATGAACACTCCCAATCTATTGATCAAGCAATCTCCTGGCTCGTTTATTTTCTCGGTGGTCTGGCGGTTTTAGAGTTATGGGGAATCCATGTGATCGCGTGGATTACATCTGGCGTTATGCAGACAATTTTACAAAAAGCTTTGGTCATTGCCTTTATTGTTTTAAGTATTTTACTCATTTTAAGATTCAGTAATTTTCTTTTCACACGTTATTCACAAAAAACTGACCGGCGCGATCACAGTAACGCCCGTGTTGCCACAGTGATTGCCATCCTTCGGAACAGTCTACGTGTTGGTCTTTGGGTGCCGGCGATTTTTCTCATTTTATCAGAACTAGGATTTGATATTACCCCGCTCGTGGCAAGCTTCAGCTTGATCAGCTTAGCCGTGGGTATCGGTGCGCAAAACTTAGTGAAGGATATTATCACCGGTCTTTTCATCATTCTCGAAGACACCGTTTCTGTCGGCGATTATGTAACACTTGATAGTCTTACAGGACATGTGGAGGCACTTACTATCCGTACGATTGCCTTACGTGCTGAGGACGGGACACTCCATACCATTCCCTTTAGCTCGATTACGCGTGTCAGCAATTTAACGCGCCAGTACGCCGTTGTGGTGTCGCTCGTCGCGATTGGCTACGAACAACCCCTAGAACCAGCATTCGCCGCTATACGCACGGCATATCAAAATCTTGCCAACGATCCACGCATCGCAAAATGGTTACTTGGAAAATTCGAAATCAAAGGGGTTGATGAATTCCGTGACAATGGAATTATCATCAAAAGCCTGATTCAAACCGTCGTATTACGCCATAATGATGTTAAGCGTGCTTTTAATCTTGAGCTTAAGAAAGTGTTTGATCAAGAAAACATCGCTTTTGCGCATGCTGAGCCAGCACAGCATCTTGTCGAGATTCGTAACAAACCTGCACCGGCAGTGATTTAGCCTATGACGGCTCTTTTCAGCCTCTTCCTCAACGCATTGCTGGCTGGCCTCTTGGTCTTGATCGCTGCCTTTACACATTTCGATTATGGCCTACCTGATCACAAACAGCTTGCTCACTATGAGCCGGCCATCGTTACGCAACTTTATACAAGTGATGGCAAGATTCTACAAGAGTATGCCATCGAGAAACGTATCTTCGTCCCTTGCCAAGCCATCCCCTTATATGTTCGTCACTGTTTTATTGCCGCAGAAGATAAGAATTTCTATCACCATATTGGCATTGATGTGTATGGCTTAGCCCGTGCAGCGCTCACAAATCTGATGCACTTCAACCACAATCGTCGCCCGATTGGCGCTTCGACGATTACCCAACAAGTTGCACGCAATTTTCTCCTCTCTGATGAACTCTCGCTACAGCGAAAAATTAAAGAAGCGCTCCTAGCGATTCGCATTGATGCGACGTTTGATAAAAATCATATTTTAGAACTCTATCTTAATGAGATTTACCTTGGATTTGGCGCTTACGGGGTCGCCGCAGCGGCACAAGTATATTTTAATAAGTCCCTTGACGAACTAACACTCGCAGAAGCAGCTTTTCTCGCTGCCCTACCGAAAGCTCCTAATAATTATAACCCCCATAAATATGCTAAACGCGCCTTAGCCCGACGTAATTGGGTCCTGCAGCGCCTCTGGGAAGACGGTTACATCACCCCCGCAGAAGCCCAAGCGGCTATGGCTGAACCACTGAAGATCCACCCCGGCGCAGAGACACCACGCACCGAAGCCCCATACTTTGCTGAAGAGGTGCGACGGTTTATCATGAATCATTATGGTGAATCCGCGTTGTATGAAGGGGGATTGATTGTCCATACGGCGCTCGACACTTACTTACAAGGTGTCGCTGAGCGAGTATTTCGACAAGGTCTACAACTCTATGACCAACGTCATGGATGGCGAGGCCCCCTCGCTCATGTTGATGCCAGCCTTTTAATGCCTACCAGGAGCTCGCCTGCCCCCTGGGGCGCTATTCTCTCCAGCGTTCCTCGTCCTATAGGCGCGCAACAGTGGCAGCGTGCCGTTATTTTACGCTGCGATAAAAGCTTTGCAACAATCGGCTTAGAAAACAGTGAAAAAGGCAAAATATTCCTTACAACGCTGAGCTGGGCGCGGCAGTATATTAATGCGAACCAACGCGGTCCGGTGATCCAACACACGCGTGATGTATTTAAGGTTGGAGATATTATTCTCGTCAGCAAGACAGAGGCTCCAGAGGCCTATGAGCTCTGCCAAATTCCGCAGGTGCGCGGCGCGATGCTTGTCCTCAATCCCCATAACGGGCGCATTCTCGCGATGGTAGGCGGGTGGAGTTATGAAGAAAGCGAGTTCAACCGCGCTACACAAGCCCAACGTCAACCGGGCTCGCTTTTCAAACCGTTTGTTTATTTAGCGGGACTTGAGCAGGGGTTACGGCCTAATACGATTATTGATGATGCGCCTATTGCCATCGATCTGGGCTATAATCTTGGGTATTGGCGACCTAACAATATTACCAAGCGGTTTTATGGTCCATGTCCTTTACGTATCGGACTAGAACAGTCCCGCAATGCCATGACGGTGCGTTTGGCGCAGCTGATCGGCCTACCTCCCATCGCCGATGTCGCCGAGCGTCTTGGCGTTGTTGATAAGCTCCCCCCCTATATGGCGATGGTTCTTGGCGCTGGTGAAACAACCCTCATCCGCCTGGCGCAGGCCTACGCAAGCTTTTTCAATGGCGGGAAAAGGATTCAAGCCTCCCTCGTGGACAAGATCCAAGATCGGACTGGACGCACCATATATCGTCATGACCAACGCGCCTTTCTCCCTGTCGAAGTCAATCATCTTGAGGCATTTCCTACGCTCATTGATAATCGTCCCCAGGTGATTGACCCCATCAAAGCGTATCAAATCTTATCCATGATGGAGGGAGCCGTCCAGCGCGGCACGGCGCGGGCCTTGGGGATGATTAACAAGCCTATAGCTGCTAAAACTGGGACAAGCAGCGCGTGCCAAGATGCGTGGTGTGTGGGCGGCACACCCGACCTTCTCGTCGCTGTTTATCTTGGCTTTGATACCCCCGAAACCTTAGGGGAGCGCGAGACTGGCGGCCGTGCCGCGGCGCCTATTGTGGCCACGTATCTGACGGAAATTTTACACAGCACTCCGCCTGTGCCGTTTCGACTGCCCGCTGGCATTTCCCTGGTTTCAATTCACAGCACCACAGGCAAGCGTGCCTCCCCTTCAGACCCTGGCGCTATTACAGAGGTATTCTCCCAGGATCAACTAGAGTCTATAGATTCAAGCGCGGCTGAGGCTTCTACCCCGCCCCCTCCACCTGGACTATACTAAGTCCCCCGGCCTGCCCCCCACAATATTTATTTGACAATTAGTTAAAGAGTTTCTATATTAGCTGTTAATGCTGACGTCTTTCAAGAATGCAGCAGCCAACCCCAGCGTAGAGGACCTTTAATTATGTCGAAAACCCCTCCTTTTCTCAAATTAACGCTAATATCCAAATTATTGTGCGCCCTTATCTTAGGGAATCCAATCTACGCCATGGAGGTTGGGACCGACATTCAAAACTCTCCCGCAAGAGCCAGGCACACTCAGGTACCTCAACCATCTTCTCAGCCTCAACATCGAGGTTATTTTAAAAGCAAATCGGTCATTGGCGGTATTGCTGTCGTTGCTATGGCATGCATTGGGATGGTTTGGTTTTTTAGCCGCAACCACGGTCATGCCCTAAAACCACCGCTTGGTAATGACACCAACTCCGGCGTAGTTAATTCGGAAGTTGATTCGAAGGCTTATAAATTATCTGAGATTTGTGCATTGATTAACAACCCAGTACCTGCAACGATTTCCATATCTAACAAAACGACACTTGAGGCCGCCCAAGAGTTTGCAGATACCGCCCCTGATAGCCATATAATGCTCGTCAATTTTGCGAATGCTGAGGCCCCCGGTGGCGCCCAAGAAGGCTCTCTCACCAGCGGTCTCGGCGGATATGCTGCGGCGTTGCAGAAGCATATGACCAATAATGATTACCCTCTCTACAAAAACCCAGAAAACCCAGAAAACCCAGATACAACTCCAGAGACCACTAAGTTCATCATTACGCAAGGCGTTACCCTTCCTAACGGCAAGCAGGTATCTGTCATGGCCGCCGCAGCACTGCATGTTAAATCAACAGTGACCCAGCAGATGGCTCAAAAGCATGCGTCAATGTGCATCCCCAAAATGCTTGATGCTGCCAGCGTTCACAACGTCGATTGCCTCATATTAGGCGCATGGGGATGCGGCATATTTGAAAACGATCCAACTACGATGGCGGAGGCTTTTATGAATGCTATTGAGACACACCCTCATAATGTGCCCAGGATATGTTTTGCGATTCCTCAGCGTAACGATGGCAATTATGATGTCTTTAATAAGGTATTGCGGCAGAAACCCAAAAAAAAGTCGGATCCAACCCCACCAGCAACACCTAGAGAAACACTTGACGAACTTCAAAAAGTTACGTAAAAAGAAGTGACTATGCAAATTGAACTTCAACAATATACTGATAAAATTCGCGCCTGCATTGCCTCTTTACGGAGGTGTCTTTGACTGGGATAAGACCCAAGCTTTGTTGGTGGACTTAAACCAGAGGGCTGAAGACCCGAATCTTTGGCACGATCAAGACGCCGCACAAAAGATCTTGCGGCAGCGCAATGCCTTACAGGGCGAAATCGACAAGTGCCTCAAGCTAGAGTCTGACTTAAGCAATATTACTGCGCTGATTGAGCTCGCTGAGGAGGCCGAAGACACAGCCCTCTTGCAAGAGGCGACAACGGAACTTCAGCATCTTGCAGAGCAAGCAGATCGCGCGCAACTTGAAGCTTTGATGTCCGGTGAAGCCGATCAGAATGACTGCTTCCTAGAAATTCATCCCGGTGCCGGCGGCACAGAAGCGCAAGATTGGGCGCAGATGCTCCTTCGGATGTACTTACGTTGGTGTGAATCCCATGGCTACAAAACAGAAATGCTGGAATATACCGACGGCGATGAAGCGGGCATCAAATCGGCAACCGTGAAAATTTTAGGGCTGCGCGCCTACGGCTGGTTAAAGCATGAAAGCGGTGTCCACCGCTTGGTGCGCGTCTCTCCGTATGATGCCAACGCCCGCCGCCACACAAGTTTTGCCTCAGTTTGGGTGTACCCTGTGATTGATGACAGCATCGATATTGTAGTCGAGGAAAAAGACCTCCGCGTCGATACCTTCCGCGCCTCAGGCGCTGGTGGCCAGCACGTTAATAAGACCGAAAGTGCGATTCGCATCACCCATATTCCTACCAACATTGTCGTGCAATGCCAAAACGATCGCTCTCAGCATCGCAATCGTGCCGAGGCGATGAATATGTTAAAAGCCCGCCTGTACGAACTCGAACTGCAAAAGCGCCAAGCCGCTGTCGATGCCGCCAATGCCACAAAGACTGAGATCGGCTGGGGCCATCAAATCCGTTCATATGTTTTACAACCGTATCAAATGGTTAAGGATACACGCACCAATGTCGAAAAAGGCAACGCCCTCGGTGTTCTCGAGGGCGATATCGACGCGTTCCTAGAAGCAGCCCTCCACCAACTCCGCTAACGCCACCCTGCGTCCCAAGCACTTTTCCATTTGCATTGGGTATTAAATGGCCTCAGAGCGACTTCTTAACGGTGAACTTTAGAGAAGCCCGAGCCATTGCGTTAGCGCTTTAAGTTTGTCGAGTCTTATCCTGTTTTAGCTGGTTTAAATGCTTCTACGGTCTTATAGTGGTTATTAAGCAATTCAATCTCACGCTTTATTAATTTTAAATTACCGCCAGCATCAGCATGGGTATTAAGCTTCTCTAAAGCCTCGACTATCTCAGCCTTATGCTTACACGCCTCAGGTGAACCGGCATGCTTCGCTATTGTCTGCTTTAGTAGATTAAGCTCAGACGTCCCTGACTCACCTTGTAGGGCTCGGGATACATTAGCCAGGTATAGTTTGACCAGGTGAGGCTTGAGGATATTGTTATTAAAAGACATAAAGTGGCCCTGAAGTTGGTTCAGCCTCCCTTTAAGAGAGGCAGGTATCCCTTCAAGATTCTTGAGTGCCTCTAAATCTTTGATTACCGCCTCGTTATAGACATGAGGATTCTCTGACGATAGATGTTTTATGATGCGTCCACGGTGCTCATCCCCACCCTTAAGAGCGTTTAGCTCCTCTAACACACTCGCAGATAGTTTCTTGAAGTATTCTTCTGATAATGCATGTACCTGCGGTTCCACTACGTCCTGCTCAACAGGGTTAAAGGGCTGGCCCTGCGGTTCCTGCGCCTTTTTACGTTGGTAAGATTTTTTACGCACATACTCTCCTAATTCAACAGCGGCGCCAATCCCCACAACACCAGTAACAATAGCCCCTCCAACAGCGGTCGCTTGCCCAAGGGGGGTGCTCAAAAATCCAGGCTGTTGGTTGTTGTTATCTGCCGCAGACGGTGTGCCTGAAGGTTGCGCTGGAGTCGCCGGCGTTGGGCTTGGGGTCGGACTAGGGCTTGGCGAATTAGCCGGCACCGGTGGTTGCGACGGCTGCGTAGAAGGGGTTGACGGTTTCCCAGCATAGGCCTGAGGGACACTACTCACAAGGATGGCGATTAGCCAAAGACTCGTTTTCTGATACATACAGTCTCCAGAAGTTCCTAACCTTTTTAGAGTAAAGCCCAAGTTTTAAGTATAAGTTAACGTTGTTCGTGACACCTTACCGGGCGGACTATTGATCACGCGGTGGTTGCATCCGACTATAGTGCTCGTGAAGCACGTGAAGATCGACTTTGAGACCATTGAAAACATAGGGCATTATGTTCCCTCGAATGACCTGCAACGCCTCAAGTATCTCTTCCTTATGTTGATGCCGGTT
The DNA here is from genome assembly GCA_044376435.1 of Alphaproteobacteria bacterium. Classification (GTDB taxonomy): domain Bacteria; phylum Pseudomonadota; class Alphaproteobacteria; order JBILKX01; family JBILKX01; genus JBILKX01. The sequence continues at coordinate 2,692 of JBILKX010000016.1, read as the reverse complement.
ATCTGAGGAGAGATGATCTATGACCGACTGCGCTTTCTCCATAAGCGCTTGATTGTTCTCTAAATAACGCATGGATTCCTGAAATTGTTTAAGCCCGCCTAATACTTTTTGTGCGTGTTGTTCGAACGCCTGCCCTGAGAGCGTCCCACCGCCATGCCGAGACCGATTGTATTTTCCGTACCCATACGTTCCTAATTTAACAGCCGCCCCAATACCAACAACACCAGCAATAATACCCCCTCCAACTGCCGTCGCCTGGCCAACGGGTGTGCTCAAAAATCCAGGCTGTTGAGGGGGAGTGCCATCTGCCCCAGGCGGTGTGCCTGAAGGTTGCGCTGGAGTCGCCGGACTAGGGCTTGGCGAATTAGCCGGCGCCGGGGGTTGCGACGGCTGCGGGGCAGCAGGAGCGGACGGTCTACCAGCATAGGCCTGAGGGACACTACTCACAAGGATGGCGATTAGCCAAAGACTCGTTTTCTGATACATAAAACGCTCCAGAAGTTCCTACCCTTTTCAGAATACAGCCCAAGTATTAATTGTCAGTTGCCGTCGCTGGTGACGCCGCGCTGATCTCTCGGTACCTTTACCTAGTATAAACTTTTTAAAGGTAAACTGCATTAGTACCCGCCTCAATCCTATAACATCTACACGGATTTCTTATGCGCTCCCATAGCCTCTACCTTCCCTACCTCCTCCTCAGCACTAGCCTATATGCAGCAGAATCTACAGTTACTCGAATAGCGAGCGAAAAACTCAATCAAGCCTATGACTTTCTTGCCGAAAAGGGTGATGAGTTTATGGCACAAAAAGAAAAAGAATTGAATAGCTTTATTGAGCAAAAAAAGACTGAACTTACGACCAAACTGGAAACTGTGAAGGGTAAAGCTAAGAATTTAGGCAATTATGCTGAAACTACAAGAAAATACTTCGCCAATATTGACGAACAGCGCGATCAATATAAGGTGACCCTGCTCAAGGAACTAGAGAAAGTTTCCTCCGCCTCAAACCTTGCAGATTTTCATAAAACGATGATTATGGAAGAGAAAAAAGCCCAAGAAGCAACTTTCTTTAGTCATGATAAGGGTTTACAGGAAAATCTTCTAAAGGCTGACGAAGAACGTAGCAAGAAAACGCAAAGCCTTAATGAGCTCACAACTAAAATCAACAAGGCACGTCAAGATGTTATTCGGCTCGAGACTGATAATGCTTTTCATGATCTTGAAAAAGAAGATAACACTTTGATTGCGAAGGCAGAAATCGTTGAGCTAGAGAAACAAGAACTCAACACCAGAAGTGAATTAGCCGGCATTGATGCCAAGAAAAATATCCTCAAAAATAATTATGCGCAAGACGCTTTTTATAACCATTCCAAGCTCTATATGCATAATTTAAGAACATTACAGGTTTTCCGTGAAATTGCCGAGGACCTTGATGCGAAAATGGATAAATTAAATCCAGAACATCCCGAGGACTTAAAGCAGCTCGAGGACCTTGCGACAAAGCGCAAGGCTATTTCTGAACAAGCTGCTCTCTATCATCGCCGCATCAATGTCCAAGAAGACTTTTTCCTCAAAAAATATGGCAAGAGCGCTTGGTCACAATTTATGTGGCCAATCATCGAGAAAGGGATGCTCGGCAATTTAAAGCCCGGCACGATCAGTCAAATTCCTCAAGGCAATCGTGATGCTATACGTGCTATAAACCCTACTATATTACCTACAGATGAAGCGCTTGGACAAGCAAGCATGCGCAAGACTCTCGATGACAGCGCTGACACTGGCATGACGATCCTTAAAAACAATGAAATCGCCCAGATCCATAATGCTAAATCCAAATACTTACTGGATGGTGAGACTGCAAATTACGAAGAACTCTCAAAATTTGATGCTGACCTCAGAGGACTGAATCTGAAATTTGTACAAGATGTGAAAACCAAAAATACCGTTCTGAACCAAAAAATTCAGGAGCTTGAAAAAGAATACCAGGAAACTAGATCTAAATTCCGTGACCAAGTTGATAAAGTTAAAGCTGAACAAGCCAAGGGGATTTTCGATCCTAAGGCTCAACAAGGGCTCTCAGAATTAACGGCCAAAATCCATATGAGCTTTGATAAGTTAAGAATCATCCGGCGATTCAGTACTGTTGGTATACATATTTATGACTCCGAGGGACTCCTTGCTCGATTTAAAGAAAGACCCGACCTTGTTTCTGAAGAGTTGATGAAGCAAGAATTGGCCAAGGTTGACGCTAATGCTGATAAATATAAGAAACGCTTTGAGCAGCCGCTTCCTGCTGCGCATGAGTTCCTCAAAACATTAGATAAAGTTGTTGACACTGCCCAAGAACATAGTAGTGCGATTGACATTGCCGTAGCTTCTAATGCAGCAGAAGACAAAACGAAGCCGCTCATTGAGCATAAAACACAAGTACACCAAGTGAAAAAAACAGCTGAAGAACTAAAAGAGGAATTTGAAGGCAAATCTTCCCACGATAGCGCCGTTCAGGGTACTGACAACAGAAAACTCGTGGAAAAAAGCGTTACACAGTCCCTGAAGAACATCGCTGAGAAGCTTGTCACCACAAAAGAACAGTTTAAACAGAATGTTGATGCGACCACAACGCCGTTGAAGGCGAACCCTCAAAATATCGATGGGCGCAAAACGCTTCATGAGTTCTTGCAGGACCGACAGAG
>JBILKX010000057.1:0-10126 GCA_044376435.1 Alphaproteobacteria bacterium | reverse complement strand
GGTCAATTTCGTGCATATATGTCAAGCCTTTGAATGTATTACCTATACAGTCTATTCAAACACTTAACTTATGTCATCTCTTTTTTTTCATTCACCCCCGTGAACGGTTACAACTGCTGGGTTTTGTGTCCACAGCTTGGGATTGCGCGATATCTTTTAAAATCTCTAAAATCACAAAAGACGGTGTGGTTTTTTGTAACATTGTTGCCAGAGTACCCTGAAGTGTTGATAGGGGGTGTAAAGCTAACTCTGAACTACGTTGACGCTGTTTCCAGGTTGTTGCGCAAATGAATTGAATATTATCACTCAGATTATCATAAAGACGCTGATGTAATTCGTGACGTTCTTCGGCATTGAGCGTTGGTTTGGATAGTTCTTGATCTAGTTGTTCTAAAGCTGTGATGAGGTTATCAAGACGTTTGTCATCGTTCATACTCTTCAGCAATTCAAATATATCAGGAAACCTACTCTGTTTGATAGCCTGGATGCCATACTGTAACTCATAGAAGTAAGAAAACTTTTGATATTCTGCCTGCAGCGCTTTAAATGCTTGTTGATACTGTTTGACGGTTTCAAGGCTTGTCTCTAGGATGCGCTCTGAGTGATCTTTGAGGATGGAGGCGAGGTCTTGTTTTATCGTTAGGATAATATCCGTAGTGTCAGGATTCTTGGCCAGTTTTTTTAAATCCTTGAATTCTGCTTCAAGTTGTTCCGCATTAGATTCGCACATCTTGTCAATAAAGTTTTTCAGGATAAAAAACGCGCTTCCATGCCTTTGCGGGCCGCCAAACTGTGCTTTAAGATCCGGGTTTAGGAAGGCCAGGTGTTCTATAAACTGAGGCCGTGTCATCGTTCCAATCCGCACACGAGAATAGCAAAGAAATCCAAGCAAAGTATTCCATGTAGTGTCATCTTGAGGTAATTTAGCGGCCAAAGCTTGATTGCAGGTTGTTATCAGAGAATTGTAACCGGTAACATAATCAGTATAAAAAGGTCCGGCATGTAGGACGCCTAACGCCAATTGTGGCTCTGTAATGGTGTCGAGAGGGAGAGGGCTAGATATAGGTGTTATAGAGCCAGGTTTACCTAAAGGAATATCAGTAGGGGTAGGTGGTGTAGGTGGCACGATCGTCGAAGGCGTGCTGCCATTCTTGCTGGCGGCGAAGACAGAAAGAAGAGCCCCAATCCCTACGATGGCCAGTGTAGGAAGTGTGTATTTCCGCCATTTTGAAGAGGATTGCTTCGGCGTGTGTTGGAGAGGTCCGGTGCGATGGGTGGCAGCAGGTGCCGGGGGAATCGTGTCTTCCACAGTCTCACCCCTGTTAACCCGTGCATCCAGGGCGTAGCGATCGAGCGTTGGGTTAATAATAAGAGCTAAGCAGGTTACTATATTAAATAGTGTTGTTTTGAAGCGCATCTTGCCAGTCCTTGAACTTTGTAGTATATACCCAATCCACTTTTTCATTTGGATTGGGTATATCCTTCTTATTCATATAGTCTCTTTATTTTTTTTGTCAATAAAAGAAGTTCTGCGAACACCTGGGCTAAGGATTGATAAAAAACGAAAACGGATATTGACGTTGCAAAAGTTTTTGTGTATATAGACAAAGGACTTTGTGGTTCAATGTGGAAAAGTCTACTGAGGTCATGGTTGAGGCATGGATTTAGGATTTAGCCTCGTGTATCCAATGCAAGCTTTCTAACATTGAACTGACAGAATCTTGAAGACAAGATTCTGTGGGGGCCCCGAAAAAAGGCGATATGTGAGCCAGATATTATATGGCCTCAGGGCGGCTTTTTTCGGGGTACTTTAGTAGATATAAACCTGAGTTTTAGGAAAGGAATCGTCATGTTAAAGATTCGTTTGGCACGAGGTGGGGCTAAAAAGCGTCCATATTACCGGATTGTAGTAGCAGATGCTCGCGCACCACGAGATGGTAAATTTTTAGAGAAATTAGGGACTTATAATCCCATGTTAGAGCGCGACAATCCAAGTCGCGTGACTTTGGTGACTGAGCGCGTCCAGCATTGGCTTGGTCAGGGAGCGCAGCCAACAGATCGCGTTGCCTTGTTTTTAAGCGCTGCTGGTCTTATCAAGGCAGTTGCACGTCCGACGACACCAGTAAAGTCTCAGCCTAAGAAAAAAGCTCAGGAGCGCTTGAAAGCGCAGCAAGCTGCGGCAGCCCAGGCTTAACCATCGGGATGATCAAGGAAAGAGGGGGCAAAAGGCCCCCTTTTTATTTTTATTGGGGGCTAGACCCCATCCAAATAAAAAAGTGGATTTTTGCATGATGACAAAGTCTATCGTCGAGAGTGATAAGTTAGTTCCAGTCGCCACAATTACCGCTGTTCACGGTATTGGTGGGGCCGTTAAGGTGCGTGCTTATAGCGGTGATCTGGAGGCTCTGGCGCAATATCGCACGTTCACAACCTCGACGGGCACTTTGTGGCAAGTCAAGCGCTGGCAGCTTGGTCCTAAAACGGCTATTGCCCACTTCACGCATCTCAATAGTCGCACAGAAGCAGAGCTCTTGATTGGGACGGAGCTTTACATAAAGGCTGAGGAATTGCCTCGCCCGGGTGTGAACGAGTATTATTACCGTGATCTTATTGGCTTAACCGTGATCGGGATTGATGGCGAAGAAGTTGGCGCGGTGACGGCTGTTCATAACTATGGCGCTGGCGATATTCTCGAGATTCAGCCAGGGTCTCAGGATCAATCAAAAATGATGATCTTCAATGAAAACAATGTTCAAGAGGTTGATCTGGAGCGGCGGCGTCTGGTCATTCACCGGGAAGCGTTGGTCTGATGCGTGTCACGGTTTTAACCCTATTTCCTGAAATGTTCCCAGGGCCTTTGGGGCTGGCCTTGTCTGGGAAAGCCTTGGCGGCAGGATTGTGGCAGCTGGAAACACTTAATCTGCGTGATTTTGGCATGGGGGTGCATAAAGCCGTCGATGATACTCCCTACGGCGGTGGGGCGGGGATGGTGCTCCGAGCTGATGTTCTAGATGCTGCCTTAACGCATGTTTTGGGGCCGCAAAAAAGCTTTTTAGCCACTGCACAAAGGGTGCCGGTGTTTTATCTCTCTCCTCGGGGTGAAAGATTTAATCAAGGTCAGGCAAAACGCTTGACAGACCTAGGGCATCTTGTGTTACTATGCGGTCGCTATGAAGGGGTGGACCAACGTGTCCTTGATGCATGGCAGATATCTGAGCTAAGTCTTGGTGATTTTATTCTCTCTGGAGGTGAAATGGCGGCGTTAGCGATGTTGGATGCGTGTGTTAGGCTTGTCCCTGGGGTTATGAGTGCTCCAGAATCTGCGGACGAAGAAAGTTTCAGCCAAGGCTTGTTGGAATATCCTCATTATACGCGGCCAGCCGTGTGGCAAGGGCGGGAAGTGCCGTCTGTATTGGTCTCTGGGCATCATCGTCAGATTAAGCTTTGGCGGCAAGCTCAATCGGAGGCAATCACCCAGGCGCGTCGACCAGATTTGTGGGCACAGTACAAGAAAGAGTAGATTTATGAATACCTTACAGCAATTTGAACAAGATCAAATCAAAAAACTCAGTGAAAACAAGAATATTCCAGCATTTGCACCTGGGGACACGTTGCGTGTCCACGTGAAGGTTGTCGAAGGAACGCGTGAGCGTACCCAGGCTTATGAAGGTGTCTGTATTGCTCGCGGTAATGCCGGCGTCAATTCCTCATTTACCGTGCGCAAAATTTCTTATGGCGAGGGTGTAGAACGTGTATTCCCGCTATATTCTCCGAGCATTACCATTGAATTAGTCCGTCGAGGCGATGTACGTCGTGCGAAGCTCTATTATCTGCGCGATCGCCGTGGAAAAGCTGCGCGTATTCGTGAAAAAGTCGTGCGTGAAGTTAGAGTAAAGTAAGGATAAACCCTTTGCGATTGAAAAAAGCACCTCGTAGAGGTGCTTTTTTCATGTCTGTGCCCCCGGTGCGAAATTGTCGGCGCGCGGCGTCCTCTGGGGGCCAGGCTGGAGGGAGCCACAAGGCTGGTGCGCTGATATTGAGCCAGATTTTTGCGCACATAGTCGTCACCCTCTCACTGAAATAAATAAGTAATAAAATTTTTAATTCATTATTAAATTCTTTAAAATTTCCGTAATTGCTTGATTTTTGCCAAATCGTTACTATACTACTATTCTGTAAGGGTAATTTTATGGCGCCCTTAGGGTGATTGTGTCAAAATGAAGGCGATATTTGTGTCAATAAGAGGTTTTATGAAGAAATTAACCATGTTGTTTAAGGGCGTAAGTCTAGCAATGCTAACGATCACCCATAGCCTGGCGATGGAATTGCCTCAAGAACAAGCGGTTGTAAAGACGACTGAAGTGCCACAGGAAGCAACTCTGGCAACGGCAGCTCCGCTCGCTTTTCCGCTAAATAATTTGGATGACTTCTCAAACCCCTTTTCTCGCTCAGTGGCTATTTTACAGAATGACTTGAACGAATTATCAAAGCCCTTAACTTCAGATGCAAGATCAAGTGCTGTAGCGTTACGTCAAGCGTACAGCGAGTTATTACCTGAAGAGATCAAAGAGAAAGTCAGGCTGTATATAGCCCTTAAAGGAGTTGATACGTATCCCAAATGTGCGACGAGCGAGGATTTTGATGCGTTATATAAAGCTGCCTCCCCCGTAGGGCGTAGTAAAGCCCTCATCAATTTTTTTGATTATTTTATAAAGTTAAATATTGACGAAAAAACAGCGATATTTACAAAAGGGGGGTCTAAGTTTAAAGGTGTCAAGGGTATGAAACAGGCTGCTATTGAAAAGATAAGGCGGTTTTTCTATTTTGTGGGAGATTTGAAAGAGACCGTCCCTGCACAATTAACAGAGGCTGATCGAACTGAACTGCAAGAGTGCGGTATTAAAAGAGCTCATGTTATAGAATACTTAATGCTTAACGCCAAAGAGTCTGATGGTGCATACATCGACTCTCTCGCTTGTTCGCCGACATTCGTGATGATGTTGGCATTAGAACGCATATTAAAAGATGATGACATGAGTTGCACTCAATTTTTTCGCTTTCAGAAGCAGTTGCACGAAAACGCTTTTTTCGGAATAAAGAGTAACTATAATGGGATGCCTATAAGCACACGTAGCCTGATTATGCCAGAACGTATAAATGACCAAGCTTATTACGCTTCAGGCTACAGTCCATTGTACATATCGCCCCATTTCACATCGGCAATGGTCACGGGGATATTAGATCGGGATGCAGCAGAAAAGCAGCGCACCTCTTCTCTACACACAGGCTTGCCTGATGAGGGCAAAGTACTGGAGCTGCATCATGAATTGATAAGTGCGCTGTCGCCGTCGATTAGCGTGTGGGGCAAAGATTTACATTGTCTGAAAATTATTGAGAACAAAATTATTGAGAACAAGGCTCAATATTATAGACTCGCTTTTATGCCAGATCTCGCCGCGTTAGAAAATTTAAAAGAAATCCAACTATCGCTGTGCGGCATACGCCAACAATGGATAGATTCTTTTGCAGAGTTATCAAGTCTAGATACCTTACGGTTAAATAATGTTTCTTTCCATGACGTGACAACCTTCAACTTGCAGAACTTAAAAAATCTAAGCTTAACAAACTGTATTCTATCACAGAAAACGGTCAACTTATTAGCGCAGCTTCCCAAGCTAGAGGTCTTAGATATTGCTGACTCTGATTGTACGCAGATCACCAATTGGGGGGAGGGCTTAGCAAAACTTCTCCCTGGTCAAGGATCACTCAAGAAGATTATCGACAATGACAAAACTCAGTATCATCCTCAGCATTCATTAAAGAATTTTCTGGAGACACAGGGCCTAAGCGATCCTCTAGACTTATTGCAAGTGGCTGCCGCACAACCACCAGCAGTAGCTGAACTAATACCTGATCCACAACCGGAAGAAACTGTAGTATATGCGCCAGACACTGTAACCACAGAAGAATTGCCTGAAGAACAAATTGACGCAGTGCCCGTTACCGAAGAAATTGAATCAGCCTCTGAGGCACAAGCTGAAGTCAAACCTGGTGAGGAAGCACTTATGGGGGCGCCTGCACTAACTGCTGCTACTGCAGCACCTGTTGTACCCGCCTCTGCGGTCATGGTCTCATCGGCGACAACCACAGTATTGCCTACTGCAGCACCTGTTGTACCCGCCTCTGCGGTCATGGTCTCATCGGCGACAACCACAGTATTGCCTACTGCAGTACCTGTTGTACCCGCCTCTGCGGTCATGGTCTCATCGGCGGCACCAACAGCAGAACTTGTACCGCCCATCGCAGTCACTATACCCCACAGATCTCCCCTGAAGATGCTTGGACTAACTACCGTCATCATAGGCGCCGTATACGCAATCTATAAAGGGGTGGTAGGTAAAATCTATGCGGGTGTGGGTAAACGTTTATCGACGGCTCAGAAACAGCAAAATCCTAAACCGTCTGCGCAAAGAACACCACAAGCTCTTCGTCAGTCGGCAGTGTAAAAAGCGCGATTAGAAAAATTGCTCTTGGAAGATGCGTTCTTCCAACGTATGCTCGCCGTCAAACAGCAGCTGTAAGCTGATGGAGCTATCCATGCGTACATCAACTTTGGTAATGTGACGGGCCTCAGTATCATCCGCCACAGCGCTTACCGGGCGTTTTTCTGGTTCCATAACTTGTAGAGTCACCTGGACGTTGTCATGCAAAAGCGCCCCGCGCCAACGTCGTGGCCTAAAAGCACTGATGGGGGTCAGGGCTAACATCTTAGAGCTCAGGGGAATAATTGGGCCATAAGCAGAAAGGTTGTAAGCTGTACTTCCTGCGGGTGTAGAGAGTAGAATGCCATCACATATCAACTGTTCCATGCGAATAATACCATCAATATAAATCGCAATTTTAGCGGCTTGGCGGCTTTGACGTAGAAGAGAAACCTCATTAATGGCTAACGCTTCAGTGATGCCTGTAAGGGTATATGCCACCATACGTAAGGGATGTAATGTCACAGGTTTCGCCTCAGTAACGCGTTCCATGAGATTAGTGTCTGGTCGATGGGTATTCATCAAAAACCCAATAGTGCCACAATTAATCCCAAAAAACGGTTTGCGTAAATGGTAATACCGATGGAGCGTTTCCAGCATAAAGCCATCACCACCTAAGACAACCAAGATATCCGCTTCCGAAACAGACGTGTGAGCAATTCCAGAGGAAATTGCGCTATAAGTTTGCTGAGCTTTCTCAGTTGTATCGTAAATAAAGGCAATTTTTTTCATGTCGCCACTCTAAAAAGTTTAGTACACAGGCTATGCAGCATATTTTGCAACTGTCTCAATAAGAGTATACATCATTTGTTCGTAAGATGCTAATCCTGGTCGTGCACATTCTTGTCCGTAAGGATTTAGGACATCGACAGGGCAGGGCCAATGCCGAGAGATCCTCTTAAACTGTGACTCAAAAAATAACGCCTTAGCTTGGCGAAGAGTTTCGAGTGTTGACTGAACCTGCTGTGGGCGCAAATGCTGATGTGGATCATGGGTAATGACAGCTAAGCACTGTGTGCCAAACTCCTGATCGAAATACTGGTAGGCATCATGATACGCAACATAAGTAAATCCCGTAAAACGACCTTGTAGAGCCCGGTGTGTTAGTTCTTGTTTTAGAGCTTTTAAACGGTTCTGGACGTGTATGTGGTTGCGTTGATACAGCTGGGTATTGGGCGGGTCAAGGGCTATGAGCCTTTGTGTAAGCGCTTTAGCGAAGGCTTGCATATTAGCAATTGATAACCAAAAATGCGGATCGATGGTGTGGGTATGGGAACAGTGCTGGAAGCGCGGTTGTAGCAGCTGGGGTACAGTTGCTTCCATCGCATACCAGCAAGCCTTTTGATTAAGTCGGCGCAGCTGGGGGGTAAGAAAGTCTTCGAGAGCGGCGCTCGTGTAGACAATCAGATCTGCGTCATTTAAGTGACGACGCATGGTTGGGGTTAATTGCGCTGTGTGGGGCGACTGGGACGGCTGAATTAATAAGGTTGGCACAGTGACATCGCGAGTGAGCTCACTGACACAGGCATGCAGCGGCAGAATCGACACAACAATCTTGGGGGGAGCTGCAACTGCCATTGATGTTAAGATCAGGCTGAGGAACGCAGCTTGCATAATATTGCGTGTCATTGACACCTCCGTTAGGTTTGGGAGCGCGCATGAACAAGTTGATCCGCAAGAATGCCAATTGCCAACGCGCCAAAAACAGCGATGACACTATAAAGGGTTAAGTGGTTCTCATGCAACTCAAAAATCATCTGTACTGGTCTTGAATATTCCAAGAGTGCTGTGGTTTTAGAATAGTTTAAAGGCAGGCAGGCGGTTTGTATAAGGAGCTTCACTGTCGAGCCTAAAAGCAGTACTGCCAATAAAATACGGAGGTAATACTCATTCGTATGAAAGGCAAGCCAGACGCCAACCTGCGCGCCGATCACGCCACCTAAAATGAGCAGAGCCGCCAAAATGAGGTCTACAGACCCATACCCATAGCTGTACCAGAAGGTTAACAGTCCACTAAGAGCGGCAATCAGCAGCAATGAGGTGCCAACCGCCACCCGATTGGGGATGCCTAAGCCATAAATCATCGCCGGCACCATGATAATCCCCCCACCAGCCCCAAGAATCGCCATCAAAAAGCCCGAGAGAATGCCAATAAGCATAAGCGGAATGACACTCAGCCGCATATTCAAATTATCGAGTTGAATCGTGAGGGGCCACGCTTGCCAAAAGCGCCACCCATGGGGTTCTACAGGCTGAGATAGGTTGATCTCCTGGCGGCGCTGCCAACAATCCCAAAGAATTGCCGTGCCAATCGCTGGAAGGAGTAGAATATAGCCGGTGTGAATTAAATTTTGGAGCTGACAGACGTCACGCAGGGTAGAGGTAAGCCGCAGTCCACAATAAGCACCGGAAAAAGTACCGATCATGATCCATGTAAGCAGCTTCGCATCAAAGCTGCAGCGGTGCCAATAGGCGAGACCACCTGAGGTTGAGGTGGCAAGCACTTGGTTTAAATGTGAGGCCACAGCAACCTCAGCCGGGATGCCAAGAAGGATCAGGCCGGGCGTAATAATGATGCCGCCCCCGATGCCCAAGAGACCAGACAAAATCCCCCCAAGTGCTCCTAAAGCAGCGACGACTCCGGGGTGTACAGATAACCCGGCTATGGGTAAGGAAATCTCAATCATTGAACTGTATAGTCCCCCGTTAAAAAGTCGCTCTGAGGCCATCTATGGCGTCACGGCGGTGCTCGAATCCGCATGGATCTTGAGTCCACTTTCGGTTCTGCGCGCCGCCGTTCCTAATATATGGCTCACATATCGCCTTTTCCCGGGGCCCCTGCATAACCTTGTATTTTTTACAAAATTTTGTAAGTTCAATATTCAAAATCTTGCATATATAAGCCTCAAGCCTTCAATTAATGGCTCAAAAATCACCTGAAAAAGACTTTTTCACATTGAGCTGTATATTTATTTTGGCTACGCACAAAACCTAAAATCTCAATATCTTGAAGCGGTTAACTTTTCTTTAAGGATATTGAAATTATGCATTCTGACAATTATAGGAGGAAATATTAAAGACTCTCTTAAGTCTCGTAGGTTTTCCCGAACTCGAAACCCAGATGTGCACACACATTCCAGGTATTGGCCGCTCACCAGATCGCCTTGACGCTCTGGTGTGGGCCTTTCATAAGTTGATTGAGTATCAATCCCCTCGACAACGGCATATTTTTAATTAGTTCAATGGGTGAATTTTAGCAATCAGTGACGTCGGCCCAAATGAACGTATCCCAACATCACGATCAAATTAATATTATTACAATTTTAGATTGAATATATTATAATTTAATGCTATTACATATAGACATTTATACGTTGTCCTAATGTCACTAATATGCTAACTTTAAGCTCAATGTGAAAAAGTCTTGTTTATTTGATATTTGAGCCACAGATTTAAGTATAAATAGACAAGATTTTGCACATTGAACTTACAGAATCTTGCATATATATAACGCAAGATTCTGCGGGGGCCCCGGAAAAAAGGCGATATGTGAGCCATATATTAGGAACGGCGGCGCGCAGAAC
>JBILKX010000015.1:0-28401 GCA_044376435.1 Alphaproteobacteria bacterium | reverse complement strand
TTTCCACTTTAGTCGCCTATTCCCTAAAGAAGACCAAACCTTCCATAACTCCTACTTCACCCTATGCCTTCCATCCTTCTCTTATCCAAAACTGAGGTTTGTTAGACTCTTATCCAATGATGTAACACCATAGAAGCTTGGGGAAAATACCTCACAACCTACTAGATTTTGATAAAATTCCCTGAAAAATAGGTCAGGATATTTACTTAATAAACCATCAACATATTTCATGGTTGCCTTATTGATGCGACGCATGCTGATGATGTCGTGTGGCGTCAGAAACGCCAACACATGCATAATGACATCATCTGGCACTGCTTTCTTGAAGTAGATCTCAAAACAGTTGGATTCTCTCTCGACGAACTGTATTTGCAGCTTGTGTGTTGTTATAAAATTCGTGAGCTGCGTTTCCTTGTCCTGAAGCGTTCGCGCCAACTCTTCGGTATCAAGCTTCAACTTTTCAAGCCCCGCTATCTTAGTTGCACGTTTTTTTAGATCCTCAATCATATCGGCATGCTTTTTCGCCAATAACTCTACACGTTCTTGATATTGAATAAGTTCCTCTCTCGATTGAATAAGTTCCTCTCTCGATTGAATAAGTTCCTCTCTCGATTGAATAAGGGTTTCTTGAAGTTCTACTTGAGATGTCTGTAATAAACCATGCTGCTTTTGGAGTTCGCTATGGGTAGTTTCTAAGCTTGTGAACGCCTGCACTTGTGTATCATACGAAGCCTGCAGATTCGCAAACAAGCCATTCACCCTGGTCAACTGAGCATCAGTATTCCGATGTGTTTCCGTTAAGGACTGATTTGCTGACCTCAAGGTAAAGGCATAGCACCCTAGAGCAACAGTGCTGATCATCCCCATCAGTGTGAAACCATGCTGACGTATCAACGCCACTGTTTTGGCTCGGGCTGAGGACTGCTGTAGCCGTGGAGCGCTTTTGGCAACAGGCGTAGACAGGGGGGGGTGGCGCCCTTCATCTCCGCCAGGCGTCGATAAAGTCGCTGGCTGCCCTAGAGCTAAATTAGGCAATAATAAGCTAATAGACACAGTTTTAAGTAAATTTTTCATATGCATTCTACAAAACCTCCTAGAGCATAACTCAAATTAAGGAATGTTTTACAAGTAAGTCAAGAGTCTTTACAAAATTTAATGTGAAAAAACGGCTGAGTCACCCCAATTGATATGATTATATGGTCCGCATACTTTCATAGACTTAAGCGTCGCTGAGTTGTTCACACATAGCTGGAGAGCTTCTTTCAGCTCGTTTGTTAGACCTTCGATGTTACTTATATGCACGATAAGATTCGCAATATTATGTCCCTTAATAAAAGGATTATCCTCTAGCTTTTCTACCACTAGGGGGTAGTTGAGAAGTCGTAATGTCGCAACATTATGGTTATCTGGCTGCAACTGCTTGTTAGGTTGGTCAAACTTTCTGATACCCAGCATATATTCTAGATTTGTAAATGCGGTTAGTCCCCATTCCGGCTTCACAGCAAACGCAGCGTCTAGCACAATTTCCTGACACACCTTAGGAATTGGCCAGTAAACATACTGTTTACTAGAGGACTGTATATGCATTGTTTGTAGCACTGGTGTTTGCTTGCAGGCTTCCTGTAATGCCGAAGAGACGGTAGATCCATGCCCCACCAGAGCATTATATAACTTTGAACTGAGGGATACATAGCGTGTAACACTCTCTAGTTTCTTATCAAAAAGACACCGAAAAAAGTTATTTAAATAGTCTTCTGAGCGTTCTTTTAATTCTGTAGTGTCCTGAGGTCTACTTTCTGTTATCTGCAACATAATATGGGGATACTGAGCAATTGCTTTAACAGCCTTTTTCATTCTTTGATTACTCAAAGATTCGTCATAGGCCTCAATCTTCTTGTATGGCAAATGTTCTGGGTAAAATTCACGCGTCTGTGGTGCTAGCATTTCCGGTCCAATCCACACCTGGAGCGGATACTTGCACAATACCTGCTTGATGGCATGGGCACCCCCTAGAGCATCTAAGCGCCGGAAAAAAGTTTCAGCGTACGTAATTGGCAACACCATTTTTCGCTTCGACAGTAAGTAATTCGCGTGCCCACAAAAAAATTTAGAAAGATCTTGAAAGAATTCCATAAGGCTGCCATTCGACTCTTGCAGACTCTGGTCCAGAGGTGCAACAGCATAAAATTCTGTTTGATAAAATTCAAAAGAAGGAAAGACTGTGCGGTAAAATTTCTTAAAAAACATTTCAGGATATTGAATGAAAGCCTGATCAATAAACCCTTGAGTTTGGTGATTCACGCAACGCAGCCCCATCATTTCTTTTAGGGGCAGATAATCTACGATCACCATGATCATCTCCAATGGTAACGCTCGTTTTTTATCAAAATGAAAAAGGGATTTTTCGTAATCTTTCAGCCGTATTGGCAGCTGATTCTCCTCTATAATTTTTGCGAGCTCTTGTTCTCTTACATGAAGCCACTGCTGCAATTGCTTGTTCTTAAGCATCAATTGCTCAAGGGATTCTAGGTTTTTTTTCCGGTCCTTAAGCATATCCTCGCTTAGCTGCAGCGCCCGTTGGTCATCCATCAATTGATCAGAATCCTGCATTATCCGCTTTGTTATAGTCTTCAGGTGTTCATATGATTCTTGTAAATTGGATGTATGACTTGCTTTCAATTTATTATTTTCTGAACGTAGGGCGAAGATGTACCATCCTGCGGCAATAGCAGCTCCAATCCCCATAGCCGAGAGGGCATATTGACGTAGCCATGTCTTCGTGTTCGAGGCTACACTTGCTTGGGATGAGGGGGGTTGTGGCTGTGCAGCACTCTTGGGACCAGGCGCAGCAAGGGGCTGACGCACCTCACCTGCGTCAGGCGTCGACAAAATCGCTGTCTGCCCTAGAGCTAAAGCAGGTAATAATAAGCTAATCGCTACAGTTTTAAGGAAATGCTTCATACGCAGACTCAAAAACCCTCTTAGGACACAACTTAGGAAATGATTTACAATAAATCAATATCAGTTATAGGAGGATCGAGGGACTTTTCCTGCAAGAAAGAGAGTGATTTTTTAAAATATTAAAAATCTGGAGCGGGTGAAGGGAATTGAACCCTCGACATCAACCTTGGCAAGGTTGCACTCTACCCCTGAGTTACACCCGCATATATCGTGGACAATTAGGGATAATTGTCATATCTTTATGCTGAAGCGTATAATACCAATTTTGAGCTAATATGCAAGGAATTTTTTGGCAGAGTACCGCATAATTTATTGCGTCGAATACCGCAAGATCAACCTCACCCTATCCCCTTGACACTGCCTCAGCGAGGTTTGCTGTACGCATCTGCGTATAGCCTTGGAGCAATGCCGTCATCCCCAGTGGCAAAACCGTGATTATGCCTGAGCTCTCCCAGAGCGCCCAACTTAAGCCCTTAGCCTGAATCGCTTGCACCAAACTATATCCCATCATGAGGGCTCCAGTCGCCATAAGGAAGCCACTTTTATAGCGCTTTCGACGTATATCTGCCGCATCCCTATTCTCCCCTATCACCGGTGGGTGTTTGTACAGGAACGCGCCCAATGCAGCGGCAACCACAACTCCAACACCGTGCAGCTTCCAAGACCAATTAAATGCTTGCTTATTCTGTAAAAAGTTTTTGTTTATGTGAAGACATCTTTCTTGAGAATACCAAGATAAAGCACTCTCTCGGTCTCTATCTATCACACTACGCAACCAAAGTTGACAGTAATCTTGCGTATCTATTGCCAAAGCTACACAACTCTCAGAATTTTGTTTCCGGCAGGCCGCATACTGAGACAATGTGTCATGTGAATCCTTGATATTCTCTTCTGACCACTGCTGTGCTCCGTTATAAGTACCTTGATAAGTTTGTAATGCCGCTCGAAAATATTTGGGATTTAATGTGAGATTAACAAATTGACTTTGCCAATCATCCGGGCAGTCCTCACACGGTTTTTTAGGAAAATTAAGCTTCATTTGGTTAGCAAAATATTTTAGAGCGTTTTCAGAACCAGGTATAGGGGTGATTGTGGTTCCTCCTCTTGGGTGGCCCTCGACCCACTTATCCTGCCTTTCTTTTTGCGAACATGTCATCTCATGTTTATCGTATTCCCTGAGTATTGAAAAATCTACCTTGTACCAAAAATTCCACTCTTGCTTTGATTTCACAAAATACTGTATCGTTCGCGCTACATTTGCTATAGCCGTGACCGCGCATAAGCCAATACTCAACCGGTGCGCCCACTGCACATCCCAGGGCAGCTTTTGTGCTGAAATCCCTTGGGGAGAGGCCTCTATGACGCTTTTAGATGGTTGTATCTCCTCTGGGTTCAAAACCTGAGCATGGGCAACTCCCAGCATACCTAACATAATAGTACCCAAACCAAGTATTTTATATAACTTATTCATGATATATATGTATTTCCCCTAAGTGTTAGCATAGTATTTACCATATAAGCATTTTTCCTTAAAAGTCAATACATGCAAAAATTTCTGCAGCCACTTTCTCAAGGGATTGCTGCGCCTTAATCACCCGGCAGCGCTGGGGGTTTTCACCGGCAATATCCAAGAAAGCTTGGCGAATACGTTGATGAAAGTCTGCCTGCTGCTGCTCAAAGATGTCTTGGCTATCCTGACGCTCTTGCCGTCGCTGTTGACTAATTTCCACCGGCACATCCAGAATAAATGTGAGATCTGGGTTCGGAATCTTGAGCAACTCAGTCATCATATCAACAACACCCCTCGGCATCCCGAGACCAGCGCTTTGATAGGCGCGCGTTGAATCTGTAAATCGATCGCACAATACCCATTGCCCCTGCTGAAGTGCCGGCACAATCGTATGATGAACATGCTCAACGCGGGCTGCGAGCATTAATAATAAGGTTGTCTGCGCTTGCCAGGGTTGAGGGGGGAATAAGACGATTTGACGGAGAATTTCAGCTGTCGCGCACCCCCCTGGTTCACGTGTGACACAGACAGCAATGCCGCGTTGGCGGAGTGTGTCCGCCAGACGCTGAATCTGGGTGGACTTGCCGGAGCCGTCTCCGCCTTCAAAGGTAATAAACATGTATAGTCCCCCGTTAAAAAGTCGCGGCTCCCCCCTATCTCCCCATCACCATGTAGCCTAGGGTTGAGATAAACCGTCCGAAAAATCCTGCTCTCTCAACATCCGTTTTCACAACGAAAGGGAACTCACGGACTGTCTCTTCTCCGGGCACTTGTACAATCACCTTACCGACAACCTGGCCCGCCTTCACAGGTGCCACAATCCAGTTAGGATGCACGACGCGCACTTTAAGGTCAGGTGTATCACGGCGTGACAAAACAAATTCTACGGCCTTAGGCGTCGTTAGCTCCACTTCATTTTTCTGACCATGCCAGACACCTGTCTTCGCAATAACATGCCCCGCCGGAAATACTCGCACAAGCCCAGTTTCACGGAACGCCCATGCCATTAACAGCCCGGCATCTTTGGCACGCTCGGCCATGCTACGATATCCATTACACACCAATATAAGCCGACGACCATTCTGCACCCCAGACAAGACAATGCCATATCCCCCATCTTCAGTATGCCCCGTCTTCAACCCATCGATCTTAACGCCCCCACGCATCCCAAGTAACACATTGCGGTTGCCTTGGCGGATCCCATTGTAGGTAAACTCTAGCTCACTATACATATTATAATACTGTGGAAAGTCACGGATCGTCGCCATAGCGATTAAAGCTAAGTCGCGCGCTGTGGTCCGATGGCCATCCTCCGGCCAGCCACTGGCATTGAGAAATGTTGTATGAGTCGCACCGAGCTGCCGGGCTACTTTTGTCATGTGTCGTGCAAAGGCCTCTTCACTCCCTGAAGTTCCTTCTGCCACAACAACGCAAGCATCATTCCCAGACTGCACAATAATACCGCGCAGCAAATCCTCCAAACGCACATTGGACCCCAGATCAACAAACATCTTCGACCCTTGCAAACGCCAGGCTTTTTCGCTAACGATGAACTCGTCGCTTAGCTTAAGCTTCTTATCAGCAAGCTTTTGCATCAAGATGTACACAGTCATGATTTTGGTCATCGATGACGGCACCATGAGCTCGTCACCGTTTTTATTAAACAAAACTTCACCGGTGTTATAGTCAATTAATATCGCTTGCTTAGCAGCGGTTTCAACTGACGACTGGCTTTTAGCAACACCCAGATCGACGCATCCCACAAAACTTAAGAGTATAAAAGCTATTCTCATCATTGTTTTCCTGCCTCTTTTATAATGATTTTTGCACCCCGCAACCCTTGCTGAGCAATTTTCTTCACCAAAGCTTCAGCATGCTTCAGAGAGGAAATGGGCCCTACCAATACTCGATATTGATACTTACCATGAATTTTAGCGCGTGTCACTTTCAGTGTGCCTAGGGTCTTAAATTTCTTGGCGATTTTCTTTGCATCCGCGGTTTTATCACACATGGCGAGTTGAATGAGGATCTCTTCCCGCTTCAACGCCGCTTCCGCTTTGCGATCAAAATGGAAGCTCGGATCAAGATGAAGTTTAGGCGCCGCTGCCTTGCCTTTCTTCGCAGCGGTTACTGGTTTGGGCTTCTTCTTTGATGGCGGGTATTTACGATAATGCTCATTAAGCTGACGACTTTCTTCAGGCAAACACTCGACCCGCACCCGCGCCGTGCCCTGCGCCATAAACCCCAACAGCTGCGCCCCCCGTCGCGATACATCAATAAGACGGTCTTTCGCAAAAGGCCCCCGATCATTAACCTCTAACAAGACCTGCCGACCATTACCCAGATTCGTCACGCGCACCATGCATGGCAATGGCAGCGTATTATGTGCCGCCGTTGGTTTATTCTCATCAAAGATGGCGCCAGTTGCCGTCGCACGACCATGGAAACCCGGTCCGTACCAAGAGGCCACCCCCTCTTCATCGTACTCATAATGATCAATCGGATAATACCATTGGCTATTAATCTCGTAGGGTTTTTGTGTTGGCTTCACCTGGCCATTAGGCTTAAATATGTCTTGCTCAGGTTTATGCGTCTGACATCCCGCGATTAGGAGGCAAAGCCCCCCCATTATGTACCGCACCACACCTCTCATGAGAGTAGTTTACGTTCTTTAACTGAGCATTCTGAAACTTTATCTGCAAGCATACCTGTTGTTATGGCATAAAGTGTCGAGTTGTTCCATTTTTTTAAGACATGATAGTTTTTATATACAAGAAACACTCGACCATTCGTAAAGTCTTTACGCACTAAGCACGCCGACTGTGTCGATTTCGGCAACGGGGTTCCGTCCCTATTTTTCACCCCAAGTAGTGCCCATTGCTGGACACTCTTATGCACATCTGTGTCAATAAGATTAGCCTGAAACTTTTTAGGTAGCTTGACTTCACGCCCCCAGGTCGCATTTTGCTCCCATCCATGCTCATGTAAATAATTCGCAATTGACGCAAAGACATCGGTTGTCGAATGAAAAATATCCCGCCGGCCATCTTGGTCCTCATCTACGGCAAATTTCCAAAAACTTGTCGGCATAAACTGGCACTGCCCCAATCCACCATCCCAAGCGCCCACAAACTGTGTCGATTGCACATGACCCTCGGCAACCATTTTTAATGCCGCCATAAGCTCTTTGCGAAAGAACGCGGGACGACGGCTTTTGTAGGCAAGGCTCGCCAGGGCTGGAATCACCGGGGTTTTGCCACAAATGGCGCCAAACCGCGACTCCATCGCCCATAATGCCAAAATAAATCGCGGCTGCACATGATATTTTTTACCAATACGATTGAGGAGATCCCCATGACGCACATAATAAGTTGGAATAATTTTGAAGAGCTTGTCACGCTTTTCAAGGTATTCATTTAAAGTGATTTTAGAGCGAATTTGCTGCTGCTCACGCTCGATAAGGTCCTCGCGCAATTCGATATCGCATAACGTTTCTTGAAGTGTTGCCTCGTCAATGCCAAGCCTCAGCGCCTCTTGCCACACACCTTCTAGCCAGGCCTCGAACCCGCCAGCATCCGCCGCTAAAATGGTGCACGCAAGTGCGGCAATGTAGAGACTTTTTATTATTATTTTCATTCTTAGCATAACTCCGTGATAGCACCCATCGTAAGACCCTTATTCTGAAGAAAAGCTATGGTCTTTTTCAACTAATTTTTTCATGATTATTGTTAATTTATTGTGATGTTGTAAGTATATACCCAATCCACTTTTCCATTTGGATTGGGTATAACACCGCGCAATGCGTTTAAGCTTGAAAATCTTTGAGTTAGCTGGCATAACTTAGGAAACGAAGCCGGGATCAACTGCCTCACTTTATTTCCCTTGAACAAATTAGATGAATACCTACATATACATCTACAATGAGCTCATATTAGGATATTCCCATGAATCAAAAATTTGCAACAGTTATAGCACTTATGCTTGGTATTGCCGCCGGGTCAGCAACAGCTATGGAGCAGCCCCAGTCTTTTGTTGACGCCAGTCAGGACCCAAGTCTGGGTGCCCCCCCCGATCTACCCCCAACTCTTCTTGCAAAAGGAAAAGCCGTCCTTCCAGCCGCGATTGGCATTGCTCTTATAGGTGATGGTTTCAATGGTCTTTGGAGTGGAAGGCCTGGAATCTGGATTGCTGACAAGTTGAAACAGACTTTCAAGATGGAAAGCGTCAGCCAAAAGCTTAAAAACCGATCAGAAGGATATCAAACAGCCGCCCAGAATAGACCTAAAACCCACTATCTCAAGCAAACTTTGAAACTCGTGAGCGGCGCCTTCATGTGCTGGTATGCTTCCCATGTTTATAACACGGGCAGCTTTGTGAAACCTGGGATGAGATTAGCATCTCTTGATAGCGATAGTTTATTGAAGAATTTTCAAGAGAGAATAACTACACGCCTATCCCCAATTTCTCAGGAGTTCAAAGAAAATAAACTCGAAAAAGGCACGTGGAACCTACTTACTTCCCATGTCCGACTAACGAATACTTTTTTATGTATGCACAACCTATTGTCGTGGCCAATATTACAAAAGATGCAAGTTGATGAAGTCTTTAAAAAACAAGCGCTGTGGAAGACATTTAAGACGTTAATACCTGAGACGGAGCTCCCTGCAGAAGTTGAACAAGCTCTCTTAAATATAAACGACGCGCCAAACAATACCCGCTTTTTAGAAATACTTGCCGCCCATATCAATTGGTTAAATACAATTGATATAAATCTATGGTTGCAGTTGAATCAGAAGACTCTCAAATTCCACGATGGCACATCATGCCCCCAAGGATTATTTATTTATCTCTATGACATGACCATAAAGGAGACGATTGATAACAAAATTGGCATGAGTAACCAGGGGATATTTCAATCAATCGCCGGATATATGATCAGGCCCTTACTTGCGCGGTCGTAAGTTCAGGATCGACTACACCGTCGTTGGCTGAGGCAGATCCAGATACTCCCACGCCGTCTTGGTTAGCATACGACCACGGGGCGTGCGTTGGATCAGCCCTTGCTGCATCAGATACGGCTCCACGACATCTTCAAGCGTATCCCGTTGTTCTGAAAGGGCAGCGGATAACGTTTCAACGCCGGCTGGACCACCGCTATAGTGCTCCGCCAATGTAATAAGATAGCGGCGATCAAGTCCATCTAAGCCCCAGGCATCAATATCCAAGTGATTGAGAGCGTGGTCTGCTAAGTTTTTATCAATCACGGCGTTCCCCTGAATCGCGGCAAAATCTCGCACCCGCCGCAACAGACGACCGGCAATCCGCGGCGTCCCGCGACAGCGACGCGCAATCTCATGAGCGCCCGTGGCATCAATGCTACAATTTAAAATCGTGGCCGCGCGTTTGATAATCGTTTCCAAATCTGCCACTGAATAAAATTCGAGCCTCAGCAAGATCCCAAAACGATCGCGCAGGGGCGATGTCATGAGGCCCGTGCGCGTGGTGGCTGCGACTAATGTAAAGGGCGGCAGGTCAATCCGTACCGAGCGCGCCGCTGGCCCCTCGCCGATAATCAGATCGAGCTGAAAATCTTCCATAGCCGGATATAAAACTTCTTCCACCGCTGGGCTCAACCGGTGAATCTCGTCAATAAAAAGCACATCGTGAGGCTGCAAATTCGTGAGAATAGCCGCTAAATCCCCCGCACGCGCAATGACAGGACCAGAGGTACTGCGAAAGCCAACACCCAATTCCTTGGCAATGATCTGAGCAAGTGTCGTTTTACCCAAACCAGGTGGCCCATAAAACAGCGCATGGTCCATAGCTTCCTGGCGCTGCTTTGCTGCTTGAATGAAAACCTCAAGATTATGCTTAAGATGCGGCTGGCCAATGAACTCTTTTAAATTGGTTGGGCGCAAAGACCCTTCTGTCGTATCTTCAGATAAATGATCTGGCGTTATTAGACGTGCTGTATCCATGGTTACCCCGTTCTACTCAGATGTTGCTGAAGAATCCACTCTGTGGACATCTGCGTCGTCAAAGTTGCGCGCCGCATGCTCATGTATATTGAATACACTCCGCTGCGGTGCTCACTTTTCCTATCATCTGCCTCACATATTGGACCCTTCAAACCACCCCATGAAAACCTTGCTTTAAAGAGTTTTAAGAGTGGTTTAAGATTATTGATCCGCAAGTTTTTCATATACCCCACTTGAAGAATTATAGATTTTACACGAACTTACCCCCTAAAAAATCAAGCTTACGCTTGGATTTTTAGGAATCTTCAGCCCGCTCTACTCAGATGTTGCAGAGCACTTCGGATCAATTGATCCACCCCACCATCACTTCCGTGCTCAGCGACAGCTTGTTGCGCGGCCGCCGTTGCCTCCGTAACACGATAGCCCAGATTGACTAAGGCCGATACCGTGTCATTAAGCGCTAGACCTTTTGTAGGTGGCAGATGCGCAACTTTTGTCGGCACAATACCAAGCTTCTTGATGGGATCTTTCAACTCATTCACTAAGCGTGTCGCCAGTTTTGGCCCGACCCCCTCTGCACGCGCAAACGCCGCTTTGTCTTGGCAGGTCACTGCCTCAACCAACGCTGATGGCGTGAGCACAGAAAGAATCGCCAGGGCCACTCGCCCCCCCACACCCTGCACTGTTTGCAGCAGTCTAAAAGCAGCGCGCTCCTCCAGGGTGAGGAATCCAAAAAGCTGCTGACTATCCTGGCGAAAATGATGCTCAATATATAAACACACTTGCTCGCCGACTCGGGGCAACGCGCGACACGTGGGCTCAGCACAGGTGACGGCATAGCCAACACCGCTGACGTTAAGGATGATTTCCTCATCGTTAATGGTATCTAAGATCCCCGTAAGCTTGGCAATGAGCATAATTTAACCTTCTCGTTAAAACTATTGTACTGTGTGTGGCAGATGGCCACAGCCAACGCATCCGCCGCATCCGCCTGCACGGCCCCAGCTGTGGGCAAAAGCCGCTGGACCATGTACGCAACCTGCGCCTTATCCGCATGACCTGCGCCAACAATTGCTTTTTTAATCCGGTTTGCCGCGTATTCGTAAACAGGGACATTATACAGCGCCGGCACCGTTAATGCTACCCCTCGCGCATGGCCAAGCTTCAAAGATGACAAAGGGTTTTTATTGCTAAAGGTCTCTTCAACTGCAGCTGCTTGCGGTGTGTGATGCTGGATAATCTCCACCAGCGCTTGGTGAAGCATCGCCAAGCGTGCAGCCATCGATTCCGTATTGTCGGTCACAATCACCCCATGCGCAACATAGGCTAGTCGATTCCCAACAATGTCAATCACTCCCCACCCGGTGCAGCGCAGCCCTGGATCAATACCAAGAATAATCATAAGATTCAGTTGCGATTGTCTTAAAGGTTATTGAGGATATCATCAGGAATATCCGCATTTGTAAAAACATGTTGTACATCATCATTGTCTTCCAAAGCATTAATCAGCTTTACCAAAGTTTGTGCTGTTTGCAAATCGCTCACTGGCGCTGGCGTCTGCGCACGCCATTCTAAAGCCGCGCTGACTGGGTCGCCAAAACTTTGGATCAAGGCATCCCGTACCCGCGCAAAATCTTCGATTAACGTCGTGACTTCATGCAGTTCAGACGTTGACTCAACATTATGTGCGCCGGCCTCAAGCGCTTGCTCAAAAACCGTATCCGCACTCATGCGCGCTGCTTCATAGCGAATCACGCCTAAGCGCTCAAACATAAACCCTACACTGTTTGTTTCCCCCAACGCGCCATTATGCTTCGTGAAAAGCGAGCGAATCTCGGGTGCCGTGCGATTGCGGTTGTCGGTTAACCCCTCAACAATAATCGCCACACCGCCAGGCCCATACCCTTCATAGCGCACCTCTTCATAAATTGCGCCATCCTCTCCACCAGTTGCGCGCTTAATCGCACGCTCCACGTTATCCCGAGGCATATTGGCGGCACGCGCAGCAATCAGCGCAGAACGCAAGCGAGGGTTAGATTCGGGATCTGGAGAACCAGTTTTGATTGCGACAGTAAGCTCACGAATAATCTTCGTAAAGATTTTGGCACGCTTCGCATCCTGCGCCCCTTTACGATGCATAATATTCTTAAATTGTGAATGTCCAGCCATGGGAGTATCCTTTCAACGTCATCTCTGACATTACAAGCAGTTTTCACGCAAAAAATCAAGAGGGGTGTGGTGGGCAAATTTTTCTGCCCGCGTCTGCTGACAACTGAGGATATCCGCAAGTGGATCAAGGTAAACCTCTTCGCCAAGATTGCGCCGTTTAAGACCTGCACGCGCTATGTCGACAAATTGACTCGCCCAACGCCAACACGAACGCCCCTGATGGATAAAATTGAGCCCTACATTTGGTAGATCCAGGACGAGCGAACGTATGTCTGTAACGGGCCAGTTGCGAATCAACTGCAACGCGTCGTCAAGCGCTGTCGCATCGTACAGCAACCCCACCCATAGCGCTGGCAATGCAAACAGGAGCGGCGGCGGACACACATCCGCGCTGCGCAGCTCTAAATAGCGCTTCAACCGCACCTCAGGAAATGCCGTGGTGAGATGCTGATGCCAGTCTTCTATCGTTGCATATACACCCGGCATTGCGGACAGCTGCCCTCGCATAAAATCTCGGAAGGATTGACCAAGAGCATCTATATAAACTCCTTGGCGGTACACAAAATACATCGGCACATCGAGCATGTACTCAACATACGCCGCAAATCCCATTGTGTCCTCAAACACAAAAGGCAAAAACCCACAACGATCTGAGTCTGTGTCTTGCCAGATCCGCTGACGAAAATCAGGGACATTCTGGCCCTGATAAGTATAAGGAGAATTTGCAAAAAGCCCAGAAATGATTGGCTGCACCGCCAGGGAGACCCGCCACTTATTGATCATGTCAGTTTCACTGGTAAAATCTAGATTCACCTGCACCGTCGCTGTGCGGGTCATCATCCATGTCCCAAGCTGGCCGCGCGTTGGCATGTATTGCCGCATCAAAGCATAGCGCTGCTTTGGCATCCATGGTATGTCCTCAAATTCTGTATAGCTGTCAAAGCCAGCGAAGCAAATTTGTGTGCCGGGTTTAACAAAGCCTTGCAACTTTTCTAAATGTTCGTTAATCTCGGAAATGGCTTGATGAAGATCTGCATAAGGGGCCCCTGAGAGCTCAAGCTGCCCGCCCGGCTCTAAGCTGACACTTGCCGACGGATTCTTCGTAGACTGCACAGCAATAAGGGTATCATTTTCAAGAATTGGACACCATCCCTCGCGTTTGTGGAATTGCTCCAGAACATCAGCGATGCCATTTTCATAAGACAAACGCCGCCAGTCAGGTGTATACAAAAACTTCTCGTGCTCTATCCCGATACGGCATTCGTGCGGCGCTTTAATCCCCTTTTCCAGGTCTTGCACCAAATCTTCAAAGCTCAATGGCGCTTGCGCCCTCATACGAAATTTCCTTCTGTTAAACTGAATGGATTGTATCAACCTAAACTGACAAACAAAAGAGGAATATGATTTTCGATAAGCAAATTGTTATGGCGTTAAAAAATGTTTTGCGGCATGGGCTCGTTCCCCTGCTCTGGATCCACAGCCCTACCTACCAGGGCACTCCTCGAGAATTAAAAAACCTAAGATGGCGATGGTTCATCGGCCTTATGTTCGTTCCCCTGGTTGGCACTATCCAAGCTTTAGTCCCGCTTTGCTTTCACAACTTAAATCAAGCTCTCTTGCAGCATGCATCCTTTACGCTTGTATTATTGGTTGCCACTTATGGGGTGATATTAGTTATTGATAAAGCGCTTGCGCACATTAAAGAGTGGATTTTCTGTCCCGTTGTGGGGCGTGCCATCCGCAGTCTAAGTGCTCATTTATTTACGTTTGTCATGCAGCAGCCTCAGACCCCAACGGCTGGCCAGCTCGTCAGCATGAATCGGCGCATTAGTCGCAGCGTCTATTTGTTTATGTCCACCATACTGTTTAAGCTTCTGCCACTTTTGATCCAGGCTGTAGGCGCTGTGATTGTCTTATCCCAACACTGCGCCCTGCATTATGCCGTGATCTTGATCGTGTGGATTCTCATCACGATAGCCTATTGTTTGTGGTCCGGCCAATATTACGGGCACTACCGGCGTACCGCTAATATCGCCGCCGATGCAAGCGCCAGCAAGCTTGCTGACTTCATTGTCAATCAAGACGCCATCCAACAAAATTGGTCTCAGGCTGTTTATGACTATGACCAAACTCTCATCAAAGAAGAGTTGCACGCCAATAAAGCTTACATCCGCTACCAGGCCATTGCCATTCTCGAAGGATGCATTGTCGGCGCTGGTGTTGTGGCGTTGCTTTCGGTGGCAGCCTACGAGATTTGTACGCATCAATTGCCCGCCTCTACCTTCGTTTTGATTCATGGCTATGTCATCGCTTTTACGCGCCCTTTGCGGCTATTAACATTAGAGTTCCGTCACTTCATTGAAGCCCTTGCCGACATGATCAACGCTCACCCCTCAAGCTGCGCCTTCTATCGTCAATCAGCGCTCCCCTCTCAGACTCCAGAGATCTCTAAATTCGAGCTTCACTGCGCCAACGTCACATATACGATTCCTGGCCAGTCAACTCCTCTCTTTGAAGATGTTACTGCCCATCTTTATCCTGGCCAAACTGCACAAATTATCGGCCCTACTGGGATTGGGAAAACCACTTTATGTAAAATTATTGCTGGCATCATACCGTGTGACCACGGTCAAGTTGTGGTCTCTGGTCATGCCGTCGCAAATTTACCTCTTGAATCCCGCAATCGCTATATTCATTTAGTGGCGCAAGAACCTTTATTGATGAATGCCACACTTCATGAAAATCTTGTGTTTGGCCACACTTCTATTCAAGCGGAAGAGTATCAACAAGTTGTGACAGGGCTTGGGCTTGATCGCATTGCTCAGACCTTCCCCGAAGGCTACAACACCCCTGTCGGTGAACTAGGGAGTTTTTTATCAGGTGGGCAGCGACAACTTGTGCGTTTGGGAAGAGCGCTGTTACAAAAACCTAGCCTTCTCATCATCGACGAACCGACCACAGGACTAGACGCATGTCAAGGATTAAATTCCCTTTATTTTATCCGCAAATTCCTACCAAAAACGATTATGATTTTTACAACTCACCAGCCCATTACTAATCTACATATAGATTGTACCATCTCGCTAGAGCGTGTGTCAAAAATGACACTCAGGCGACAAAAATAGGCTATAATTTTGCCGCTATATTGACAGATAAGTAATGGTAAGCGTATGGTGTTTGTAAGGTCTAACAGTATAGACAGTATAGATTGAAAAAGGAGAAAATCATGAAGAAGTTAGGATTAATTATTGGCGTTGCCGCTGCAGCAGGTGCAGCACAAGCAAATCCATTGTTCACAGGCGCTTATGTTGGTGGCGGAATTGGCATCACAAACATTGCCTCTCATGCCTCCACACGTACAGGTAATACTGTTTTGAGCCGTCTTGAGTTAGGCAACAATGCCCTAAGCGGTCAGATCCATGTAGGTGCAAGCACCGCTCGCGACCGTCTATACACAGGCGTTGAAGCAAACGTTGGCATCGGTAATCTTGCGGCACGCGACTTAGGTGGTCGGGTGAGCTACAAGAACAATTGGAATTACGGTGCGAATGCACGCTTAGGTGCTTTGGTAACACCAAACACAGCATTGTATGCTTTGGCTGGTACAAGCCATCGCTCTTGGCGTTATCACAACAGCCCATCCAACTTAAAGAAGACTGATACAAAGTTTACTGTTGATGTTGGTGCTGGTATTGCCTTCAGTGTACGCAAAGGCGTGACCGCTGGTCTTGAGGTTGTCCATGGTTTGGCACGTAGCTACAAGTATCGTGACACAACGACGGCTGGCTCACCGCTATACACAATCCGCCCACATACCACAACAGCAATGGCAAAGGTTTCCTTTGTATTCTAGTTTGAGTATAGAAGCAAAAATAAAAAGGCCCTCGCAAGAGGGCTTTTTTATTTGTCTAGCTCAATGTATACCAAGTCGCCTTCCCCTTGCCGTGGCGGGTGATCTGCCCCTGAGACACAAGTTCCGCTAAATATTTTTTAAGCGTATTGCGGTTTGCTTGAGTCATATTTTCAATTTCGCGCGTCATCAGTCGCCCATGTTCATGCAACAAAACCAAGATTTGCCCTGATATACCCAATCCAAATGAAAAAGCGGAGAATTTGAGAGAGGGAATTTGGCTCACCACCAAGCTTGAAAAACCGCTTGTATCATGAGATACAAAAGGCTTTTTCAAGCGCCGGTAGTGGGTTATAATTCCCCACTCAAAAATCTACTTTTCCATCTTAATTAGGTATTATATGGCCTCAGAGCGTCTTTTTAATGGGGGACTAAGCAGCCAGCCATGGAGCTGCTTGATCATATTCTCAGAGAATGGAATCACCTCAAAGCTTTGGAAAACTTCTTCACACACATGAGCATACCCAGCAACCTCTTGTTCGTCTCGAGAACTAAACGCATATGTCTGTATATTTGATAATAGCCTCTCAACCTCACGGTCTGACAGTTTAGAGCCCTCAATACGCGTTGAAGACCCAATACTTTCAATCGTCGCTACTTTACGCAACGCTTGAAGGCGTGCCGGGACTAAGCGGCCTACGAATTGCCAAGCTCCTTTAAACTCATCAAGCTCCGCAATAAGAGCAAGCATCTGTGGCGTAATTATAATTTTAGAGAGATCAAACATGCCTACTGTATCCGTATTTATATCCAATTATACCCGATTCGCGCCGCGGCGCAATACCCGTATTTATATCCGATTCAATAGATAAACCAATAAAAACAATATATTAGTCTGGGCAGCTTTATTGAGGAAAGCCCACCTTGCTTGGTTTTTTTGAATACTTCAGCGCGTTGTATTTAAGACCACAATTTTTCAAGTTCATAGAACCGACGCGTCTCTTGGCGGAAAAGGTGCACGATGATATCACCAAAATCAAGCAGCACCCAGTCTGCATGGGGAAGGCCCTCGACACGACAATAGTCAACACTGCCAGATAAATCTCGCTGCAACCCTTCAGCCATGGCAACGATATGGCGCTGGGAGGTGCCAGTCACAACAATCATTGCATCCGCAATCGCTGTTTTGTTTGTAAGATCTAGCATCACCATATCCTGAGCCTTACGATCATCAAGTGAGCTCATAATTTGGTCTTTTAGTGAAATATTTGAACGTGCAGAATTGGGAATCATGATCTATGCGTAATAAGTGTGTAAGGAGCGTTAGGTATTTCGACAAACTGGCTTATGCAGCGCTCAGCTTTTCTGTTGACATTAAGCGGGAAAATCCAACAGTAATCATCTATTTTTTACCACAAACCTCTTATTTCAGACAAGGTAAAAAATCTAGCATCATTTTATAAAAAGTCAGATTTTATTTTTTAGGAAAAGACTGGGGCGAATCGCTCTGATTGTTCAGGTACGCGATCAAATCGGCGCGTTCCTGCGCCTTCGAGAGTCCCGCAAAGCTCATTTTTGTACCCGGGACATATTCTTTGGGTTTATACAGGAAGTGATTTAAAGACTCGAAATCCCATTGACCTGGCTTCTCCTTTAGGGCTTTAGAATAAGGGTAATCCGCCGCATGCGCATGTTTAGCGCCGACGATTCCCCACAGGTTCGGGCCAAGCTTGTGGGCGCCGCCTTTTTCAAACCCATGACACTGCAAGCATCGCTTCGCAATTTTCTCGCCGTTTTCAGCGCTTGCTGTTGCCAGCAACGGTGTGATTTCTTCGAGCTTAGCGGCCTCAGACTGCGCGCCTGCTGCTGGCGTCTCAGCGCCCACACCTTCAATAACTAAGATATTCTTTTCTAGATACTTAGGGCTTATTAATGATTCAGAAATAATCGTTGCAGTAATTCCTAAGATCAGCGCGATCAGAACTGCAGCGGTTATTTTGTTAAACTCTAAACTATCCATTAAAACACTTAAATACTATTTAGTTAAAACTCAATCGATCTTCCCTGGATATTACCCAAAAAAGGAGCAGAAGACCAGTTGAAAACTCTTTTTCGGCGCTTTTATTTTAGCGCAAGATATGTTAACAAACCAATAAGCATTACTTTATGAGAGGAAAATTTATGAAACCCTTAATTGTTATCCCTGCCCGTCTTGCCGCCGTCCGCTTGCCCAATAAGCCGCTGGCGAATATTCATAATCAACCTATGATCATGCATGTATACAATCGTGCCCGCACCCTCGGGTTACCGGTGATCGTCGCTGCTGGTGATCCGGAAATTGTCGACGTGATTCATTACAACGGCGGTCAAGCCATCCTAACTGATCCCGCCCTCCCCTCTGGCACTGATCGCGTGTGGGCCGCAACTCAGATTTTTGATCCTCAGGGCGACTACGACTGTATCGTTAATCTACAAGGTGATTTACCGACGATCAACCCTTCCAGTATTCAGGTGGCTGTCGACCTTCTCGCCCAAAGTGATTTTGATATTACCACCGTTGCCGCCCCCGTCGTCGACCCGCATGATCTCACCACCCCTAACGTCGTCAAAGCGGTTATTTCTCATAAGCATCAAGGGCTATACTTTAGCCGCAATACCATTCCCTTTGGCGATGGCGTGGTCTATCATCACATTGGGCTATACGCGTTTCGCCGCGCCGCTTTGCAACGCTTTGTTAGCCTGCCACCGTCACCGTTAGAACAGCGCGAACGCCTAGAGCAACTCCGAGCTCTAGAGGACGGCATGCGGATTGGTGTTGGCATCGTCCATGATATTCCCGTGAGCGTTGATCATCTTGAAGATCTCGAAAAAGCCCGCGCCCTCTTGCGGCCGCAGCAGTGATGTAATGGTGCCGCTCATTATTGTTGGTCCGACGGCAAGCGGTAAATCGGCACGTGCCTTACAGCTTGCTCAGGATCAACCTTCAACAATTATTAATGCCGATAGCATGCAAATCTATGCCGGGCTGCCCATCTTAACTGCCCAGCCGTTAACCTGGCCAGAGGACGCACCTCATGTACTTTATGGGTACCGCGCCGTTGATCATGCCGCGACGGCTGCGGCGTGGGCCGAAGACGCCGTTACCGCTACCCACCACAGTGTGAAGATGGGGCGACGGCCGATTATTGTGGGCGGCACTGGTCTTTATATTAATACTCTGCGCCATGGACTGTCACCTATCCCCTCGGTCCCTGAGGAGATCCGCGCCGCCACGCGTGCCTTGCTGGCTGAGATTGGACCGGCGGCTTTACATACCCGCCTGCGTGCTTATGATCCCGTCATCGCCGCCCGACTGCAGCCGACTGATTCTCAGCGCATTTGCCGCGCTTGGGAGGTGTGGCAGACCACCGGCACGCCCCTGTCGGTCTGGCAGCAACTCCCCTCGCAAAAACTCCATGACTTTACCTTTGAGATTCTCCATGTTGACCTCCCGAAGCATGAGCTCGATCAGCGGATCTGGGAGCGCCTAGAAATGATGATCGCCCAGGAGGTGATTGATGAGGTCGCAGACTTTGCCGAGCAACTGGCGCAGCGCCCCTCGCCGCTGACAAAAGCTGTCGGCTACTCGGAGCTGCTCGCCTATGTTCAAGGGCGCACGTCCTTAGATGACGCCCTCGCCCGCGCCGCGGCGGCCACGCGCCAGTACGCCAAACGCCAACGCACTTGGTTTAAACACCAGCTCTAAAGCTTAGCTCGTCTGGGGGGGCGTAACCGTCTTCAAAAATTGATCTAACTGCTTTGATGCGTGCCAATTGATGCCGTTGTAGGCGGTCATGAGCGTAATGGACTTCAGACTCTTTGACTTATTCACGCGAACTTGTAACGCTGCTTTTATATCCTCTGTTAATTGCCAGCCTTCCGGAACGTGGATAATAAGATGGGGGATGTGGTGCCGGCCAAAAGGGACACATGAATACTGTGGATCATCCTTGTCAAAAGAATAATTGAGAAGCCGCAATGTGTGTACGTTATGGGCAATGGGTTTCAATCCGTCTTCTTCGAAGCTTTTGCGCATACCCAACGAATACTCTAACGCATATTTAGCTAGTTGCCAATTATATTGCTTTTGACCTTTCACCTCTTGTGGCTCAGGCTCTAAGACGATCTCTTTGCAAACTGGTGGAATTGTCTTGCTAACATTATTTCTTAAGTTCCCAGAGCGTATATGAATTGTTTGAAACGCTGATTGTTGTGTGGCCTCCATGCTGTTACACAACGTACGTATTTGGGCATAGAGTTTTTCAGGACCAGGGCCATAGCCGATCATACAATCATAGATCCAGTCACACAAGGAGACGCACTGCGTGAAGTGTTGTCCTGGAATTGGTGTCACTGGATAGGGTTGCAAAAATTCCTCAAGAAAGGTGCGCAGCAGACCTGCCATTTGGGTGTCGCGCCTATTTTCTGGATTCAAAATAGAATAGTCTTCAGGTGTCCTCAACAGCACATGGGGATGTTGTCGGATTAATGTCCCCGCCCCTGTCAGCTCTGCAATGCTCGCCTCCATGGCGTGGTTATATGACGTCTTATACGCGCCAATATTATCGCTCTCATCACGTGTGACATCTGTTGGGAACGGTGTCAGTTTGATCATGGGCCCGATCCATACCGGCAGCGGATAAGTGTTAAATATCGTTTTAATGTCGGGGTGTTTTACAGCGACCAATTCTAATAACCTAAAAAAATCTTTCGCATACGGGAGCGGCAAGAAATAGTGCTTTTGCTTTTTCGTGTCTTGATGTTTAAACACTTTCGGGAGACTTTGCAGCAGCTTGATGGGCGTCGGCTCTTTGAAAAGATTTTCATCAAGCGGCGGCACCCCAAAAATCTCTACAGGCTTCGTCTCTAAACTAATAAACGAGGGATAAACTTTCTGGAAGAATATCGCTGGTGATGTGTTGATGCAGGCCTTCATACTTTGGTTCGTGGCCTTGTTAATCTCAAGAAGCGATTTAAGATTCTCAAATCCACAAAGATCTAAAATAGGTAAGATAAGGTCTGGAGGAAAATGCAAAGTAGAGTTTTTTGTTGCGTTGAATACGCTAAATAGGGGGCGTTCTAGTTGTTTCTTTTCAGTGACTGCCTTCTGAAGTGTTGGGTCTGTTTTAATCTGTTCATTGACAACACTTGCTTTAAGCTGAAGATCTGCTTGCAAAGTCGTGTTGTCGCTGATCAATTTTTCAAAGGTGGACGCCAGTGATTCAAGGCGCACTTGCTCGGTTGTGAGAGTTTTAATAAGTAAATCTGCCTCAGTCTTTTGTGCAACAATCTGCTTTTTCTGCGTTTCTAGATTCTCACGCATTGTCTGAGACTCGTGTTCACGCAGCTGTACGGCGTCAAGCCGCGATTGAATCTCCTTGGTTTTTGCTTCCAAAGATACCTCTTGATCTTTCATTCCTTGCTCACGTTTTTTATAGGATTGCAGCTGCTCTGCCTGTTGCCCACGCGACTCTACAAGCTCTGCGTTAACTTTTTGTGATACCCCATAAGACTTACGAAGTTCATTAAGTTCGTTACCTTGCTGTGTACGTACAGTCAGGACTTGGGAGTATGTTTTTTGAAGATCAACAAATCTACTATGGAGACTCTCTAATTCATACCCCTGTGTATCGTATCTTCTGATTAAACTCTGGTTAGTGTCCGTTAAAGTCTCCTTAGCTGTGGTTAATAGCTGATTATTGTATTGTAAATCCTGATTAGTTTCGGTTAACACCTGATTTTCTGACCGCAGTGTAAGGGCGTACCAACCAGCTATAAGAGTAAGTCCGACACTGACAACCGAGACAGCATGCTGACGTAGCCACGTCTTAGGGGGTGTCTGTGGCGGAACTGAGGGAAGCTGAGGCCGTACAGCACTCTTGTTAGCAACAGAGGCAGACATCGGCTGTCGCCCCTCATCTCCGGCAGCAGTTGACAAGACCACGGTCTGCCCTAACGCTAAGTTAGGCAATAGCAGGCTAATTAGTAGGTTTTTAAGTAAGTTTTTCATCAATTTTCTTGTGACCCATCTGATATTATCATATACCTTTACGCATTCGGCGCCAATAAATCAAGGATAAATCCCCTCACTGCCACCGAGGTTTTGACAGGCGTCGGTCATGTCTTTGCCTCCCGAAGATAGATCAAAAAGAGTGTCCTACAATCCCAATCTCTGGCATCAAAGTCTTTATGACTTCTAGATAATTTTTGAAGCCAGTATTTTTAAAGTCAAAGTTATTGGCCGTTGTTAAAGAATCACCGTACTTTTGGGCAAGGTTTTTTAGTGACTCATGACCACACGTCATCTCACCCTCCAAATAGTAGCGAACGGGAGTATGTATTAGATCTAAACCGAAATATGCTGCTAGAGGCCACTTTACAAACCATAAATAGGATTGTTTCCAGTTAGAACCTTGAGTGTTGAGCCAGGTAGGGTTTTCGCGAATTTGCTTCGCGATCAGCGCTTCTATCTGAAACCCAAGCTGTGAACGCACTGGATGATTGCTACCAAAATTTATGAAAATATTTAAATGTTGTAACCGGCTGGGTGATGATAAATCGTCCCCGGGGAGGTCTACCCACCCACGTGGAGGAACATACCCAGACCACTCTGCAATCTGTTCTCCAAACAATACCTTGATCATAGCCGGACTTATAAATAAATCAGTTAATTGATCTCGATCGATAAGCTCTAAGATAAGTTTTTCGCCAAGTTTAACCTCCCATTGCATATTATGAGAAGGAACTAGCTGATCAACTTTTGGTAGAAACGTAATCTGGCTTAAATGGCTTGCCGTGAAGTGCTTAAGTGCGTCGGGCAGTTGCGGCAGCGGTCGGGGATTATGTATTGTATACAGGTAGTTATTGTACTCCTGATCTGAAGGTGGTGTGCTCTGTGTGTGCATTAAATATTCATCATACAAGGTCTCCTCCAAAGTATAACCCGGAGGCACCACGTCATTCTCTTGATCACTTTCTTCAATACTGTTTAATCCTTCATCCCCTGAATTTGACGATACTTCCACGAGAGATAGCGACGCACGCTCTTCGATTACGACAGGTTCCAGAGACACGTTCACGTCTTCTCCATTGTGTTCTTCAGACTTGTTTAGTTCTTCGTCCTCTGAATTTGACGACACTCCCATGGGAGAGAGCAACACAGGCTCTTCGATGACGACGTGAGCACCTGGATCTAGCAAATCATTTGGCGGTCTCGTATCTGATTTAGTTAAAAATTGCCTTAATGTTGCAAAACCAATCACAGCAGCGACACTACACAACGCCAGTACATACCGGTTGCTAAGCTTTGCTTTTAAAGACGCTAAGCGGTGCGGTCGTTTTTCAATCGTACTCTCTGCAGAACGTGACTGGCTTGGCCGACTTTGCGTCGTTTCCTCGAGTGCGATTCCTTGGTTACAAAGAATACCACACAGGATCAACCTAATAGTTTTATGGTGCATGTTAACCTCCTCAGCTATCACTTTGCACTGGGTATCAATGGCCTCAGAGCGGGTTTTTAATAGGGAACCACATAGGGTAATGAGAAAAACCCGATATGTGAGATAGATGCTAGGAAAAGTGAGTACCGAAGCGGAGCGTACATACGTGTACGTGAGCATTCGGAGCGCAACTTTGACGACGCAGATGCTCACAGAGCGGGTTTTTAATAGGGCAATGAATAGGGCAATGAGAAAAAGACGATATGTGAGCCAGATATTAGGAACGGCGGCGCGCAGAACCGCAAATGGATTCAATATCCATGCGGATTCGAGCACCGCCATGACGCCATAGATGGCCTCAGAGCGGGTTTTTAATAGGGGACTACATGGAGTCTTTTGCCACCACACCTAAAACCCCCAACCCCTCGCGAATCGTTTCGGCAATGGCGCTGACAAGCGCCAAACGCGCCTGCGTATGCATGGCCTTGCCGTGATCAATGAATCGTAATTGTGTCAGCTCCTTACCCTGGTTCCATAGGCCATGAAACGCGGCAGCTAAGTCCATGAGATAAAACGCAATACGATGCGGTTCATGGGTATGAGCGGCGATTTCGATTTGACGCGGCCATTCGGCTAATTTTTTAATCACGCCAATTTCTGCGATATGCGTTAAGCTTGTGAGATCTGACTGAGCTAAGATCGAAGGATCCAACCCCATATCCGGAAATACTGTATGACACTGCCGACGCACCGAGTGCGCCCGCGCATGGGCATACTGCACGTAGAAGACGGGATTGTCCTTCGACTGCTCCTGAACTTTGGTAAAGTCAAAATCCAAGGCCACATCATTCTTGCGCGTTAACATAATAAAGCGCATGACATCAGCACCGACACGATCAACGACATCACGCAGGGTAACGAAGGTGCCGGCGCGCTTTGACATCCGCAAGGGCTGACCATCTTCCACGAAACTCACAAGCTGACAGATCTTAATATCAACCTCTGCGTTGTTCTGAGAAATCGCCCGCACAGCTGACTGCAGACGCTTAACATAGCCGCCGTGATCGGCCCCCAGCACGTTGATCATCTCGCTAAACCCGCGGCGGAACTTATCATAGTGGTAGGCGATATCTTTAGCGAAGTACGTCCACTGACCATCCGAGCGCTGCAGCGGGCGATCAATATCATCGCCAAATTGTGTCGCGCGGAAGAGCAGTTGTTCACGTGGCTCCCAATCATCGACGACCTTACCTTTGGGCGCTTCCAACATCCCCCGATAGATTAATCCATGACGATCTAACTCTGCGACAACGGCTTCGACTTGCCCCGCGGCCACGAGGGCGGCTTCCGACGCAAAATAATCATGGTGAATATTCATCGCATACAGGTCATCTTTGATCACCCGCATGATCTGCTCAACGGCAAACTGACGCAATTCAGGCAACCATTGTGCTTCTGGCGCCTCATACCAGCGACGCCCATCGCGGGCAACTAACGCCTGCGCTACATCAATCAGATATTCGCCGGGGTAAAGCCCTGCCGGAATATCGCCAATGGTATCGCCCAAAATCTCGCGATATCGTAGGTGGGTTGAGCGCGCCAGTGTATCAATTTGGCCGCCACTATCGTTGATGTAGAATTCTTTCGTAACACGATACCCAACCTTTGAGAGGAGCATCGCCAACGCGTCGCCAAACACCGCCCCGCGCGCATGTCCAGCATGCATAGGGCCAGTTGGATTGGCCGAGACGTATTCCACATTGACCAAGCGTCCTTGACCAAGATTCGGCCACTCTCTCACGGTTGCCAGATGACGCTTGAGGTACTGCTGCCAGAAGGTCGCGCTGAGACGCAAATTGATAAATCCAGGACCGGCCACATCAACGCGCTCAATCGCGGCATCGTCAATCAGTGTTGCAACGAGGAGCTCCGCAACGGCGCGCGGGTTTTGATGCACCTGCGGACCCAGAATGAGAGCTGCATTGGTCGCGATATCGCCGTGGCTCGCCTCACGCGGTGGCTCTGTGGCGATGCGCTGTGGATCAATTGTCTCCGGCAACTGACCACTGGCTTGCAGACGCGCAATCGCTTCAAGAATTTTGTGGCGGAATTCTTGGAAAATGTTCATAATTATGTCCTCGAGTGGATGAGAATTGACAAAATTGCTTTAGACAGGTATACCCTAAAAGGGTCTGTACGCGCAAGTAATTCCAGGCCGACAAAAGAGGGATTTTGATGACCATACACATTACCGAAAATGCCGAACGACGTATCGCCGCTGTCTTAGCCCAAGATGGCCGCCCTAACCTGATGCTCCGCATTGCGGTCAACGGTGGGGGGTGCTCCGGATTTCAGTATAATTTACTGTTTGATGATACGCAAAATCCTGATGATATCGTGATTACTAAAGGCGATGTGCGGGTTGTGATTGACGAAACCTCCCTTGGCCTCCTTGATGGTAGCGAGCTCGACTATGTTGAAGAACTTGTTGGCGCCGCCTTTCAGATTCGCAATCCCAACGCTAGCTCTTCATGTGGCTGCGGCAACTCTTTTTCCTTGTAACGAGAGGTGTCCATGAAGATCGCTACCTGGAACGTGAACTCAATTCGCGCTCGGCTTGAGCATCTACAGCAATGGACTGCTCTCGAGGACGCCCCTGAT
This sequence comes from Alphaproteobacteria bacterium, assembly GCA_044376435.1. Classification (GTDB taxonomy): domain Bacteria; phylum Pseudomonadota; class Alphaproteobacteria; order JBILKX01; family JBILKX01; genus JBILKX01. Next base: position 1,794 of record JBILKX010000015.1, on the reverse strand, counting down.
GTGATTTTACTCCAGGAATTGAAAGTCGACACCCCACAGTTTCCCCACGATTTTGTCGCTGATTGCGGCTACAACGTTGCGGCTGTTGGCCAGAAAACCTATAATGGTGTGGCGATCCTTTCCAAAGCACCGATTGAAGACGTTGTCACCGTGCTTCCAGGTGATGTTAGCGATGCTGAGGCCCGGTATATTGAAGCTTTTACCGGCGGCGTCCGGGTCGTTTCGGTCTATGTTCCCAACGGCCAAAGTGTTGACAGTCCCAAGTTTGTGTATAAACTCAGATTCCTAGAGCGCCTGACGTTACATCTCGAAACCCTCCTCAGCTATGACGAGCGTGTTGTCATTGGTGGTGACTTTAATATTGCTCCCGAAGACCGCGACACCTACGACCCTGAGGCGTGGCAGGACCAAGTGTTATGTACCCCCGAAGAGCGGACTGCTTTCCAACGCTTTTTGGATCTCGGCTACACCGATGCGTGGCGCCATCACCACCCGGAGACAACAGACTACAGCTGGTGGGATTACCGCGCTGGCCAATGGCGCCGCAACCAGGGTCTTCGCATTGACCATCTACTCCTCAATGCCGCCGCGTTAGCCGAGCTCACCGAGGCCGGTATTGATCGCACCCCCCGCGGCTGGGAGCGGCCGTCGGATCATACCCCTGTCTGGGTAAGATTACGTTAAAAGACCCCCGTCCCCCGTGAAAAAGACGCCCTGAGGCCATATAATACCTAATTAAGATGGACGGATCTGAGCTCCTAGTCCAAAATTGCGCTCACACCGCAACAAAAAAGCAGCCCGAAGGCTGCTTTTTTTTATGATACATTTTGCTCATTAAAGCACTTGCTGGGCAATCTTTAAAGCAATTTCCTTGTAAAGATAACTGACGAAATCATCTGGGTTAGAAAGTGAATGTGTGACGCCCCAAGACCAAGTAGCGTTCTTCAGATCATCGGCTACCCACTTTTTCTTTGTACTCGGATCGGTTTGCATATATTTGTACAAAGTTCCAAACAATAGATGCTTGGCGATAAAGCCTTTGATACCTTTGGTCGTCGCTTTCATAACGCCTTTTAGACCTTCTGCAACTGACGCCTCCACGCGATACGGGCTTAACGCAATGCCGTTTTGCAAGTTATACAAATCTTCACGCGCGACGGGCCGATCATCAACAAGCTTGTCATGTGTCCCGAATAGCCGGTTTTTTGTACCCCAAATTAAATGCTTTGCATTCTTAATGTTTTTCTCATCCAAAAACGAGCCAAGCGCAATCTGCTTAAGGTGCTCTGGCAGATGATCCTTGAGTCCCTGGAACCCTAAAAATCCCCAAGACATGGCAAATGCCGCCGTCGCATACACGCCGAGCTCTATAGCGGGATTCTTCTCAAAGGTGTCTGCCACAACATTTAAACCGACTGTACGCCAGATCGTTTCTGGCTTAAATGGCTTACGCACCTTCTTTGGCTTTGCCGTGACCGACTTAACCTCTCGCTGTCCGCCGGGATTCTCGATCTCGACGCCACCTACAGACTGCCCCATCATTAGGCCGGCAACCATTACTAAGCCTACAAAATTTTTTTTCATATATGCCCTCTTCGCAAATTTGTCCAATAAAACAAAACCATCATAGTGTTTTATCCCTTATAAGTCAATATGTATATTGTTTTCTGTATAAGTTCATATGATTTGAGACTCAAGCAGCGTCCTTGAGAAGAGTATTCTGAATATACTGCATAGGAGTAAGACCTTTCAATGAAAAATGAGGTCTGTAGGTATTGTATTTATTGAGATCTT
>JBILKX010000014.1:0-28590 GCA_044376435.1 Alphaproteobacteria bacterium | reverse complement strand
CTTTTCTGTGGAGGTCAGTATCATGCATATCTGTCAAGCCTTTGAATGTATTACCTATACAGTCTATTCAAACACTTAACTTATGTCATCTCTTTTTTTTCATTCACCCCCGTGAACGGTTACTTAAACCTAGCCTTCGTACGATAGGAACCCGCTTGCTTATATTAGGCGCAAGTATCCTGCCAATCCTATATGTTTGGCGCCTATGGTCAGAGAATCAACGCTTGCGCACAGATAATGAGCGTTTAGAAGAGCGCTGGAATAATGCAGGAAAAAGGTTTGAAGAAATGGGGGAAAAGCGTTTTGACGAGCATCAAATCACCCTGAACAAGCAGTTGGCACACCTTGTCGCGGCCTCATCACAAGTAATAAAAGTTACGCCTTCACGAAAACCTCCTCAGGTTAAGCTGACATTTGCAACGCCGACGCCAGGGTCCTTACCATTCGAGACCTTACCTTGCGAAATTATGAAAATTATTTGTCAGGATTTCTCTCCTAAAGATTTTGCCAGCCTTTGCCAAACCAGTACGACTTATCGTGATTTTTTTATTTATAAAAATCCCTGCTTGTATTTTCGTGCGCTATATCTAGACTTACTCCGTGATGTCAGGAATCCGCCTCCAGAATTACTCTATATTCCAGACAACTTTCGCCAATCCAGCAAACCGAGAACCCCACATATTGACCCACCATTTCACCAAGGTTTGCTTGAAGAAACTGGAGAGGGAGAAAACTTTAATCCCCTAGCATTTTTCAGAAATTTACCGGAATTCTTGCCTAAAGGTCGCCTACCTATTGATCGAGCTCGTATTTTCTTTGATGATCTTGCAAAATTTGAGGCAGCTTACCCCGAAAAAGCGCACAACACTTTCCATAAGCTGCCGTTGTATTTACTGATTACCCACACACCCCTATTCGTCACTTATGACCCCAATAACCCACAGGCTCTTGAATATATCGAGCAAGTGAGTCAAGATTTTATCAATACCCAACTTCGGTCTTTGCTCTCCACTTCTCACGCCAAATTTTCGTTAGAAATTACCCCAGGCATAGCAAAGAAGTACGACCGTGATGAGAATCTTTTGAAATCTCTTAATGACTACCTTGCCAACATACTTAATACACCCTCAGTGCAATACCTTCGTCTTAATATGGATGCTTATCCATTTATCCTCCCATCACAAGGTAACAAAAAAAGACTGTCACGTCTCTTTCCGAACCTTAAAGCATTACATCTCTATGCCACCCGCGCCATAGACGATAAATATTTGCGCGAATTGCCAAAACTTGAAGAATTAGTGATCCAAGATTATCAGGACGATCATAAATTACTTTTTATTTTAAAGGAACCAAGATCGAAGATCAACGAGTTTAGGCTTAAAATCGCACATCATCAATCAGGACAGATGCTCTTACAGGAACATCCTAATGCAGGTGGCTATGTTTCAACACAAACCCTGTCCGCCATAAATTCAGCATCCAAGGTCCAAACCATACGTTTTCTACAAGGGCATTTTTACTTACCAGGCATTCTCTCATCTTTGCAAGACCTAACCAGATCTTTTTATGGATTTAGAAAAGTTATTCTCCATTTACCTAGCGATAGCTGGAGCACGCTAACCGATAATATTCGCAGTGTGAGTAAATTTTGGACTGAAGCAGATTGGCTTGAGTCATTTTTTGTTGAACCTATTGAAGCGTCTGTTATCAATAACGGTTATATTGCTTGCACAAATCCACTAGATGTGATTGAGATCCATTCGCCATACACCGGTGATATTACAGAATCAGTATGCTTACGAACAATTGATTTGCGCTCACTCAACAAACAGGATCTTATAGATGAATCGGCAATCCCTTGACAGTAAATTGCTCTCCACTTGACAGATGGGGGGTAAAATTGTACATTTTGCTCCTTGAAAATTAAGTTTGAATAACTATATTAACCCAATGCATCACATGAACTTATGATCGGATACGCCATCTATGCGGCTCATTTTTATGCCTATACTCTTGATTATATTGAATGCTCATGCCTTGGAAACGACGGTTTCAAGCCATCCTGCAGATCAATCACACTTTGTTGAACAAGAATTCAGAGCCGCGGATTCCGCTTCAGAAGAATCTTGCCACGCTCATAGATTAAACGCCAGCAAAACGCTTTTATTGATCGGGATGGGCTTAGAAATTCTAGCCAAAGCTAAAAGCCAGCCGTTATATAGCTTACTGCATCCAAGATATGTTATAAATAAAGTTTTCAGTAATTGCCTCCCAGTATATTTATCGACTCAGACTAACTGCGTTTGCAACCAACAGACCAGCGCCGCTACGGACGATGATGAGCCTTCCTTGGTGCCAAAACTGCAACACTGGATTCTATGCTGGGGGTTGTGGGATTTACTCCACTCTTGTCAAACCGCATTGAAAGCATCAAAACAGTTATCGCTATATTATTCTCGATACCAAACCACGATCACCCCTCAGCTACGCAACGCCTTGCGCTTTAAATCAGCTTATCTTATCGGTTCTATTATTGATCCTGTATGCTCTGCTCTAAACCACAGCCTATTATGGTATACCGCCAGGCAAATTAAGCCAGACTCATTGCCCCAAGAGCATCCCTCAAGCAATGCCCCCATCAAGAAACATGTAATGGTTTTATGGGTGCTTACAGGATTGCAAACAGCGGCTTACTTAAGTCACTTATATTTCGGCTGGAACTATCCTGACACCCAAAAACTCAAAATTATAGGCTTTATCTTAAGAACATTAGGGGCCCGAGCTATGCTGACACCAGCTTAATCAAGTTCTATATTTTTAACCTTGCCAAACAATGTCAATCGGCGTATTTTGATGAGGCTATTTGGCATAAGGTGATGAAAGTGAACTATAAACGCATCCTAATCAAGATTTCTGGCGAATCTCTCGCAAACGCTGACCAGAGTGAGTGTATCCATATTGATGGATTGCGCCGTATTATCCAAGAGCTTATCGAGATCCATGGTCACGGCACGGAGATTGCGTTAGTTGTTGGTGGCGGCAATATTTGGCGTGGCGCTACACAGAATTTAGGGGAGTATGTTGACCGCGCTAGTTCTGATCATATTGGCATGATGGCAACAGTGATGAATGCCATCGCCTTACAAAGCGCTCTCAGCTCTCATGGAGTACCCTCACACACGATGTCCGCTGTGGAGGTTGCCGGGCTATGCCCCGCTTATAACCGACGCCAAGCCCTATATTGGTTGCAACAAAATCATGTGGTTATTTTTGCAGCAGGCACTGGCACGCCGTTTTTTACAACCGATACAGCAGCTGTGCTGCGAGCGATTGATCTAGGCTGTGACGCCATGTTTAAAGGCACAAAGGTGAACGGTGTGTATAGTGATGATCCTATACGCAACCCCAACGCTACTTTCTATGATCGCCTTGATTATCAGACAGTTCTCTCCCAGAATCTAAAGGTCATGGATATGACAGCAATTCTCTTGGCACAAGAGCATTGCATGCCGCTTGTTGTATTTTCTATGTTTGAGTCAGGCGCTTTTAAAAAGGTTTTAACACACCAAGGGATTTACACTATTATTTCAAACGATTCGTGTGATTTTAAATAAAGGAGGGAAAAATGGCTACAACTTTGATTAATGATATTAAGCGACGCATGGATACGGCTATAGAAGCTTTGCAGAAGGACTTTTCTGGTTTACGCACAGGGCGCGCTTCTATTAATTTACTCGATCCTATTAAGGTGGATGCTTACGGTAGCTTAATGCCGTTGGCACAAACTGCGAGCGTTAGCGCTCCCGAAGCACGCTTGCTCGTTGTCAGCGTGTGGGATAAGGGCCTCGTTAAGAACGTTGAAAAAGCTGTGCGTGAGTCTGACCTTGGATTAAACCCTATGACAGAAGGGCAAACAATTCGCATTCATCTTCCAGAACTCAATCAAGAACGCCGCAATGAGCTGTCAAAAATTGCCACAAAATACGCAGAAAATGGCCGTGTTGCTGTGCGTAATGTGCGTAGAGATGGCATGGAAGCCTTGAAGAAAATGGAAAAAGATAAGCAGATCTCTGAAGATGAACATCGTAAGTACAGTGACGACGTGCAAAAAATTACCGATGATCACATTAAAAAGATTGATGAGTTACTTGCGACCAAGGACAAAGAGATTAAGACGATTTAGTTAAATCTCCAAATTTAATCTGTAAGACAGGCTTGGGAAAGCATGAACTTAGGGAGTGTATTCAATGCACATAAGCATTAAGCAAGCACCACTTGACGGCGTCAATATCTACCAATCGCATTTTTCAGCAATGACGATTTACTTATGACTCTTACGCAGCCGCATAGACCTACCACGATCACTATTCCACGCCATGTCGCCATTATCATGGACGGTAATGGGCGTTGGGCGCAAAAACGCGGGCTCCACCGATTGATGGGTCATCGCGCTGGCATCGACGCCCTCAAGCGTGTCGTCACGGCTGCACAAAAATTTGGCATACAGTATCTTACCGTGTACGCGTTTTCGACGGAAAATTGGCAGCGCCCAAGCTGGGAGGTTTCTGGCTTATTGCAGCTGTTATCGGAGTATCTCCCCTCTTATGGAGCTGAGCTGACACGCCAAGGGGTGCGTTTGCGTATGATTGGCAATCATGAACGTCTACCGTCAGGGCTGCAGTCTCAAATCAACAATATTCAGGAGCAGACACGCCATAACAGCGGCTTACACCTGACCATCGCCTTTGGCTATGGCGCCCGCGATGAAATCATGGATGCCGTGCGCCATATTGCCCGCCAAGCCCAAACCGGCGGCATAGATCCTGAAGCCATTAGCGAAGATATGTTTACAAGCGCCCTGAGCACTCGCGATCTCCCTGACCCAGATCTCCTGATTCGTACAAGCGGGGAGCTCCGTATCAGCAACTTCTTACTGTGGCAGCTTGCGTATACCGAGCTATTTTTTACCGAGACATTATGGCCAGATTTTGATGAGGAAACCCTCGGTATAGCCCTACAAAATTACGCTGGACGAGAACGACGCTATGGCAGAATCTAAACGCTTTTTACCCGCCCTTATTTTATTAGCCTCAGCTGCCGTGTTACTGATGGCACCTTTTGAGTTTTTTACAATCAGTGTATGCACCCTCCTCATGCAAGCCTGGCGCGAGTGGTCTCAGATGACGCGCCACCGGCTCCCCACCTCTTGGCTCGGGAATACGCGAGTGCTTGCTGGCACATTATACATCTTTATTGCATTCATGGCGCTTTTGCTCTGCGCTTGTGTGCATCGGGCCAGTTTATGGGTTTTATTGGCGATTCCGATTCTCAATGATACCGGCGCGTACTTTGTGGGGCGCTGGTTGCGCGGCCCTAAACTCGCCCCACGTATCAGCCCTGGCAAAACCTGGAGCGGGGCTTGCGGCGGCTTGGTGATTGCGGTTGCAGGAGCAGCATTCTTGGATGATTTTTGCCAGCATCATCTGTGGGCCATCCCGGAGCTTATCCTTCTATCTGCAGCCAGCCAGATTGGTGACCTGCTTGAATCAGCGTGCAAGCGTTTTTATGGGGTTAAAGATAGTGGTACGTTAATCCCCGGCCATGGCGGACTACTCGACCGTCTCGACAGTCATATGGCTGTCTGGATTACCGCTAGCATTCTCGGACATTAATTCCTGGTTGAATCTGTCATTAAACTGTTCGATGAGCGTATTTATTTTAACCTCAGCATCCGCATCTGACAGCAGCTGCCCCGCTACGTCCCTGATCAATCGATCGGCAACTAGATAAAATGGATTTTGATTGTCAAAAGACCACCCTATTTCATCGACACGCTTTGGTTTTAAATAACTCTCCGTCCAGGCTTTTAATTCAAGGTAGTGCAGCAAGGGGTTAGGAATATTGAGAAACCCATCGACATAATATGCCTGACAATCTTGTAGAGCACGGAGGGCAACAGCCTTCTCACCTTGAGTGAGACTACCTTTCAATGTCTCAAGAATCCTGATGTAGCCCTGCGCCTTCGCAGCGTTTAGAGCGCTATCTGGATGGCGAACCTTCTTAATAATCGCCTCTAGCTCGCCGAGAGCCTCTTCAGATCCTGAAAAGTCAAGCTCCGTGGCAAGAGCATTATTCAAGATTTTTAGGAATGATGGCGCTTCAAAGAAGCGTATTGTCGGATGACTTTCGGGGATTATGCCCACATTCGCTCTTGATACCTCTACCGAAACATCAGCCACGCTTTGCACAGGCGGACCTTGAGAACCGTCCAAATTAGGTAAATTGGGAATCGTAGCTTGTTTAGATTGATAAGCGTTCGCGAATACGTTAGGGGTCCAAGCAGTCGCGCTTTCTAGGCTTGGACTCAAACCATTTTGCGAAGGTGGACTCACCTTGCTCGGCGGCAGAGGTTGTTTAGTCACATTCTGCTTACCCAGCGAAGGTCTAGCTTTATATTGTGGATTTTCAGGTGATAACTGATTTTCTGTAAATGGTTGAGATAGAACAACAAAGGTATCCCCACCCTGACCGATGTTATTTGAGTTAAAGCCTGGTACAGACGGCACATCACTTTTCACGGCAGATACAGGAAGACGCGAAATGACCGGTGCATTGACACCTGCCGAACGTTGGCCATAACTTCCGACGATAATTCCTGCAAAAAATACAACGACGGCTGATACCACTAAAGCCACCTTATACCTAGAGTAGGGCCGTTTCAGTATAGGCGGAGATTTTTGAGGCTGATTTGCTTTGGCGTAAGGATCGATAGAATGCAGCTCTTCAGGCAGAAACCAAGGATAGCCTTGATATGCATGCGGATGGCTTGCACGCGTGTCCAACTTTGCTGCAGCACTCTCACTTGGATTGACAAACACATTCCCAAAAACAGTCCAAGAAGGAATAAAAACAAGGCTACATACCAGTAGCATAGCAGCTAAGTAACGCCCTATCGTAAAACTTCTCAATACAGTCATTAAACCCAAAACATCCTATCTAGCAAAGGCTCGCGGAGTGATTTTTTCCTCGACCTAGACCTAATCAGCCCGTAACATCTGGCAAGAGGTCACCATTGATGCCTCACCTAAAAGACAATAATAACCACCTTTGTTAAGCATCAAGTTATTATATACCCAATCCAAATGGAAAAGTGGATTTTTGAGCGGGGAATTATGACCCACTCCCGGCGCTTGAAAAAGCCTTTTGTATCTCGTTTCGATACAGTCGGTTTTTCAAGCTTGCTCTTGAGCCAAATTCCCTCTCTCAAATTCTCCGCTTTTTCATTTGGATTGGGTATATCAATAATTTCCTAGATCTTTTAGGACTATTGGGAATTCTTACACTAATTTTCTTTTTAGTCAATAAATTTTACACTAATGATTTCATAAGAGCGAATACCGCCAGGCGTCTGAACATCGACGCTGTCGCCGATCTCCTTACCAATCAGCGCGCGGGCTAATGGAGCGGTTAAGGACAGACGATGTCTCTGCACATCGGCTTCATGCTCACCCACAATTTGATATGTTGACTCTTGCTCTGTTTCTTCATCCATGATCGTAACAGTCGCGCCAAACATGACGCGCGTCCCAGATAACTTGCTTACATCGATGACTTCAGCGCGCGACACACGGCTCTCGATGTCAGCAATACGCCCTTCAATGAATCCCTGGCGCTCTCGTGCAGAATGATACTCGGCATTCTCTGATAAGTCACCATGAGCACGGGCCTCGGAAATGGCACGAATCACTGCAGGCCGTTCCACTGACTTCAAATTTTTTAACTCCTCAACTAAACGCTGATAGCCGCTTGCCGTCATCGGAATCTTTTCCATATTTCACCTAAAATATATTACTGAGGTCAGTAGCCCAAAAGTTTTCCCGCTACCTACTTAAATAGAGTATTCTTTGATATTATCTACTCTTTTAAAAGTATGTACAGTCAATGAGCAAGCGTTATTTGACGAGCAAAATAACGCTTTACTTGGACAGCCTCTAATGAAAAACTCACAAGAACACTCTTGCGAGGCCCTATACCCAATGCAAATGGAAAAGTAGATGTTCACAGAGTGGATTCTTCAGGGCCGACAATGAAATACGAGCGGCTTTTCAAGCCTGGTATTCAGCCAAATTCCCTCACTCAAACTCTCCCCTTTTCCACTTGCATTTATCATACCCAATCCAAATGGAAAAGTGGATTTTTCAGTGGGGAATTATAACCCACTACCTGCGCTTGAAAAGGCCTTTTGTATCTCGTCGATACGAGCGGCTTTTCAAGCTTGGTATTGAGCCAAATTCCCTCACTCAAACTCTCCCCTTTTCCACTTGCATTGGGTATAAAAGCTAATATACCATATGGTGCTAAACAAGCAATAATTTTTTAGGAGCTTTCCAGATGCGTCGTCGCCCATTTGAACTCAACCCCTGGCCAGGATATATTGATGCCCTTGCGACTTTGTTGCTTGTTGTGACTTTCGTACTTATGCTATTTGTCACGGCCCAAACGTACCTTGGCACAGCGCTCGATCAAAAATCTAAAGACATGAGCACCCTACGGCAAGAGTTAACCCAAATTCTCCACTCGCTTGGGATGGAGCGACAGAAAAATGATAACCTGAATGTGACGATTGACACACTTTCAACAAAATTACAGCAACATCAAGAAGAATTTACGAATTTAGATCGACAAGTGCAATCGCATCAGCAAACAGCCACACAGCTAGACCTGGATCTTAAAACGGCCCTTCAAATCATTGCAGAATTTAAAGCGCTCATTGCTAAAACTTTTCAAGCCCTTGAAGGGAAACCTTGGACCCCCTCAGCTGAAAACGCTCATCCTATTGAAGAAGCGCGCAACACTCTTAAGGAAGCGAGCCATAAGCTCAACACCATTTTAGCCGCTCGCGTCCACGAACTCGAACAGTATCGCTCTGAGTTCTTTGGCAAATTACGTGAGGCACTTGGCAATCACCCTGACATACGTGTGGCGGGCGATCGCTTTATCTTGCAGTCAGAAGTGCTTTTTGCCTCAGCTTCAGCGCAATTGAACCCAAGCGGACAGCGTGAACTCGCTAAAATCGCCCAAACCATCAAGGAAATTACACATAAAATCCCCAAAAATGTAAAGTGGGTTTTACGCGTTGATGGGCATACTGACACATTGCCGATTCATAGCAGCATTTTTCACTCCAACTGGGAGCTGTCAGCCGCACGCGCTTTAGCTGTCGTTCACTATCTCATTGCCCAAGGTATTCCACCGCAAAACCTGGCAGCAACCGGATTTGGTGAGTTTCAGCCCCTTCCCGGCACCGAATTAACCTCTGATTCTGAACAACTTCGGCGTAATCGTCGTATTGAACTCCGCCTTGATCAAGGGTAAGACACCATAACGCCTTTTAATTTTTCCGCTCTTTGCTGCCGCTAAAATTGACCCAACCGTCAATTATTCTTTAAACTTTACAGCCTATGATAGAGATCAGAAAATGATAAAGGGCACCTATTATGTTACTCAAAACGCCTTATATTCCTGAATTTACGGGCGATATTAATCCGCTTAATTTACATTATATCAGTCTAGTCGGCAAGAAAGTTAGCAAAAGTCCTCGCGAAAATTTTACTTATCTTGAGCTTGGGTGTGGCCAAGGCGTATCCCTCAATATCCTTGCGGCCAGCTATCCTCATGGCAGCTTTTATGGTATAGATGGCTTAGAATCGCATATCCAAAATGCTCGCCAACTTCAGGAAAATTCTCAACTGACGAACGTTGAGTTTATCCACAGCCTATTCGATGCGGTTAAACTAGATAGTTTACCCACATTTGATTTTATTGTGACGCACGGCGTTTGGTCACATATCGACTACCACTCTCATCAGCATATCTTAAATATCATTAAACAAAAGCTTAACCCCGGTGGGCTTGTCTATGTCAGCTATGACACCCTCCCTGGGTACGGGGTGGCGCATATGATGCGGGAGATGATTGTCCGCACCATCGAGGACAACCCTGAGGATCCCATCAGTTGCATTCAGCAAGGGCTCGGCTACTTACAATTCATGCGCCAGCAAAACAGCTTCTTTTTCCAGCAAAACCCTACAGCAAGCACGATTCTCGACTACTGGTTGACACAGCCGTTAGAATACCTTGTCCATCAAATTCTTCCCCCCGCTTCGCGTCCGTACTTCTTCCATGAAGTCAATGCAGCGTTTAGTAAAATCGGTGTGGAGTACCTTGGCACATCCCCCCTGGTCTGGAATTTCCTCGCGCCAACGGTACCGCCCCCTCAAGCTCGACAGCTGATCCGGCAGTTCCCTGAACAACCGCAGATTGAGTCACAAAAAGACTTTTTCAACAATCAATCATTTCGACGCGATATTTTCAGACGCCCCCTCCCTGAGGAACCCAATAATATTGATGATCTCTTGGATAATTGTTACTTTGGCAGCCTCGTGCTCACCTCGCAAGTTGCCTGGCAAAAATCGAATGTATTTGGGATGCGGTTCCAGTACCCTCAGGCAGAGTTTAATTATATCGTACAGCAACTGTCCCAGGGCAGCGCCACCTTACCCTCCCTTACCCAAGGCGACACGAGCCAACGAGAACCCTTATTACGGCAGTTAAACTCTCTCATTTTTGGAGAGCAATTTGCCGTATTTACCGAAAAGACGACTTTAGCAGCGATCCCTAATGCGCAGTTTCGGGTCAGCATTCCATTGTTGTTTAACCAAAATCAGATCTATACCCCCAATTTAATGGGGTCTGATGGCATCTTTGTGGCGTCGCCTGTACTTGGGAATGGCGTGCGCATTCCTACATCCGATGCCCTGATTATTCGCGCCTTAGCGGAAGGCACAACCCCCGATGCCGTGCCCGCGCGGTGTTGGGACCTCCTCTCAGCGACAGGGGTCAGCATCGTTGTCAATGGTCAAAAACTTATGACGGCTGAATCTCATGTTGCGGAGTTCACCCGCCGTCTACAGAGCTTTATCAATGAGCGGTTATGTAAGTATGCGGAACTCAAACTCATCACCATTGAACCCTAGTTCACTCCCTGTTAAAAAGGCGTTCTATGGATTCAGGACCATCTATTGACGCGGATAATTGTGCTTAGAGCTTTTATAGTCTAAGAAAAGCTGACGACACTGGATATAAGACTCAGTTAGTAAATACCCTATAGTTGCAACATACCCAGGAAGCGCTTCAGGATTATTGTCGATACGACACCCTAGCATACTATTGCCCCAGTAATCTTCAAAGGTTTCGCTTTTGAAAATAGGTGGAATGCTGTCCTGAGTGACAAAATTATATAGACAGAATAATCCGCTCACGCCGGTAACAACGCCGCCAATTTCCCGACCCATGTGTTTGTCATAGGTTGGCTGAGTCTCTCTTGTAAAAAGTCGTCCCTTAAAAGCGTTATACAATAAATCGGCGCTTCTGCCGAGGAGCATGGAGGGGATAATCGTCGCTATCCCTATCAGGGGATTATTCATCGTACCCTTTGCAAACACAACAAAATGTACTCCCCAACATAACGCGGAGACTACAGCTAAGGGCACGACCGCCCCATAAGCAATCTTGAGATCTAGAGGCATAGATCCTCCAGGCGCATCCGTTGATCTAGATTCTTCAATTTCCACAGTCTCTAGGACGTTTTCTTGCGCCATAGACTCTTCAGAGGCCCAGGGCTGGTCGATGTTTGCTTGCGGTGCGGCCAACGCAATTGACGACAAAAATCCACAAATGGTGAGTAATAAAGAAAAATTTTTCATAAAAATACTCTATCCTAACAGGTTATCAGGCAAAATCCTTATGATATAAATGGGCATATTAAGGCAAAAGTCAAGTGCAATGTCTTGCCTAAATCTTCTATGTGTTGCACTTCTTTCTAGAATTCACCAAGGCCATTGACAAGCTGTAGCGATTTACTGTGCATCGTTAAACTTGCAGACGAGCGGCAATCAGTGCTATTAAGGAGGCATAATATCAAAAGGATGCGCTCAATTTTTATGAATCGTGATGAACTTTATGACCGTATTGGGTATCGTTTCAAGGATGAAGACCTCCTCAAGCAAGTGCTGATTCACCCAAGTATGACCCACGCCCATAGCTTAAGTGTCTATGAACGCTGTGAATTTGTCGGGGATCGGGTCTTAAGTTTAGTGATCGCCGAGATTTTATATAAAATCTACCCGAATGACGACGAGGGATTGTTGTCGCAACGTCATACGGCGTTAGTGCGCCGTGATGCCATTGCGCAAGTCGCCCGCAGCCTTAACCTGTCACGCTTTTTCAAAGTTAGCCGTGATCGTGCCAGTCGCGAATCTGTGGCGTTGCTTGCTGATGGATGTGAAGCCCTCATTGGCGCAATCTATATTGATGGTGGCTTAGCCCCTGCACATCAATTCATCAAAACTCATTGGCAATCCCTTATAGAAGACACAAGCCACAGCCAAAAAGATGCCAAAACCGCTCTTCAGGAATGGGCCCAGGGACGCGGACTCCCTCTACCGACTTATACATTAATCGATGCGAACGGCCCGGCCCACGCGCAACAATTCACCGTTGAGGTCAGTGTCGCCACCGGCTTGCATGCCCAAGGCAGTGGGTCTTCGAAACAACGCGCCCAACAAGCTGCGGCCCAAGCACTGCTTGCGGAGGTAATATCATCATGACAAATATATCCACACAATGCGGCTTTGTTGCCATCCTCGGCGAACCAAATGCCGGGAAATCCACGCTGGTTAATCAGCTGGTGGGGCGGAAGGTGTCGATTGTCTCGCCCAAGGTACAAACCACGCGAATGCGGGTTATGGGCGTGTGTACCACTAACACAACGCAGATTATTCTGATCGATACCCCCGGTATTTTTGAAGCCAATAAACGCTTTGAGCAGGCGCTTGTCACTGCTGCCTGGCAGGCTCTGGAGGGTATTGATTATGTTGCCGTGGTTATTGATAGCACGAAAAAAGATTTAAGCGCCAGTCTGCAGCTTGCGCAAAAGATCTGCAGCCAAACCCGAAATGCCTGTGTTGTTCTCAACAAGGTTGATTTAGTCCCCAAAACCAAGCTTCTGGAGATTGCCAGCCACTTAAATGCTCTGGCCGTGCCCGTGTTCATGGTCAGTGCGCATACCGGCAATGGCGTGGGTGAGTTTAAGCAATTCCTCACCAAGCATATGCCTAACGGCCCCTGGCATTTTCCGCCTGACCAGCTCTCGGATTTACCGCAGCGGTTAATGGCGGCGGAAGTGACGCGCGAACATTTATTCCGGTTCCTTCATGATGAACTACCCTATGGCCTTGTTGTTGAAACCGAAGCCTGGGAGCAATTTGCTAATGGCGCTATAAAAATCTCCCAACGTATTGTCATTCAGGAAGCCCGCCATAAACCCATGGTTTTGGGCGCTGGCGGCCACATGCTTAAACGTATTGGGCAAAAGGCACGCACCGAGCTGAAGCAGATTTTCAATACCGAAGTCCATCTTATGCTGCATATCAGTGTTGATGAGAAGTGGCAGCAGAAGCGTCACTACTACGATATGATGGGGCTTATCTAAGAAGACCCTCCGTGACGACGCAGATGTCCTCAAGGGGCCCCGGAAAAAAGACGATATGTGAGCCAGATATTAGGAACGGCGGCGCGCAGAACCGTAAGTGGATTCGATATCCATGCGGATTCGAGCACCGCCGTGACAACATAGATGGCCTCAGAGCGTCTTTTTCACGGGGAATTTATCGGATGCGTCTTTGATGGGCAGGAAGTATCCGCAACGCCTCGCGATACTTAGCAATGGTGCGCCGAGCTACGGTAATCCCCTGATTTTCCAAAGCTGCTGCAATGGCTTGATCTGAAAGCGGCTTACGTTTATTTTCTGTATCAACTAAAGTTTTAATACGGGCACGCACAGCCTCAGACGCCATTGTGCCTTCATACGTTGTCTGACTCTTTACAGACGAAGAAAAGAAATATTTAAGCTCAAAAATACCGCGCGGTGTTGCCATATATTTGTTATTGGTTACGCGACTAATCGTGCTTTCATGCATCCCCGTGGCCTCGGCAATGACCCGCAATGTGAGGGGTTTGAGGTGATCAATCCCCAAAGAAAAGAACAAGCTTTGCTCGCTGACAATGGCTTGGGCAACTTTAAGAATCGTTTCCACACGCTGTTGTAACGCCTTCACGAGCCAATGCCCTGCATTATACTTCTCCAATAGAAAGCTTCGTTCTTCCTTATTATGAGTCATCGGGCGGAGGGTTTGATAGTAGGCTGAATCCACATATACTTTGGGCAGACTCTGCCGATTAATCTCCACACTCCAACCATTAGCACCTGGACGCATGATGACATCGGGAATAAGCGTTGGCGAGAGGATATGCCGAAATTTGAGAGCTGGTTTAGGGTCTAGATTCTTTAAAGTCTTCAGATGTGTTTCTAAGTCTACAATCGTGATGTTACACTTCTTCGCGAGCTGCGTGTGAGATTTTGAGGCTACTAAAACCAGATTGTCGAGAATAATTTCGAATACACGCGTATACACACCACGATCAACTAATTGCAATCGTAAGCATTCCGCTAAAGAGCGGGCAAAAATCCCTGCTGGTTCAAGCTTCTGTAATCTTAATAAAACTGCTTCGACTGTCTCCGCAGGCGTCCCTAGATGCGCCGCAATATGCGCCACATCGCCACAAAAATATCCGCTTTCATCAAGGTGATCAATCAAATAATGAGCTAGAAACTGCTCTTGGCCAGGTGTGAAGTCGACACCTATTTGAGAGCTTAGATGCTGACGTAGGTCAGGTTGTACTTCTGGAATGTCGCTCTGCCCATCCTCAACTGGTGTAACCTTATATCTTAATTCCTGATCAAAAGCGCTATTTCCAGTCCAAGCCTCATCTAAATCAACTTCACCCACTGACGGGGTTTCAAGCGCGCAGACATGCGGGTCCTCGAGAGTGAGCAGCGGGTTTTGCTCCACCTCTTGGGAAAGATAGGCCATAAGATCAAGGCTGGAGAGCTGCAGCAAGTGGATTGCCTGCTGCAATTGCGGCGTCATCACCAGCGTTTGTGATTGGCGTATGTCGAGTTGCGATGATAGCTTCATATAACCTGTTTTACAGGTTAAAACTTTCACCTAAGTAAACGCGACGCACATCGGGGTTCTGAATTACCTCTGCTGGGGTGCCTTCCATCAGGACTTTGCCGTCAGCAATAATGTAAGCTCTATCAACAATTTCAAGGGTTTCCCTCACATTATGGTCGGTGATTAAGACGCCTAATCCCCGTTCTTTTAAATGTGAAATTAAAATACGAATATCTTTCACCGCAATTGGGTCAATACCGGCCAGTGGCTCGTCAAGTAAGATAAATTTAGGGTTTGTCGCCAATGCCCGGGCAATCTCTAATCGCCGCCGCTCGCCCCCAGACAAAGCCAATGCTGGCGCACGGCGCAAATGCTCAATCATAAACTCGGCTAAAAGACTTTCAACGATCGTATCCTGCTCCTCACGGCCGGCGATAAGCGGCTCTAAAACCGCCCGGATGTTATCCTCAACGCTTAATCCTCGGAAAATCGAAGACTCCTGGGGCAAGTACCCGACCCCCAACCGCGCCCGACGATACATGGGCAAATCCGTAATTTTACGCCCATCGAGAAAAATTTCCCCATTATTTGGGGTGATCAGTCCCGCAATCATAGAAAAGCACGTGGTTTTTCCAGCGCCATTCGGGCCTAAGAGCCCCACAGCTTCACCACAGCGAACATGCAAGGAAACCTGCCGCACAACTGGCCGGCCGCCATATTCTTTATATAAATTTTCAGCACCGAGGTATTGGTGAACCTTCATATTCTCAAGCCCCTCCTACCCCTTTTACATGCTCAGCTGGAACGACCCGAGCCTTTACTTTTTGATTAGACTGTGAAAGTATCCGACTGACGCCTGTGCGCAAGTTAACCTCGGCTCGATCGCCTGTCAGCTCACTTGTCCCTCTGGTCATACGCACGTTACCAGCAAGGGTTATAAACTCACGCTTCGCATCGTATACGCCCTCCTCGCCTTCAATTCGCTCGGTAGGCGTTGTGATAACAACGTTAGGTTTAGCAATTACTTGCTTTAGGGTTAATTTATCAGAGCTATCGGCTTGAAAGTACGCCGTCAGACTATCCGCACTAATTTGTCGCTGATCTTTTAGCTGTACAGAGGCTTTTCCCTCAGCAATTCCAACATTCTTGCCTTGCCAGTATTCGAGGAATTTTTGTGCCCGCAGTGTTGCTGTAGGAGTTTCGATCCGTAGGTCTCCACCCGTCAAACGTACGACTTTTTCATCAAGCTGGTACACGGCCTTGTCTGCATAAGCGGTTTGCTCAGGGCGGCGAATGGTTACTTGACCTTGGGCCTCTATCTGCCAAATTTCCTGCCCCCTTCCTTGCGCGCCGTCAGCTTGCTTGGGTCGGTAAAAGGCAATCAGGGTATCAGCATTGAGCTGCACGTCCCCCTGCTGTGCGACAGCTTCCCCTTTAGCGGTCACTTGTTTGCGGCTTTGGTCAAGTTCTAAAGTGTTGGCATTGAGCTGTAGTTCACTGCCATCTGGAGCAACAGACGCTGGCTCCTCGGCTCGCACGCTTGGCAACTGCCATGATAGCAGTGCAATAACCGCACCTTTAAATAATCCCTTCAATCCATGGCGCATCATATTCTTCATCCCTAACTTTTTGACCCGCTTCATCATGTCTGCCATATCCTGATACTGCTTCATGAGTTTATTCACATCTGCCACTGTAACACCAGCGCCTTTGGCAATGCGCCGCCGCCGCGAGGCATTCAGCACAACCGGCTGATGTCGCTCTTGCGGGGTCATACTCCGGATAATCGCCACAGCCCGGCGCACCCACTGATCCCCCTTACTAGCCCCTTGCGCTGCCGACATCATCTGGGAAACACCGGGGATCATGTTCATGATCTGCCCAAGCCCCCCCATCTTGTTCACCATCAACAGTTGTTCCGCCATGTCATTCAAGTCAAAATGGCCTTTCGCCATCTTCTCCGACATTTTTTGCGCTTGCTCTTGATCAAATGTCTCGGTGAGTTTCTCCACTAAGCCGACAACATCCCCCATATCCAGAATACGGTCCGCAAGCCGTTTCGCATCAAACTGTTCAAGTTGCTCTGGTTTTTCGCCCACACCGAGGAATTTGATCGGGCACCCGGTGACCATCCGCACGGAGAGCGCCGCTCCCCCGCGACTGTCGCCGTCTACCCTTGTCAAGACAATCCCTGTCAGCATTACAGCTTGTTTAAATGCTGTCGCCGTTGTCACGGCATCCTGGCCAGTCAAGGCATCTGCAACAAATAATACCTCTTGGGGCTCAACTTGCGCCACAATCTGCTGCAACTCCGCCATCAAGGCAGAATCAACATGCAGTCGCCCCGCTGTATCAAATAAAACCACATCATAGGCCGCATTTGCGCACTCTTGGAGAGCACGATCAACGATTTCCAAAGGCTTTTGACCTGCGACAATCGGGAGGTGTGCCACCCCCACCTTGTCAGCCAGCATAGCCAGCTGATGCTGAGCGGCGGGGCGGTAAACATCTAAGGAGACCACTAAGACGCGTTTTCCTTGGTTTTGCAGAATACGTGCGATTTTCGCAACTGTGGTGGTTTTTCCTGAGCCTTGCAACCCAGCAACGACAATTTTAGCAGGCGGCTTGACAGCCATGTTAAGGGCCACACTCTGACCATCTTGTGGGCTCAGAATCTCGATCAGCGTCTCATGAACAATCTTTACAACCAATTGACCTGGTGTAATACTCGCAAGCACTTCACGTCCCACAGCACGTTGTCGCACAGCTTCAACAAATTGGCGTGCCACCGGCAAAGCCACATCTGCCTCAAGCAAAGCCACACGAATTTCACGCAATGCCTCGTTAACATCAGGCTCGGTAAGCACCCCACGCTGGGTTAACTTGTTAAAAATTTGTGTCAGTCGATTTGATAAAGATCCAAACATAACCTTCTCTTAATACTTCTTAAGAAAAGGTATAAACCAGTTACCCCCGCCACGCAATAAAGAAATATTAGCCGCTTCACTTGGGGTGAATTTAGTGCGGAATTGGGATTAATTGGTAGCGCGGGTCGTAGTACCATAGAGAGATATCTAATTCTGGCAATTGTTGACATAAATCATGCGCAATACCGCGCAGTCGGCGCGCATGTTCATCAAGCTGTCCATCCAAAGGGTGGTAGAGCGTATTGGGAGCGGCAGGGCGTAAGCCGGTTGCATAATCTATCAGATGGATCGGATGATGCCGGAGTTGCTTGATAAGCGGCTCACGCGGTTTCATCAAGAGCCCCAGCGGCCCTTGACCAAGTTGCATGTGGATATAGGGTGTCTTAGATTCCAGCTGTTGCTCCATAGAGGCCCACCACGGCTGGTTCTCAGCTTCTGGTGTCGTCACAATGACTGGAAGCGGATCTGCATACAGATCCAGGGCCGAAAATATATAAAAAGATAATAAAAACAATATTCTCATTTATACACCTCAAAGCCCCCCTCACTTTTGGACATAATGACAAATATTGTTTAAAGGATCGTGAATATGACTTCAAAGTGTCCATCTCACCTTGAAACCCAACAACGACGGTATTTTACGCTTTATGCAGTGGTTGCAGCGTTAGAATACCCCCAAACGAGCTTCGCCCCAACGCCTATAGCTGCGACACCCACACCTGTCAAGGCCCAGGCTGAACGCTTTGCCTGTTCAGGTGTCTTAAAGACCGAGTGCCACCACGATTTAGCCGGTGCAGTTTTTACTTTTTTGGCCGCCCAATTGCCAAATAATTGACCAATCTTATAGCCACCCGCAACAACTGCCACAGCCCCTCCAGCGATCAAAGCCGTCTCATATCCAGCGCTTTGAGGCACTTGAATCTGCGGACCTACCGGCAGTCCTTCTGGCACTGGATTCTGTGCAACGATCTGCACATGCGGCGCTTGAATCTGCGGACCTACTGGATTGCTTAGCTCTTGCTTAAGAAGCGCGTATTGCTTTGTATATGCCTCTACAAAGTTGGGATTTTCTCCCCTTATTTGATTAAGCAGTCTTTGCATTTCAAGCTCTTGCTCAACGGTTATGGTGTTATTCTGATTAAGAGTCTCCAAGAGTTGCGTGCACTGATCCATGGCTGTGATGTCCTGTACCGGTTCTATTTCACTATTAAGCTGTGCAGTTGTTTTTTTATCTGCCTCCGCACTTTGGGCGTGATTGTTTAGCCGTTGCTTAAGAGCCTCGAATTTCTGTGTACACTCCTGTCCAGTAGTGGTATCTAGCTGACTTATGTCAGTAATAAGTTTTTGCATTTCATTGCCTTGAGCCCCCCTTAGAGTGTTTTCTTGGCCAATATGCGCCAAGAGCACATCGAATTTTTCTATCAAGTATCCTAGTTTATACAATGCTACTTCAGCCTCAAGCGGGGCACTCTCGATGATAGGCTGCGGTGCAGCTGGTTTTTCATCTTCATCTTTAGTATGGACTGGCTGCGGGAGCGCTAACTGTTGCTTAAGATCCTCAAATTGCTTTTTACAGCGCACTGCACTCTTGTCATCTTTCTGACTGATGTCCTTAAGTAGTCTTGCCATGGCCGATTCTTGACCCTGGCTTATAGATTTGGTCGACTCAATAGCTCCCAAGAGTTCATTAAATCTTTCTAGAGGTGTTTTTTCCTGTGCCGATTCTATGTCGACTTTAAGCGGGACACCACCGGTGATAGGCTGCGGTGAGGGCCCTACTTCTGCTTTCCCGGGTGCTCCAGAAACTGGCGTTGCAGATATTTTTTCTTGCGGCTTACTGTCTTGGCGCAGGGACTTTTCCACTTGCTCAATCATTTCCCGGTACTTGATACTTACATTCAAAGCCTCAGAATATGGTTTAATTTTCGCTGCGTGTGCAGTAATTTTTCGATCTTGGCGTCCTATTTTACCATCGCCAAGAACGGCATTCGTGGTACCAATTGTCTCCAAGCTTTTACTGATACCCTCTTTAACTGAATTGAATGCAACTTTGATCCCAGTCCAGTGACCCCGCCATTTATCTTGCAAAACAATCTCTGCAGCCTTCTGCAGAAGTTGATTGTCAAAAAATGCTTTTAAGAAAATCTTGTTTTCTTGGTCTTCGGAAGTCATCGATTCTCTTGCATAATCTGAGGCCGATAGAGCATACTCATGCTTAACGTCCTGGAAAATCTCCATCGCTCTTTGCCAGTTTAGAATATTGATTGCATTTTTCTGGTAGTCCTGATTCTGCAATTTTAAATCCTCTATTCCGTTTCTTATCAGCGTGCCTCGGTCTAGAACGCCCAGATCAACTTCTTCATTCAAATCCACTGCCAAGATGGCATCTGCGGTTTCGCGTGCAGTATCTCTGAACTCATCCTCATACATCCTCTTGTTGCCTAGGAGTTCAGATTGGATCTGCGAAAACGCCGGCACAACCGGTGCAAGGTTGTTGATCACTGCATTAACAATCTGATCCTTCATGAAATTCTGTGATGCTTTGAACTCTTTCAATAATGCTACGACCCGAGAAAAATTATATTCGGCAGAATCACTACCGATATCTTCTAAGGGGAGAACAAAATCAGACCAACCTTGAGCTATATCCGTGTTTGTTTGGTCAGTTATGTCCACAGGCAACTCAAGCATGCCACGACTTGCCGTCTCCAGATCCATAGGATTCCCGTAGTTATCAAACTGCACCACGATCGCATTCTGGCCTTCCCCAACAATCAGCTTTTTATCAATATTTTTTTCTAAAGATTGCATGGTCTGAGATACATCGGATTTTATTTTCGCGAGTTGATCCAGTATCGGTGTTGTATCTTTTTCATGTTGAACTGACTTCTCGACCAATTGTTGAACTGCCTGCAATTGCTCTTTGAGACCTTGCGCATGAACACGGAAGGCTTGGTATGCAGTGTGCATTTTTTGCCGACTCGGCTCTATTTCAGCAAGCATTTGTTGTTGAGCGTTATAAACCTCAAGCTCTTGCTGAATGTTGGTAATCCTTTTTTCAAGGCCCTCAGTGGTAACCTCTGCCGACAGGCTTGCAGCAGAGAGTTGCATTTCTTGCGTCAGCTCGGTTTTTAAGGCCTCAATTTTTTCTTGTGCCCCCGTATGCGCTGCAAAAAGCTCCATAAGTTTCTGGAACTCCGCATAAGTTCCTGGGATCTCCTCCACCTTCGACCGCCGAAAATGATTCTTAGTGTCTTCTTTAGCATACAGGATATCATCAGAGCTTGTATCTCTGAAGCGCCTCGCGGCCGCTTTAGCAGCCAACCATACTGCATCTAATTTTTCCAACCTCTGATAGGTGTCTGCCGGCAATAAACATTTTTCTGCTTCAGCCATACTGTCGGTAATATTTTTATAACTCAGCTGCGCTTGTAGTGTTTTAAGCTCTAGCGCGTTAGCCTCCGCATGCTCTTTAATTGCATCAATATCATTTTGAAATTGTGATAATTCCAGCTTATACGTGTTTTTAAAATCTATCTCAAGCGTTTCATAGGCAAGTTTAGACTCGTGCAGTGATTTTTGATACTTCGTATATAGTTCAGGAAGTTTTTTAATATCTTCTAAAACTTTCTGGTGCATGTCCATCAAGGTTTGCAGCAGAGGATTCTCAGTCTCTACGCTATATGACAGAGTGGACAAAACCGGCTTTTGACCAGAATCTGTCTGATATGGTAATTCCATTGCTATCGTCACAGAAGAAAGCATCAATACGATCAGACTTGAACTTAATTTTTTCATGGCGGTTTCCGTATTTTATAAAGCTACTATATTATTGGGAATAGATACCTTAATTGTCAAATATTATTAAATTAAAAATTTTATTAATATTGTTGATTTAAGCTTTATCAAGTATTACCTTAAAACCATAGCCAATGACGGCAAATCCACTAAATGTCAAAGCCCACACAGAACGCTTTGCGCGTTGTGGGGTTTTCAGTATGCGACGTACTTTTGATTGCTGATCTAATTTCTCAAACTTGTGAGCCGCCCAGGAGGATAGCTTTTTCCCAATGACATATCCAGATCCAAGTAATGCCACAGCACCACCACAAAGCATATACATATACTGCATGGAATCTTTTGCATTATAAACTGGAATATGAGGATTAGGCCCACCCTCAATTACCGGAACTCCAGATCCACCCTCAATGACTTGAACCTCACGCCACTCAACCTGGTGCATCTCCATCTTAGCCATCAATTCTGTCTTTTGTGACTCCCTTTCTTGCTCAATCTGTTCAATAGCAGATTGAACTCTTTCTTGAGACGCTACTTGATCAAGTATTTTCTGAATCTTACCGAGCGCAAATGCAAATTTATTGCCATCCTTAAGCGCTTTTACTATATTTTCTAGCTGGGCTTTTTGTCTAATTAAGTCGAGCAATTCCGTTTCTGTTGTCGTTTCCGCTTCTGTTGTCGTTTCCGCTAATACAATTGGTTCGATAATCAGCGTCGGCATCGATGTCTTCGATGCCAGAGTCAGGGCGCTATCTTGCGGTTTTTCCATCTTTTTCTCTACACCTTGCTCTACATCTATAATAATAGCTACTTCATCCACTTTCGGTTTGGTTTCCGTTTCCGCTAATGCAATCGGGTTGATAGCCGGTGTAACGCTTGCCTGAGCCTCTCCTAATGGCGCCTTATGTTCCGCAGGTGTCTTCGATGCCAGAGGCAGGGGACCATGTTGTGGATTTTCTGTCTCTTCCTCTTCATCCTCCTCTTCATCTGTCTCTTCATCTTCCTCTTTAAGTGTAGGTTTAGCTTCCTGAGCTTTGCGCAGAGTCTCTGTGAGAAAGTCATCATAAACATCCATTAGACCTACGATCTCTCCTGAACAACGCGTTTTGTATTGATACAGATCGAGTTTTGGATTAATTGACCAACAACCACGGAGGGTTTCCCATTCAGCATTTATATTCTTAGTAAATTCTAATAAATCTTCCAAAGATCTCAAACACACTTTTTTCGCTGCGTCATCCGAGAGCCCCCAACTATTATCACGAATTATTGCCTTTATGAAATTATTACAGCACCGCTGGAATAAAGGAAATTCGTCGACCATACTCGGATTTTCCCTCTGCACTATGTCGCGCTCTGCTTTACCTTCCTTTAACAGTTTTTGCCCGCTAAAGTTTGTCTCCTGTGTTGCACTTACACTTACAAACGCATTAGAGACTGCAATCCGCACACACGCACTTCTATGCTGCGGGGAATCGAAGTTTGGTGGGGTTCCCACAGCATTTTGGATTAATTGCTTGAATTTCTCAGGGCAATCCTGAGACACAAGATTTCCAAATGCGCGACCCAACGATCGCCGATCACTGTCAACATATTGAACCAATGCATCCGCAAAGCGTCTACGCATATAATAGGAAAGCATTCTAGATAAAATATTATCAGGATCCTCTGTCTCGCAAACCACTAATTTTCTATAAACATCAACTATTTTTTCCCAAATGTTGTGTGCTGTTACGTTATTCTCTTCAACTAAGGCCTTAATTTCTGCTTCTGCACTGCGTCCCCATAAGATTAACTTATCTAATTTATTGTCTAACTTTTCTATAGGCCAAACGATATCAAATATATGGCTTAGATCTTGATTTTCATGATTTTCTGCTACAACTTCCACAACATGCCCAGGCAGCTCGATGACTTTAGTTGATGAAAGTAGCACAGGATCACCTTTATAGTTTGCATGCAATGTCCAATCATTCAAACCAGGCACAGAAAAAGACTTAGATACTGAAAGGCATTGTAAAGAATCTTGAAGTTCCGCAGCCTTCTGTTTGTATAACTCTTTGTCTTGCTTATAGCCTTCAAGAGCTTCCATGTCATGTGCAACGTTATTCATTGCCCTGACTTTTTTCTCCTTAGCTTTCTTTAATTTATAATAACCATCCTTTAACCCAGAACTCTCGATCTGTATTTGCAACTTATTTGTCTGTTGATACAAAGGCTCTAATTTATCTTTTAGATCATTGATCTCAATTGATGCTTGCCGTTCCTCAACATGTTCCTCAATTGCGCGCTGTACACGCTTTTTTTCCTCAACAATCCTGTGTTTCGTAAGTTTAGAGATGCAGTCTATACGACTTTGCGTTATATATCTTTGATTCAGCAATGTTACGAGTTCGCCTGCAAAAATAATTTCCTTATGTTGCTTGATTCCATAGGTTGATAGCAAGTTTTGTATTAATTTCAAATCATCTTTCAAACTTTGTGAATAATCCTGCACATGCTTGACACCATTGCTTTTTAAATAAGATATTTCACTTATGACCATTTGCAGCTGCTTTTCGTTAGCAACGAGCTGATCTGGGCTTCTTTCGCTTACATGGCATAGGGTTTTATATAGGTTTTCTCCCCTCACGTCTAACTTACCCATATTCTCTAGAAGCGATCCTAGCGTTTGTTTGGTTTCAGCCTCCTCCTCTGACCACAAGTCGCCCAACAACTGAAGATCAGCGTTTTTAGGCTTAGGACCTGACACCTTAGCTGCTACATCTTGACGCTTTTTTAAACGCTCCACCTGAAACTTTTTTACCAACTTATAAGCCGCGGCGCGTTCCTCTGGAGTCACTTTAGGATATTTTTCTTGAAAACGCGCTATTTTTTTCTTAAGCGCTTCTTGTGCTTGTTCTAAAACAACCTGTTTAAGTAAATACTTCTGCAGTATTTTATGTTTCATTGATGCATATAGTATTATCTTGTCTCTGTTTTTCTTGTCTCTGTTTTTAACCATATTATCGGGTAATATCAGTGGCATTTGTTCGGCTTTAGATATTCTCTCAATGTTAGATGATATTTGCTCAATTTCAGATGATATTTTGTTAATGGTAGATGATATTGGCGCAATTTCAGATAATATTCTTTCCACTTCATTGCTTATCCTCATAGTCTGAGCTGGAGAAATCATACCGTTCCTATCCAGTAAAGCTTGAATTTCAGCTTCTTTTTCTGCCTTTGCGCTTTCTGCATTTAATTTTTCTTGCTTTAATTTTGCTGCCTTTGCGCTTTCTGCATTTAATTTTTC
Source organism: Alphaproteobacteria bacterium (assembly GCA_044376435.1). Taxonomy (GTDB): domain Bacteria; phylum Pseudomonadota; class Alphaproteobacteria; order JBILKX01; family JBILKX01; genus JBILKX01. Next base: position 3,493 of record JBILKX010000014.1, on the reverse strand, counting down.
CTGCTTTACTTGTCCTGCGCGAACGTCTTCGATTTCTTTTTTGCCTCCTCCTAATTTTTCTTGAATTTCAGATATATTTTTTTTGTATAATCCAAAATTCTCGTGTTGCTCTCGACCCATCTCAAATAATTTCTGTACTTTTTTTTGCACGTACTCATGCACAGCATATATACTTTGTAAATACTCAGGGTCTTCCCCTGTGGTAGCAGTGTCAGGCGTACTTTCATCCTGAGTCCCACGATTTTTCGATACATTTTCTAACGAAGTCCTAGCCTCAGGAAACATCGTCCCTTTCCCGTCTTGACTCGGAAGCTCCATCGCCACACAGTGAGAACTTACAATCGAGCATATGAGGGTCAAAGAAATTAAGCGCATAATAATTCACCAAATAATAAAATTAGCTATATAATGTGCATCCTAACAACTACTGTCAAATAATTTTCACACCAACCTGTAAAAATCTTATTTTTTTATAGCAAGGTTAACTAAAATTTTATATGTTATTTGATAGATTGTTATTAATTTGTCCATTATTTTAATATTGTATACTTAAATTATTTTTTAAAGAATTTTACAAAGATTTTCGCTATAATGTTCCCAAGTAAATTTGATAAATAAACCTAGAACTATAATTTTTATGATCATTACCAACGCCTATTGGCCTATATTTATCTTTATCATCATTGCATTTGGCATTGCCATTGCAATGCTTACCCTGTCACTCTTGCGCGGACGTCATGCCCCTGACCCCGAGAAGCTTGCCCCTTATGAGTGCGGTTTCGACCCGTTTGAAGAAGCGCGCCTAAAATTTGATGTGCGTTTTTACTTGGTCGCTATTCTTTTCATTATTTTTGACCTTGAGATTGCTTTTCTCTTTCCTTGGGCAATTACTCTAAAGCAAATTGGGTGGCCAGGATTTTTGAGTATGATGTTCTTTTTAACGATTCTTGGTATAGGATTCGTTTACGAATGGCAGAAGGGAGCGCTTGAATGGGAATAATTCCGCCGACGAACTCACCAAAGAATCCAGCAAACCTTACCGCCCACGAACTGTTTGACCAGTTTAACAAATATATAAGTAATGAGGGGTTCCTCATCACGCAACTCGATAAATTGGAGCGCTGGGCCCAAAGTAGCTCTCTATGGCCGATGACATTCGGCTTAGCCTGCTGCGCGGTGGAAATGATGCATAGCGCTGCAAGCCGCTACGATTTAGACCGTTTTGGCGTTGTCTTTCGCCCAAGCCCTCGCCAGTCTGATGTGATGATTGTTGCCGGCACCCTCACGAATAAAATGGCCCCCGCGCTGCGGCGTGTCTATGATCAAATGGCCGAACCACGCTGGGTTATTTCTATGGGCTCGTGCGCCAATGGCGGTGGCTACTACCACTATTCCTACTCGGTAGTGCGCGGATGTGACCGCATTGTGCCGGTAGATGTTTATGTGCCAGGCTGCCCGCCCACAGCCGAGGCTCTGCTGTACGGCATCCTCCTGCTCCAAAATAAAATTAAAAGGGGAAAATAAGTGAACCGTGATGCGATTCTTTTAGAAATTCGCGAAAGCCTGGCGCAACACATTATTGATCCCCGGTTAATTTCTGAGGCGGAACCGACTATTGTTGTTGCCGCCAGCGCGATTGTGTCTGTTCTCCAGTTCCTGCGCACCAATAGTCGCTGCCAGTTTACACAACTGACCGACATTGCCGGGGTCGACTATCTTGGATCCCTGGCGTTCAATCCCCCACACCGCTTTGCGGTAGTGTATCATTTACTGAGCATGAAATTTAAGATCCGTCTACGCGTGAAAGTATTTGTCGATGACTTGCAGCCGGTGCGCTCGGTATCGAGTGTTTTTGATGCGGCAACCTGGTATGAGCGTGAGATTTGGGATTTATACGGCATTCCTTTCGAAAACCAGCCTGACCTACGCCGCATTCTGACAGATTATGGCTTTGACGGCCACCCCTTACGTAAGGATTTTCCGCTCACAGGTTATGTTGAACTGCGATATGACTACGAGCAAAAGCGTGTTATGTATGAACCGGTGAAACTGCAGCAAGACTATCGTTCCTTCGATTTTCTCAGCCCTTGGGAAGGCCCAGCGCTTCCACCTCGCGCACCCGGTGATCCGCAATGAAGACACGCACCAGAACCCACACCATCAATTTTGGACCTCAACACCCTGCCGCTCATGGCGTGCTGCGCTTACTTTTAGAGCTGGACGGCGAGGTGGTTGAGCGGGCTGACCCACACATTGGCTTGTTGCACCGCGGCACAGAAAAGCTGATTGAACATAAGACCTACCTGCAGGCCGTGCCCTATTTCGACCGTCTCGACTATGTGTCACCCATGGCGCAAGAGCATGCTTTCGCTCTAGCGGTGGAAAAACTCCTGGGGCTTACTCCCCCACCCAGGGCGCAATATCTCCGCGTGCTGTTCGCTGAAATCAGCCGACAACTCAACCATTTGTTGAACATCACGACAATGGCTTTAGATGTTGGCGCAATGACGCCATTTTTGTGGGGCTTTGAAGCGCGTGAACATATGATGGGCTTTTATGAGCGCGCCTCAGGGGCACGGTTACATGCCGCTTATGTGCGCCCAGGTGGCGTGCATATGGACGTTCCCCCAGATCTGCTTGATGATATTGCTAAATTTAACCATACCTATCCCAAACTTATTGATGACCTAGAAGGCTTGCTTACTGAGAATCGTATCTTTAAGCAACGCACTGTTGATATTGGGGTTGTCAGCTCTGACCAAGCCATTGAGTGGGGATTTAGTGGCCCTATGTTACGCGGCTCTGGAGTGGCATGGGATCTACGCAAAACTCAGCCTTATGATATCTATGATGAACTTGATTTCGATCTTCCTGTCGGCAAGACTGGAGACTGTTATGCACGCTACCTTGTCCGCATTGAGGAAATGCGACAAAGCGTCCGTCTTATTGAGCAATGCCTACAAAAAATGCCGGATGGCCCAGTCGTGGTAGATAACCACAAGATTGCACCGCCCAAACGGCCTGAGATGAAAGAATCCATGGAGGCAATGATCCATCACTTCAAGCTTTATAGCGAGGGGTATCACGTGCCCGCTGGCGAGACCTATACAGCCGTTGAAGCCCCAAAGGGTGAGTTTGGGGTATATTTAATTGCCGATGGCAGTAATAAACCATTCCGCTGCAAGATTCGCGCCCCTGGGTTTGCATTTCTCCAAGCGATGGATTGGATGGCGCGTGGTCATATGTTGGCCGATGTCCCAGCGATTATTGGGTCTATGGACATTGTTTTTGGAGAGGTTGATCGATGACAGCCACCGCTTCTTTTTCGCAACCCCCAAGTTTTGCTTTTACGCCAGAGAATCAAGCAAAAGCTGACCGCATTATTGCCCAGTACCCTACTGGTCGCCAAGCCAGTGCTGTGCTCCCCTTACTTGATCTGGCCCAGCGTCAGCATGATGGCTGGCTCCCACGTGCCGCCATGGACACAGTCGCT
>JBILKX010000056.1:0-10351 GCA_044376435.1 Alphaproteobacteria bacterium | reverse complement strand
TAAATACAATACCTACAGACCTCATTTTTCATTGAAAGGTCTTACTCCTATGCAGTATATTCAGAATACTCTTCTCAAGGACGCTGCTTGAGTCTCAAATCATATGAACTTATACATCCATTAATTTGTCATTGAGAAACTTTTATGGTTATATGCAGAGTGGATTTCTGTACCCGTGTCTGTATCTTCATACGTCGGCTCTGGTTCTGGCTCTGGTTCTGGTTCTGCCTCTGCCTCTGCCTCTGCCTCTGCCTCTGCCTCTGCCTCTGCCTCTGCCTCTGGTTCTGGTTCTGGTTCTGCCTCTGCCTCTGGCTCCGGCTCCGGCTCTGGCTCCGGCTCTGCTTCTGGCTCCGGCTCCGGCTCTGGTTCTGGCTCTGGTTCTGGTTCTGCCTCTGCCTCTGCCTCTGGCTCTGGCTCTGATAATTCCATGGCTGCGGGTGTGGTTGTGAGGTCATCAATCGGTTCTTCTGATGGCGGTGGTGATGCCTCTAACGTGTCGGTTGATGTCAACGACAGGGGAAGGGGGAGTTCAGTATCAACATCTTCGAAGCTCATTTCCTCAAAGTTCTCTGCGGATTTAAGGTCACACATATACTTAGCAAATCCAAGCTTGGGTAGAAACGTGCCGGTTAGAACCAAAATGCGATAAGCATGCTCGAGACGCGTATAGTAGGCACTTGTTAAGCTGCCTTGGGACAGGAAATATTCGTTTAACACATTCAATAAATCAAGCAGTGTTCTCCGACCGGTGGTGTACTGCTTCTCATAGCCTTCCCAAACCTGGAGGCTAGCATTCTGAGCCGTGGTTAAGCGTTCGTTAGCGATGCCACCATTATGGTAAGCGACCCACAACCTACGCAAGTCACGTTCTAAATCTTGTTGTATACGAATAGATTGGTAGCGTGCAGCCCCTACTTTTGCTAAGGCTTCTTGACGACGGTGCATATCAAGACCACCATTTGATAAATTATATGTGGCCACGAGCATAACACTAGAATTGCGTTGGTGCCCAAGCGTTGAGCCAGCGTTGCGTAAAGAAGTGCTGCTTGCTTCCAGGTCAATAGCAGGCATGAAACGTGACTCGGCGGCGTTGACATCAGCTCGTGCGGAGACAACAATCGAACGATGCGCTAATAAAATCGCATTCTGTGAGAGGGCAGTTTCTATGGCTTCGTCAAGGGTTTTCGGCAGGTGAGCAAATGGCAATTCTGGCGGTTCAAGATGCTCGGGGGCGCTCTCGCCAACAATTTGCATATAGTAAGCTTCAGCCTTAGCTAGGTCATTTTGAATTTCTAAAAGTGAGGTAAGAGCGTTATTTAAGCGGGCATGGACTTGATTAAAGTCAGCAGCTGTAGCAACACCGTTGTTGAGCAGAGATTGTACCTTGCTGAGTATTTGTTCGTGACGCTTGATATTTTCTTCTGAGATGCGCTTCAATTTGCGAAATTTTATCACATCCAGATAAGAAATGATGGCATTGATCGCGATGTCTTCGATTGTTGAGCGGAGCACATGGCTTGTGCGCTCTAGTTCAGATTTTTCACGGGCGGTCCGATAACAAATCTCAAAATTATCCCACAGTCTTTGACGCATTGTTACAGAAGCCTCACTGCGATCATTCATAAAGTCTGATTGACGTAAGGGGGGGCTTTTAGGTTGCTGGGGAATGTTGGCATGCTCCCGTCCCGTGGCCGCACGAAACCCAAACGAAGGCAAGAGGGCTGACGCGATTTGATTGTGTCGAGCTTGTTGAGCCATGTATTGGTGCTGTGAAGCTTTAATGTCAGGATTATACTGTAAAGCTTTATGCAAGGTGTCTTCGAGAGTTGTGCCAAAGCCCGATGATGTTAGGCTGCACAATGCCCACGCAAGGTGTTTATTAAAGGCGTCTTTATTCACTATTAGACCTTATTATTATACTTATTTATGCCAATTTTACAAGTTTTTTAAATATTCTGGGTTATTATTGACTTTGAGGCGAAGTTTGCTGGCAGCAACTCGGCCCTCGTTTTTTATTTAACGAGAAACTCGATAAAAACTGGTTAATAAATGGTAGAATTAGAGAAAACAGGCGGTGGTCACAAGGTTTTTGAAGATCAAATCCGCAAGGAGATTCATGATCCATTAGCCGTATGCTTAGAGATTATCACGCGAATGCATGATCGTCCTATGTCAGTGACAGCATTACGAGCAGGTTTGCCATTAGTTAATAACCGCTTAACCTTAGATCTTGTCGTACGCGCGGCTGAAAGAGCCGACCTTACCGCACAGGTGGTACATAAGAAATTGCTAGAGATTTCCAAGCTTACACTGCCATGTATTTTAATTTTGGAAGGCAATCAGGCTTGTGTCTTGGTAAATATTACAGATAACGGGCAATTTGAGATCATTTGGCCTGAGACCCCCAGTAGCATCACAGCTATTGCGCGCGATGATTTACAGATCATGTATACCGGTATGGTCGTGTTCTCACGTCCAACCTATCGTTATGATCAGCGCGCCGCTAGCTTCAGTGAAGAGCAGCCCAAGCAGTGGTTTTGGGGGACTTTAATTAACTTTTTCCCAATTTACCGCTCTGTAACGTTAGCGTCAATCTTAACCAATATCTTTACAGCGCTCTCCCCCTTAGTTTCAATGAGTGTCTATGACCGCGTTGTCCCAAATAATGCTTTTGAAACGCTTTGGACCCTAGTCATTGGGGTGTGTATCATCTATGCTTTTGATTTTGCCCTGCGTCAGGTGCGTACATACTTAATGGATAGTATGGGTAAAAGCGTCGATGTCTTGTTATCAGCACGTATTTATTCTCATGTTTTAGGGATGCGTCTTGAGGCAATGCCCCCGTCTGCGGGGGCCTTGGCCCATGAATTGCGTGAATTTGAGGCGTTACGAGAATTTTTTTCATCGATCACTTTAATGGCTTTAGCAGACGTCCCGTTCTTCTTGCTATTTTTGGGGCTTATTTATTGGATCAGTGCGAAAATTGCTTTGGTTGTCGCGTTAGCGTTGCCGGTGATTATTATCGTAACAGCTATTTTGCAGTGGCCATTGCGGAAATATACGCAAAATAATTATCAAGATGCGGGTCAACGACATGCGCTGCTGATGGAATCGATCTATGGCTTAGATACGATAAAAAGTAATAGCGCAGAGAGCCGGATGCAACGTCAATGGGAAATATTTGTCTCTCAGGCGGCTGAGACCTCAAGTCATTTAAAAGCAGCGCAATCAACAATTGTGAATGCCTCTTTGCTGTTGCAAAACCTGTTAATGGTATTGGTACTGGTAGTCGGAGTTTATGAGATTGCAGCGCATCAGTTAACCATGGGCGGTCTTATTGCCTGTTCTATCCTGGCGGGGCGTGCTTTTGGCGTTATTGCGCAAGCGATTGGCGTTGTGAGTCGCTTCTATGCAATGATTGCCTCACTCAAATCGCTAGACACGATTCTGAAAAAGCCTTTGGAGCGTCCTGCAGACAAGCAATTTTTACACCGCCCCTTGTTGGGAGGCGATATAGAATTTCGCGACGTAAGCTTTGCGTACCCTAATGAAAAGGTTGAGGCGTTGCGTGGTCTGTCATTTACTGTCAAGGCCGGTGAACATGTGGGGATTATTGGTCGTGTAGGTTCTGGGAAGACCACGATTGAGAAGCTTTTACTCGGTTTGTATATGCCAACTAAAGGGTCAGTGCTCGTTGACGGCATTGATCTGCGCCAGATTGACCCTGCCGATTTGCGTCGTAATATCGGGTATGTCCCTCAGGATGTCTATCTCTTTTATGGTTCTGTCCGCGATAATATTTTATTCGGTGATCCAGATGCGAATGATCGCGACCTAATTCAGGCAGCGCAGCTCGCGGGGGTGGATGAATTCGTCCAAAACCATCCCATGGGATTTGATTTAAGTGTTGGTGAAGGTGGGCGCCAGCTTTCAGGCGGGCAACGCCAAACAATTGCGATTGCACGGGCGCTTGTCGGCAATCCTTCGATCTTGGTTTTTGATGAACCTACAGCAATGATGGATAATAATTCTGAACTCCAAATTCGGGAGCGTATGCATCAATATACCAAAGGTAAGACTTTATTACTGATCACTCATAGACTGGCGCTGTTGCCGCTTGTTGACAGGCTTATTGTTGTCGAGCGCGGGCAGGTCATTCTAGATGGGCCGAGAGACCAAGTGATGGCACGCTTGTCCCAACCCCCCACCGCGAGCGCACGGCCTGCGACACCACCACCCATGGCGGGTAATGGCGCGTCAAGTGCTCCAGTCAGGCCGCCAGGAGGGAGGGTATGAAGGACCGCGATTTAAAATTTGTTTCTCCTGTCATTGCCGCCTGGAAGCAGTTCGGTGCTTTTAAGTATCATGCGTTCACCTGGATTGTATTATTATTTATGAGCATCTTTGTAATCTGGGCTAGTATAGCGCGGTTAGATGAAATCACCCAATGCGAAGGGAAGTTTGTGTCTTCTGGCCGTGTGCAAGTTGTCGATAATCTAGAGGGTGGCTTGCTCCAAGAAGTGTTTGTGAAAGAAGGAGAGGTTGTTGAGCAAGGGCAAATCTTAGCCCGTATCAGCAATCCCAGCGCTGAAGCCGAGCTGGTAGATATTGAAAGCAAATATTACAGCCGGTTAGCCGCAAGTGCCCGACTGATGGCAGAAGTGCAGGATAAAGAAGAATTAGTCATGCCAGATGAGGTGCTGCGTTATAAGCCTGAGTCAGCTGCAGATGAACTGCATCTTTTCCAAGTGCGTCGACAGTTACAGAAAAGCCAAGAACAAATTCTGCAAGACCAAATCACACAAAAGCAACACGAGTTGCAGGAGCTACGTGAGAAATACAAGCAAACAACACAAATCCATACAATTATCCAGAAAGAATTAAAAATAACACAACCCTTAATGCAAGAAAAACTCATCCCTATAATTGACTACTTGCGGCAGCAGAAAGAAGATCAGGATGTGCGGGGTCAACTCCGGGCACTAGAATCGGCATTGCCAAGGGTAGAAGCCTCCCTGCTAGAAACACATGAAAGATTGGCAGAAGCGCAGGGGCGCCGACGCGCCGAGGCTATGAACGAGCTGCGCAACGTGCAAGCAGAAATGGATGGATTGCATAAAACAATGTTAGCGCGGCAGGATCGAATGGTGCGGACTGAACTGCGCTCGCCGGTGAAAGGGACTGTGAAGTTGGTAAAATCAAACACCGTTGGCAGTGTCATTAAACCAGGGGATAACTTTATAGAAGTTGTCCCGCTGGATGACCGGTTGCAAGTCGAGGCTTTAGTGCGACCATCAGATATTGCGTTTATTCGTGTGGGTATGCCAGCGAAATTGAAGATCAGTGCTTATGATTTCTCGATTTACGGCAGCCTCGATGCTGAGGTAGAGACGATCAGTGCTGATACATTTGTAGATCAACAAAATAATAGCTTTTACAAAGTGAAGCTCAAAATTTTTCAAAATCATCTAGAATATCATGGTAAAAAGCTACCAATTATTCCGGGCATGATGGTGGTTTCAGATATTGTCACCGGTCAAAAGACTGTAATGCAGTATATGTTAAAGCCACTTATGAAAGCGAAGGCAAGCGCTTTAAGAGAGAGATAAGGTTTTAGGGCGGAATCTTGCCATGTTAATCTTCTTCGTCGGAAATAATTGTCGTTTTTTGTCGCCTACCACGGCTGCGCTCAGATTCAGTAGGAATTGTAATCGTGAGATCAGTCTTGTCGTCCAACACATTCTGACCATAGGCCACACGGTAATAATGATCTGCGTGCTGTAAGTAGCCCTCAGCGGCCACACGGTCACCCATAGCGAAGGCGTCCCGAGCTAGGGCAACATATTTATCAATAGCTTGTTTGGCACGAGCATTCGTATGATTATTATGTCGGGGGCGATTTTGCGTACTTTTGTTTGAGGATGAGGGGCTGTTCTGAGATGTCGCAGATTCAACGCGCTCTAAAGTTGCGGCCTCTCCCGTGGCTTCACGGCGACGATTATACTTCGTTCGCAAGCGACGAGCATTGCTACTGTTGGCCTTATTTGATGCTGATTCCATTTTTCTATCCATTCACCCAAAAACACCTTTTATATGCATATGTATCACGAAGTAGTGCTAGCTACCTCTTTCTTTTTACAAGTTTTTTTTATGAAATACAAGAGCTCGTTGAATACCTTGTAGATCTTCGTGCACGGCTTCTAAGAAAAATCCATGCACTTCAAAAATTGCGGCAACGTGTGGGGCTTGGTCGACACCAACCTCCACCACGACAATCCCCGAATCACTGAGCAGCGGTGTGCTCCCGAGTAGCTGAGCAATCGAGCGATAGGCGTGCAAACCATCAGGGCCGCCATCTAAAGCGGTATGGGGATCGTAGAGTTTGACTTCGGGCGCTAGTTGACCAATAACCTGGGAGGGGATGTAAGGCGGATTGCTGATAATCACATCGAATGTCGCACATTCACGTAAGGTGGTGACATCGCTAGGGTTTTCCCAATTCAGCGGCATGATATGGCAGCGGTCCTGTACCCCAAGAGCCAGCGCGTTAGTCCTCGCAACATTGACAGCGTCAGAGCTTTGATCAATGCCAAGGCCAACAGCATAAGAGCGCTCACGTAGTAGGCTGATAAGCAGGCAGCCAGTGCCCGTGCCTAAATCCAGGATGCGCTGGCCATTGGCTGGCCAGTGATGGAGGGTAGCCGAGACCACGGTTTCGCTATCGGCTCGTGGATCCAGGGTAGCTGCAGTTACTTGAAAAGTCATTCCCCAAAATTCGCGCTCACCAACGATACGCGCCACCGGTTTATGATTCAGCCGTGCATCGATAGTATGTTGGATAGCCTGCCACTCCAGATTGCTCAGACTGTGCTCGGGATGGCTATAGAGCCACGTGACTGGTTTCTCAAGAGCCCATGCGACTAAGACACGCGCATCCAAAACGGCAGTGTCAATGCCAATCTGTTGGAGTTTTTGTGTTGCCCAATGGCGAGCAGTAGCGATAGTTGGCATCAGTTTTCGCTTGCCTCCTCTGAAAGTCTTGAGGCTTGATCCTCGGCGACAAGCGCATCAATCATTTCATCAAGAGCGCTGCCGTCGAGAAAGAGCGCAAGTTTGTAGAGAGTTAAATTAATCCGATGATCAGACACGCGTCCTTGAGGGAAGTTGTAGGTGCGGATGCGCTCGGAGCGGTCGCCACTGCCAATCTGCCCTTTGCGGGCGGCTGCCCGTTCATCCATTACTTTCTGGCGCTCAAGTTCATACAAACGGGCTCGAAGAATTTTCAAGGCCTTCGCTTTATTCTTATGTTGTGATTTTTCATCTTGCTGTTGTACGACAATACCAGTGGGGATGTGGGTAATACGTACCGCGCTATCCGTGGTGTTAACCGACTGGCCGCCTGGGCCGCTAGAGCGAAATACGTCAATACGCAAGTCATTATCCGCAATATGAATATCGACTTCCTCTGCTTCAGGGAGGACGGCAACTGTGGCGGCTGAGGTGTGAATGCGACCACTAGCCTCAGTCTCAGGGACACGCTGCACTCGATGGACCCCAGATTCGAACTTGAGGCGCGCATAAGCCCCTTTGCCGCGAATGTTAAGGCTAGCCTCGCGAATGCCACCTAATCCAGTATCGCTCACATCAAAAAGTTCATAGCCCCAGCTTTTGATGTCGGCATATCGTTGATACATGCGTAATAAATCGGCCGCAAAGAGCGCCGCCTCTTCGCCGCCAGTGCCGGCGCGAATTTCCACAATCACGTTGCGATCGTCGGCCTCATCTTTGGGGAGGAGCAAAACTTTAATGGCATTTTCAAGGTCGCTAATCGTGTGCTCAAGGTCATGAATTTCTTCCTGAGCCATGTTTTTAAGCACAGGATCCTCACCAGATGCTGCGACGAGTAGGCGAGTTTCCTCGAGTTCTTGGCGCTTTTTTTGCCACACCATGATTTGTTCGGCAAGTGGGGTAAGATCGGAGAATTCTTTCGAAAGCTTGGCAAATTCTTGAGGGTCTGCAACCGTGCCTGTACTTAATTGATCACGAATCATTGCAAATCTTTGTAAAACTTTATCTAATTTTAATTCCAAACTCATAATCTATGTTTCCTTCGTTGCCTGAACTACAAGTTGCTCTAAATGTTTGCACAAATCCCCTGGGTCACCAGGCGTAGCCATGTCCTGGGGAGTGAAAAATCGTCCCTGTATAAAAATCTAGGATAATTCTTAGGGGGGCGCCTATTTCAGAGCGCTGCAGCCTAGAGAATCTAAAGGTACACAAGGTGTTCGGCTGAAGTCAATTAAAGATTTTTCAAGAAACTACGAATAATTGTCATTTTTCCTTTGTTAAATGGATGTGAGTTGTGCTATGACCAGAAGAGATCTCTCTCAGTTGCTGGGTAGAGGCTACGGCAATTTTTTTACATAGGCGGACGATGCGGCGGGCAAAAAAGATTGGGCAAGCATTTTGGCAAACAGGGTTTGCACGGGTGTCGGCAATTCCTCAAACCGTGAAGGCGCTGGCGCTCGTCAGCGGCTTTATGAATATTACTTCGGTTGTAATCACAGTTCTTACACCCTTGCTGATCGTGTCAGTATTCGGTGCAGATACACGCACCATGGGCATGATCGAGGGCGTGGTGGTCGCAACGTTTCATTTTACAAAGATTTTTTCTGGGGTTATTAGCGATTGGTTTCGCACACGCAAGATCTTGATTGTTTTAGGATACGGGGTTTCGGCGTTATGTATGCCGATTCTCGCGATGGCACCAAGCGTGGGTTGGGTATTTTTTGGCCGTTTTGTTGAGCGGCTGAGTAACGGCTTGCGGGATGCGCCGCGAGATGCCCTGATCGGGGATGTCACCCCAAAGTCTATGACGGGTATCGCCTATGGATTCCGACAAGCGTTTGCTTCATTTGGGTCACTGATCGGTCCCGTTATTGTCTCGATTTTTATTGCTTTCTCAGGCAATGACTATCAAAGAGTATTCTGGTGGGCAACCATTCCGGCGGCAATTGCTGTCATGATCTGTATCTTCGGGATTCAAGACCGTCGTCCGCCACAAGTGCACGGGGCGTCTGGCGAGAAGATAAATCCTCTCCAATTCTCGCAGCTGCGTCTTTTAGAGCCGCGATATTGGCGATTACTATTTGTCTCCGCAGCTTTTATGGCAGCGCGGTACAGCGAAAGCTTTTTGGTATTACGCGCCGAAAGTGTGCATTTGCCGGTAACCTATGTTCCCCTTGTGTTGGTCATGATGAACATAACCTATTGTTTTACATCGATTCCGATTGGCAGTTTTGCCGATCGCATTGATAAGCGCCTCTTTCTTATGGGGGGATTTTTATCGCTTGTGATCGCCAATATTCTTCTGGCGACGTCTGATTCCCTGTTTGAACTGGGTATTGGGGTGGCGATTTGGGGATTGCACATGGCGCTCACCCAAGGTATTCTATTAGCAATGGTCGCAAACACAGCACCATCACACTTGCGCGGGACAGCGTTTGGATTTTTCCATCTCATCAACGGTGTTGGGCAGCTCTGTGGTAATGCTGTCCTTGGTCAGTTGTGGCACCATTATGGTATTCAATCAGCGTTCTTGGTAAGCGCCGGAATGTTGATATTGCCCCTTATGGGTTTGTTTTTTCTTGAAAAAACTGGTGCTGAACAAGATCATTAACTATTACATATAAGGATAATCACATGGCTCAAGCAACAAATAATAACGAACCGCAATCGCCACAAGTCATTGTTAACGCTCAGTATATCAAAGATTTATCTTTTGAGAATCCCAATGGGATTCGAGCCTTGATGGAAATTGAGGAAGAACCTGAGGTTTCCGTCCATGTTGAGGTTGAAGTAAATCCAGTTGAAGATAAAACCTTTGAAGTGGAACTGATCCTTAAGGTAAAAGTTGGGACGGCTAAGAAAGCAATTTATCTTGCTGAGTTACGGTATGCAGGTATTTTTACGGTGGCCTCAGATACTGAAGAGCTCACCAAACTGCTCTTACTTGTGGAGTGTCCGCGGTTGCTCTTTCCTTTCGCTCGCGCCATTTTGGCTGACGTGACGCGCGAAAGCGGTCTACCACCGCTGGTGCTCGCGCCTTTTGATTTTATGGCCCTTTATCAGCAGCGCAGCTAGTTTTCCGCTCGTTTTGAATCCAAAAAACCCAAGCTTTGGCTTGGGTTTTTTTATTTTTAACGTTTCTTTTACTTGTAATACCTAACCTCAGTTTTGGATAAGAGAAGGATGGAAGGCATAGGGTGAAGTAGGAGTTATGGAAGGTTTGGTCTTCTTTAGGGAATAGGCGACTAAAGTGGAAAGAATATGAACAAAGGCATTGAGAGGA
>JBILKX010000055.1:0-10358 GCA_044376435.1 Alphaproteobacteria bacterium | reverse complement strand
TGTGAGCTTCCTCTTTTTTTTCCGAACAAATAGGGTAGCTCACATTCTTTTTATTAACAATATCAATTAATTAGTTATCTCTTATCCAAAACTCGGGTTAAGTAAATTTTTAAGTGTATTCTCAAAAGATTATGAGCTTATGAGGGGTTGTATGCACCAAAAAACGATACTCTGTCTGATCACCATTTTGATGAGCGGCATTCCCTATGCACAGGCCGGCAGGCCGTCGTCAACGCCACAGCCGGCAGCGCCTGCTAATGTGCCAAACCCCACTCCCGCCAGTCCATCCCCTGCAAATACCCCGACCTCTTCAGATACACCTCCTTCCGCAGACACCAACAGTCCACAAAACGCGAGTTTCATCAGCACGCCTCTTGGCAAGACAGCGCTGCTGGGGACAGGGGTAGCCCTCACTGGTCTAACACTTGGTATGGGTATTAAATACGGCCTCAAAGAGAAAAAAGCTGTTGAGGAAACAACACAAAATACCACAGAAAACATGCAGGGTTTTGTGAAGCAGTTTGAGAATCCAAAGCTCTTACCTCACTTACCGCAAACGACAGAAGCGAAGGCATACCAGATCTTAGACAAAGAGCAGTTCAATGCAGCGGTCAAGATGCTCTCTGATACTGCTAAGCTTATAGCGCCTACAAACCCTGACCAACAGCAGGCCAATAAGCATCAGGCCTACAAGGCGGAGCTGGATAGAGCTTTAGGCCACCTCCAGAAAGTTACCGATCATGAGGCAGAGCATCAGATTCTGGCCACTTCGTTAAAAATTTTGTATAGTAATGTAATACATGCACATGGTTTTCAAAGCTACCCCTCAAAACCGTTCACTGAGCACTGCCTAGCACTTAAGGCTCTCCACGATCACTATGAGGCTTTAAGACCCCTTAAATAACCCCAAAACCTTGCACGTACTTTTCAACGCGGGACACTTGCGTTCTCGCGCAATTCCCCGTATGATGCCGCCATCAGATAAAAGGAAAAAGGTATGCAGCAAACAGATGTTGTCATTATTGGGGCGGGCCCGGTGGGGCTTTTTGCAATTTTTGAATGCGGGATGGTGGGCTTGAAGTGTCATATTGTTGATGCCTTGGATATGATTGGGGGACAATGCGCGGCCCTCTATCCAGAAAAGCCAATCTACGATATTCCGGCGCACCCACGGATTGATGGCGCTGACCTCGTTACCAATCTTGAACGCCAGGCCGAGCCTTTTCAGCCGGTGTTTCATCTCGGCCAGCGTGTGGTAAAGCTCCAAGCTCAGGGCGCGCGGTGGCTTGTTGAAACATCGGCCGGCGTCGCCATTGATGCTGCCGCCGTTATTATTGCCGCAGGCGTTGGTGCCTTTGGCCCAAACCGTCCGCCGCTTGAGGGGTTAGAAGCCTTTGAGGACAAGAGCATTTTTTACTACGTCCGCCGCAAAGAAGACTTTCGCGGCAAGCGCGTGATGATTGCCGGAGGCGGCGATTCTGCTGTTGACTGGGCGCTCTCGCTGGTTGATGTGGCGGATAAGCTGTATGTTCTGCACCGTCGTCCAAAATTCCGCGCTGCCCCCGATAGTGAAGCGAAGCTCCAGGCGCTGGCCCAGGCTGGACGCTTAGAGCTTGTGGTGCCCTATCAGCTCGCCGGGCTGAAAGGCGATCACGGCACCTTAACGCATGTGACGATCACCGATCTTGATAATCAGAGTCGCGATATCGCGTGTGATGTTTTATTACCATTTTATGGTCTCTCCATGAATCTTGGACCGATTGCGGAGTGGGGTCTCGGCATGGATCATAACCACATTAGTGTGAGCCAGTCGACCTGCGCCACCGATACTCAGGGGGTGTATGCCATTGGTGATATTGCCACCTACCCTGGTAAACTCAAATTAATCCTGACGGGCTTTGCCGAAGCTGCCAGCGCCGCTCATGCCATCCGCAAATATCTCTTCCCTGATGAAATCGTGCACTTTGAGTATTCGACGACTAAGGGTGTTCCTGGAGAAAAATAGGTATGTCAGTTATTGTTCGCTTTGCCCCTTCCCCCACAGGGTACTTACATATTGGCGGGGCCCGCACGGCTCTCTTCAATTGGTTGTTTGCGCGTCACCACGGTGGCAAATTCCTGCTGCGTATTGAGGACACCGATCGTGCCCGCTCCACCCAAGCGGCGATTGAGGCTATTTTCGCAGGTTTGCACTGGTTAGAACTGGACTGGGATGGCGACGTTGTTATGCAATTTGCCCGCATGCAGCGCCATCAAGAAGTCGCCCATGAACTTGTGCGCCAAGGCCTCGCCTATCACTGTTACTGTAGTCCAGAAGAGTTGGCCGCCATGAAAGAGCAGGCGCAAGCCGAAGGCCGCCCTCCCCGCTATAATGGGTTGTGGCGCGATCGGGATCCCGCAGAGGCGCCTGCAGGCGCCAAGCCAGTCGTTCGACTCAAAGCACCTCAGACTGGGGAAACCGTGATCGACGATATGGTGCAAGGGACGGTACGGGTTGCCAATAGCCAGCTTGATGATATGATCTTACTGCGCGCCGACGGGACGCCCACCTACATGCTCTCAGTGGTAGTCGACGATCATGATATGGGCATTACCCATATTATCCGTGGCGATGATCACCTGACGAATGCTTTCCGACAAACTCATCTTTACCAAGCGATGGGGTGGAGTGTGCCGCAGTTTGCCCACATTCCGCTCATCCATGGGGCGGATGGGGCAAAGCTCTCCAAACGCCATGGCGCCTTGGGGGTTGAAGCTTACCGCGATATGGGATTCTTACCGGCGGCCATGCGCAATTATTTACTCCGGCTTGGATGGAGCCATGGCGATGAAGAGATTATCAGCACCGACCAAGCCATTGCCTGGTTTGATGTTGATCATATTGGCCGCTCCCCCTCACGATTTGATGTCCATAAACTGAGCAACCTTAATGGTCACTATATTCGTCAAACCGATGACGCTGCTTTGGTGGAATTGATTTTGCCGCATATACAGCCCCATACCACCCTAGATGCTGCCCTGTTACAGCAACGGTTAACCACAGCGATGCCGGGGCTCAAAACCCGCGCGTCAACATTGGTGGAACTCGCCGAATCGACGCACTTTTTAATGAGCACAGGCCGCCCAACCCCAGATCCCAAAGCGCAGTCTCTCCTAACAGAAAATAAAGTGCTTTTGCAAGAGGTGCGGCATATTCTTCAAAGCGTCTCGAGCTGGGATGTTGACGCTTTAGAGACATCGATTAAAGACTATTGTGCGCAACACGCTTTGAAAGTTGGCCAAGTTGCGCAACCTTTGCGCGCCGCGTTAACAGGTCGTACGGTATCCCCAGGCATTTACGAGGTGATGATCGCCCTCGGGCGCGAGGAAAGCTTGATCCGCTTATCATAACACATAGGAAGACCCATCATGGCTAAACTTTACTTCTATTACGCCGCAATGAATGCCGGAAAAACGACCACCTTGCTGCAAGCGGATTACAATTATCGCGAGCGCGGCATGTCGACATTATTATTTACCCCGGCAATTGATACACGCCACGGTCTCGGAAAGATTGCCTCACGCATTGGACTGTCGGCCGATGCCCTGGCAATTGAGCCAGATTTTAATTTCTTTCACTATGTCAACCAGCGGGAGAAGGTCAATTGCATCTTGGTAGACGAAGCACAATTTTTGACCAAATCCCAGGTATATCAACTCGCCCAGATTGTTGATCAGCTTAATATCCCGGTACTGACTTATGGACTGCGTAGTGATTTTATGGCCGAGCCATTTGTAGGCAGTCAATACCTGCTCATTCTTGCAGATGAATTGGTAGAGCTTAAAGGTGTGTGTCACTGTGGGCGTAAGGCCACGATGAATATGCGTATTGATGCTCAAGGCAAGCCCGTACGTGAGGGGGAGCAAGTAGAGATTGGTGGCAATGACCGGTATGTTGCTGTTTGTCGCAAGCATTATTTTGCCTAAATCTTCCAAGGTCTTTGGTGAAAAAGACATGTAAAACCAATGGGGCTTTTTCTTAGTTCCTCACTCAAAAATCCACTTTTTCATCTTACTTGTGAAAATAAATTTGGTGAAGACTACCACCCTCAAAGCTTCACAACCTTAATGAGTGGAGTGCCCTATGGTACCTAAGCTTGGGGACGACAACACAAAAAACCTCAGCCCACTAAGGACTGAGGTTTTTTGTCGAGATTGATTTAAACCTTAGAGACGATTCAATAAGGAAGAGAACAATGCCGGAGATGAAGTTGTAGATGAAGCAACGACTTCTTTCTTAACCGCTACTTTCTTCGCAACAGTCTTTTTAGCCGCAACTTTTTTCTTTGGCGTAGCTTTTTTCGCTACGGTCTTTTTAGCTGTAGCTTTCTTTACTACAACTTTTTTCTTTGGTGCAGCTTTCTTTGCTGTAGCTTTTTTCGCTACGGTCTTTTTAGCTGTAGCTTTCTTCGCTACAACTTTTTTCTTTGGTGCAGCTTTCTTTGCTGTAGCTTTCTTTGCTACGGTCTTTTTAGCTGTAGCCTTCTTTGCTATAACTTTTTTCTTTGGTGCAGCTTTCTTTGCTGTAGCTTTCTTCGCTACGGTCTTTTTAGCTGTAGCCTTCTTTGCTACAACTTTTTTCTTTGGTGCAGCTTTCTTTGCTGTAGCTTTCTTCGCTACGGTCTTTTTAGCTGTAGCCTTCTTCGCTGCAACTTTTTTCTTTGGTGCAGCTTTCTTTGCTGTAGCTTTCTTTACAGCCTTTTTCAAAGTCTTCAAAACCGCAGGTTTCTTAGCAGCAGTTTTTTTCTTTTTTGCTGTCTTTTTAACAGGCTTTGCCGTTTTTTTCTTTTTTTCTGTTGATAACTCCATGAGTGCTCTCCTTTATTAACTATGGATTTGATACAGCTGTAGTGGCAGATATAGCGCTTTCGGCAGTATCATATATGTTGAACAAGCTTGAAAAACCGCTGACATCAAAAGCCTCACGGATTGGTTGCTTTAGTCCTGACAGCACTAATACCCCGTGATAAGCTTTTAAACGTTTTCCCGCTACCAGCAATGTGCGCAAACCCGCACTGCTGATAAATTCAAGGCCGGCACAATCAATTAATATCTGTTTTGTCCCTTGATTCAGAACTTCAGATAATTTTTGCTCAAACTGAGCTGCTGTGTTGACATCAACACGGCCGTTAACAGTCAGAACTATTAAGGAATCCGCAGTAGTTTGTGCAATTTCCATGTACGACCTCAAAGTTACGGTTGTTTATCAAACTCGATCACCACATGATTCCTACCAGTTTCGTGGTGATAGCGCATTTTAGCGGTAAAAGTTTTAACAAAGTGTATACCAAGCCCCCCGATGTCTCGATTTTCGATCATTTTTGTTATATCCACATTGGGACGTTGGGTAGGATCAAAGGGGATACCTTCATCGACAATTTCTAAAGCAACGCCTTCAGGGAAATTTATTAAAGTTATTGAAATGTATGATTTTTTTTCATAAATTTTGCCATAAAAAATGATATTTGATAACAACTCATCGAGCGCTAAATCGACATAATAAAGTTGGTCTTCTGCAACATTCCAGCCTCTAAAAATTTTTTTGATTTTTTCTGTAATTTCTGTGATTTTTTTTATATTAGGCGCCATCTCAAGTGTCACCATATCTAAATTATGCTTATGGGCTAGGATCAAACACGTAATATCATCCGACTGTTCTGCCTCTCCAGCAAAAGCTCTCACTGCCTGAATGATTGTGTTAATCTTATCTTCTAAGGGCTCTTTGCGCCATTTTTGACACAATTCATATAACCGTGTATAGCCGTACTGATTGCCTTGATCATCCATAGCTTCATTAATACCGTCTGTATACAAAATTAGCTGAGACATAGGGGGAAAGTCAGCAATATCTGAGTGATATTGAGCATTATTTGTAACACCCAGCGGCAATCCACCATGCCTATCGAGTAGCTCATAAGATCCAGCTTCTTTAAGCAAAATTGCTGGGCAATGCCCAGCATTAATATAAGTCAATTGGTGAGTTGAAAGATCCCAAATGGCATAAAATAGTGTGACAAACATCATTTGCTCATTATTTTCAGCCAGAATAGCGTTCACGATTTCGAGACACTTACAAGGGTCGGGATGAAAACGGGCATAGGCTTTTATTAAGGTACGCGCCATGGCCATGAAAAAAGCTCCCGTTAAGCCTTTCCCTGAGACATCTGCTACTAAAACTGCAAGCTGCGTCGGAGAAATCCAAAAATAGTCATAAAAATCTCCTCCAACCTCTGCAGCAGGTTTAATAAATGCAACCAAGTCGGCTTGGGGATGAAACCCAAATGCCTGAGGCAACACCGATTCCTGGAGTTGGGCTGCCGCAGATAAGTCATTTCTAAGCAGCTGCAGATAATGTTTCTCGCGATCACGCCATGTTTTTTTCTCTAAACACGCATGAATGCGTGCCCTTAGGAGCGTGCGGTTAAATGGCTTTAAGAGATAGTCTTCGGCCCCAGCTTCGATGGCTTCAGCGACGGCTTCAACTTCGTCAAGTGCGGAAATCATTAGGATAGGAATATCCTGATATTTTGCCAAGCCTTTAGTCTTATGTAGAAAAGCCATACCATCTACTTCTGGCATCATCAAATCACACATAATAATATCAAAGCCGTGCTCTTCCATTAGGCTAAAGGCTGCTGAAGCTGACAATGCTTGAACAACTGTGTGCCCTTCCCGCTCTAAGTACCTGGATAGCAGATCAATGTTTTCCTGAATATCATCTATTATGAGTATTGTGCCTTGCATAAAATTACTATAAGTCAAACCCATGAACCCTTTGTTAATGCCATTATGTCAATATTTGTATAAAATTTTGATGATTGGGGACTGAATCTGACAATGTACGCTAAGATTGCAGAATTATTAGATAATGGCCAAGTGTTCGTAGCCTATGACTTGGCGGTAGAGGCCTTAAAAGAGCCGACCTTATCGTCGACTGATGAGTTACGCCTTAGGATCTATGCCGCACGGGCGCTATTGCAGTCACATTCCCCACTCCCTGCCAAAGAGTTCACAGATTCCATCGCCCAAGTGATTCAAGACTCATTACACCCACACCCCCCAGAAGCCTGGATAACATTACTGAATAATGAGCCCGCAGCTTCCGCCTCGACACAATTTTATACGGCTGAAGATCTATATCACTTAGGCCAGATTTACTGGGAAATTTGGTCGCAATTGTTCGAAGATACAAGCTCAACCCTGACGCCTCAAACCTCTCTCAATGATATCAGGCTCGCTTTGCAATTTTTTTGCTATAGCTATTATTGGCGCCCCAACGTTCAGGTGGGCGCTATGGCAGCCTCAACAGCGTGGGCCTTAGGCGAAGATCAACTGAGTATACATCTTGCCAATCTAGCGCTAAATCACTGGGGTCACCAATCTTTTGATGACTATACAACTGCACAAGCTTTAGGGACGATTCACCTCTTACGGCATTCCCCTGAATCGGCGCTGACAGTTTTTACACAAGCCATGACCTTAGCACGCCAACAATTCTCCGATATCGCCCGGACTCGTCATCACCTCTACATGCTTAATCAGATTGGCTTAAAAGTACCCGGCACTGTCTTTCAAGTGCTAAAACCCCCGAGTATTGCCGTTTTTTCTGGTCACAATCTTGATATTATTGGTCAAAAAATCCCTATATTCCCAGCTTCCCTAGAAGACTTAGCCTTGCGTGGCATTGAAACAGCGGTTGAAAAATTGCAGCCTCAAATTGGCTACACTTCCCTGGCTGCAGGTGGTGACATATTATTTGCCGAAACACTCCTTAAGCATGGAGCTGAGCTTAATATTGTCCTCCCCTTCAAGCGTGAAGACTTCTTAGCGCATCGAGTGGCTTATGCTGGGCCTCGCTGGCAAACACGCGCCGAACATCTCTTACAGCACGCTAACTCTGTCAACTTTGCGACAATGGAAGATTTCCTTGGGCATCAGATGCTCTACCGTTTTGGGAATTATGTTTTGCGTGGACTTGCGGAAATCCGCGCTAATATCTTAGAAACTAAACCTTACCTTATTACGCTTTGGCACTCTAAAATCTCGAGCACTCCCGGTACTGTAAGCGATTTCATTGACTATTGGAGTGATATTAGCACTCTGCATATGATTGATTTAGAAACGCTGCTTCAAAGCGAGGTTAGTAAAATCGAGCAGATGTATGCTGATATGCCGCATTTAGAGTATTTCGCCCCCCAAACGCCTGTCATTGAGCCAGATCATCAGCGACAAATTCGTTGTATGTTATTTTCAGACTTTGCTGGTTTTAGCAAGATTCCTGATCGGTCAATTGGTGATTTTATGCAAGTCATTGAAGAAATATCTGAAGACCTGGCAAAAAACGGCATCAAAGCAGAGGTAACAAACACCTGGGGCGATGCCCTCTTTATGGTTGCAGAGCGCGCCACCGATATGGCGTTACTCGGCCTTACCTTACGCGATGCTGTTCATAGCTCACTAGCCAAACGGCGTTTTCCAGTCCCTTTGGATATACGCATTTCCCTGCATGCCGGTCCAGTTTTTAAAGAGGTAGATCCTTTTATCCAACGAGAGAATTTTTATGGGGGCCACATTAATCGCGCTGCCCGCCTCGAGCCAGTCACGATTATTGGCCAGATATTTGCCACACAGCAATTTATTGCCCTTTTGCAAACAGAACTCAGCATCCTTCGCAATGAAAATCCCCATTCTCCATTGCTGACGCGCTTTAAATACCGCTACGTCGGCACTGTAGAACTTGCCAAAAACTACGGCACCCAGCCTATCTACCAACTTATCTAGTCAGCTCTATTCCCTCCAGCGGCGATATTACACCAACGCTTATGGCGTTGTATTTTCAAACAATAGTAAAATAACTGTCTAATAATTTTTAATATTATAAAAAAAACGTTGCAATATTTGCAAAAATATAATAAACATTCCAAAATACTTAAAAAAGGATTAATAATGATTATTGTATTACTTATAATAATATCAATGACTTCTGGCCACGCCATGGAACCAACCGGTCACCCCACATCACCATTTAGTATAGTTTCGACGACTTCAACGACGACGACAACGACGACGGTTGCACCATCTCCTACGTATATTGGGGCACATTATCCTTATTCTCAAGGTTCATATGTTTCAGATCCTTTCAAACCTAATCATCCTTTTCCTTACCCACAGACAAATCCGCAAGTGCCGCAAGTACCGAAAATAGTACCTTACCAGCAGACACAGCCAACATATCAGTGGCAGACACAGCCAACATATCCGTCGCAGATACAACCAACATATCAGTCGCAGACACAGCCAACATATCAGTCGCAGACACAGCCAACATATCAGTGGCAGACGCAACCAACATATCAGTGGCAGACACAGCCCACACATCAGTGGCAGACGCAACCTAGCACCACTCCTGTCGTTATAGATCTATCTCAAGATGAAAATAGCACAACACCTAATACTGATCATCCTCTACTTTTGCCCGAGGCCACCCAAGAAGAGGTTGATGAAGATGTATTTGCTAAAAAAACTCAAAAGATATATAAAACCCTTGGCTTGAATCAAGGTTCTTTTAATTCTCAAATTATAGATCTCTCTCAAGATCCATGCACAGAAGATCATCGGGCTAAAAAAACTAAAACTACCTCTAGCACTTACAGAGAGGCGGCAACAGGTAAGATTGCGCACCATTTACCCGTACCCAAAGGTCAAGCAGCTACGGATGAAAATGAAGAGGATGAAGCTCTGAACATTATTGGCGAACTCTTTGAGATATTCCCCCTAGCGTGGAAGCCTATTGCTTTCATTCGTTCTATCTTAAACTGTGAACAAATTATTTTTAATAAATCTGCTGGCACTATCACCCCTAACGTATTCAATATGTCAAAATCACAAGCAAAATCGGCTGTCGATATGCTAAAAAAACATCAGTTTTTCTTACCTTCAGAAAAGAGACAAGTATTTATTACTAATGAAAAATTTACTAAATTCGCCGAAGCGTCCCACAGCTATTACTCAAAACTCGCACCTTTACAAGATGGTATCAATATTAATGAAATATGGAAGGTCACGAATAATTTTCAATTAGAAGATATGATTGATGAGGCAGTCCAAGACCAGTTAAAATTCGCCTTTAGCCAGAACATTTCTCTCAAAGAAAAAATCCCAACGATTATCAATTCACTTGTGAGTAAATCACAAGTTATCTTTGATCACGCCAAAGGTACTATCATCCCTAATGTCTGCCATTTAGCGGTACAAGATGTACGATTTATAGCTCAATTGTTAATACAGTATAATTATCTAAACAAAGCATCTGTCGAAAA
>JBILKX010000013.1:0-29290 GCA_044376435.1 Alphaproteobacteria bacterium | reverse complement strand
GCCCCTTCCGGCGCTGGCATCAGCTCCCCCCACGCCACATTCATCAGCCCCACCACAAAGACAACAGCTTTCTTGACCATCATGCACCTCCTGCATCCATGGTGAAGTCTTCCCCTTAAAACTGCAAGTAGCTCACGTTGCTTATTTGTAAAAACTGGCAATGCTTAAATGCAGGATCGTGAAATGTCCTGAAGCAATTTTTTCTGGATACTCAAGCGCGGTGTCGTTAAGCTCAAAATGACTTTTTTATGGAAAAGTCTTTAAGCCAGTGATCAATCTCTTCATGATAGTGCCGCTCCAAGCCATATACAACTCCCCACAGAATACTAGTCACGACTGTTGTCCAGAGAATTTTTCGCCGAATATACGAGTGTCTGGGAGCGCTTGATGCCCAGCCTCGTCGGGGCTTGCGCGGAATGGATACCTTCAAAGGCAAGCTCATAAAAAATATAATGACCCAAATAGTAATGAATAAAACAAATGCATTATACATATGACCTCCTATCCTCAAACATGCCGGATTTTCAGATGCTCTGAATTGTCTCCACTGAGTGGATTTTTGGACAGACTGCTCAGCGTTGGCCCTGATGGATTGCCACAATCCCTGCTGACAAATTTTGGTACCTGACGTTCTGAAACCCAGCATCGTGCATTCCCTCAACCAGCTCTTCCTGGGTATAGAATTGAGCAATACTCTCAGCCAAATATTGATATGCTGCAGCATCTTTAGCCACCACAGCTCCAAGCTTAGGAAGCCATTTCAAGGTATATAACTCATAGGCTTTTTGTAAAGCCGGGTGAGTTAATTTGCTGAACTCAAGACAGAAAAACTGCCCACCTGGCTTCAACACACGGCGCGCTTCCTTTAAAGCCGCAGGGATATCAGTCACGTTCCGCAATCCAAAAGCAATCACATATTTATCAAAGCTCTCATCTTCAAAGGGAAGATGTGTGGCATCAACCACCATCCATTTTGGATTTTGCGCATATCCCATATTTAAAGCGCGCCGCCGCCCCTGCTCAATCATACTCGGATTAATATCACCGACGGTGATCTGGGGATGCTGAGAGGGTTTTTGGAAACATTTCATGATGCCAAGCGTAATGTCACCCGTACCACCGGCCATATCCAAAATCACCTCACTAGCTTGTGGTGCCATAGTCTTGATAAGTTCAGCTTTCCAAAGCCGATGGATCCCTAAGCTCATCAGATCATTCATGAGATCATATTGACCAGCGACGCGTCGAAAAACATCCATGACAAGCTTTGTTTTTTCCATATCCGAGACGGACTTAAATCCAAACCAAGCCATGCCCAACCTTCCTGTAAAAATATGGTATTTTTTGCTACACTAGCAAACAAAATCAGCATAATATAATCTATACCCAATCCAGATGGAAAAGGGGAGAATTTGAGAGAGGGAATTTGGCTCACAATCAAGCTTGAAAAACCGCCCATATCGTGAGATACGGAAGGCTTTTTCAAGCGCCGGTCGTGGGGCATAATTCCCCGCTCAAAAATCCACTTTTCCATTTGGATTGGGTATATAGTATAGAGGAAGTTGAAAAAATGCCAGAATTACCTGAAGTTGAGAATGTGCGTCGCTATTTAGCTCCCCTCTTAACGGGTCAACTCATTAACGGAGTGGAGGCATTGCGTCAGGATTTGCGCTACCCCCTGCCGGTAAAACTCGATGATAAGCTACACGGACGATGTATTACAGATGTGCGACGCCATGCAAAATACCTTTTAATTGATCTGGACGACCGCAATACACTGGTCATACATTTAGGAATGTCAGGGCGCCTGAGGATAGCATCACTGGATACTCCCTTAATTTTACATGATCATGTAATCCTGCGAGTTGCTGGCCAAGCCGTCATCTATCATGATCCTCGCCGCTTTGGTTTGATAGATCTTATCCCCACTGAAGCACTGACTACTCATAAATTTTTTAACCATTTGGGTCCTGAGCCATGTGATCTCCGCCCGGCTGACCTATGGCACTCTTTCCAAAAAACACGCCGTCCTTGTAAAAGTGTGCTGTTAGATCAAACCGTGGTTGTGGGTGTTGGTAATATTTATGCGTGTGAAAGCCTTTATCTGGCAGGTATTTCGCCGTTACGCTTGGCCTGTGACGTTTCGTTGGGCAAAACTCAAGAATTACTAAAGCACGTTTGCCAAGTTCTCGAAGCGGCAACAGATAAAGGTGGCTCGACCTTGCGTGATTTCTATCATCCTTCTGGAGGCGCTGGTTTTTTTCAAAATACGTTTCAAGTCTATGACCGTAAGGGTTTACCCTGTTATCGATGTACGACGCCTATCCTAGGGGCACCTCAAAGCGGTCGATCGTCATATTATTGTGCGGTGTGCCAAAAATAATCAGATTTTTCAGCACGGCGTCGGTTAACTCGGTATTAACTTAAGGATGCTAGCCTATGCTTAAAAATCCAAAGATAGAGGGATTATGGCATCCAAAGACAAGAAAAGCGTCTACGAGTATATTATCACGCAAGAACATGGCGCAGTTGCGGTTATTACCTTAAACCGTCCTCAGACCATGAACGCACTCTCGAGCGAAATGATTGCTGACGTACATCATGCCCTAACTTACTATGAAAAGACCCCCCACATTCGCGCTTTAGTGCTTACTGGTTCAGATAGAGTTTTTGCCGCTGGGGCGGATATTAAAGAAATTAAAGATAAGACGTTTATTGATGTGGTGCAGGAGAAACTCATTAACAGCTGGGAAGAAGCAATTCATTGTACAAGCAAGCCTATTATCGCTGCTATTGCTGGCTATGCTCTTGGGGGCGGCTGTGAAATTGCTTTGATGTGTGATATGATTATTGCGGCGGATAACGCAAAATTTGGACAACCAGAGGTTGGTCTTGGCACGATCCCTGGGGCTGGCGCCACCCAGCGCCTGCCACGCTTAATTGGACGCGCCAAAGCCATGGATATGTGCCTCACAGGTAAACTTATGTCAGCTCAAGAGGCGGAGGCTGCTGGATTAGTAAGCCGTGTCCTGCCATTAGAGAATTTTCTTGATGAAGTCATTAAGATCGGTAATCATATCGCCAAAATGTCGCCAATGAGTGTACGTTTGGTCAAAGAATCTATCAATATGGCAGAGGATACAACGCTACACGAAGGGTTGCGTTTTGAGCGACGTCTATTCCACGCTACCTTTGGCACCCCTGACCAGCGCGAAGGGATGAGTGCATTTGTTGAAAAACGTCCGCCAAAATTTCAATAGTTGGCGTTGAAGAATCCACTCTCGTGATACTTCAAGAATGACTATGCCGCTTTTTTCATAACGGTGAGTACGTGATGCGTTGTGACAACGAACGGCTCTCCCATCTTAAAAGCTCGTTCGGCACGATAGACTGCGGCAATAGCCGCATCGAGCTGTGTTGGCGACCAAGTCGCTAACCACTTGCGAAATTGCACTGCTTGCTTCGCAAAAACTGGCGGCTTCAACTTCATGAGCAGGGCATCTGTCAGGGGCTCCCCAAGCGCTACAAGCTCATGCGCCTGCTGTAACCTCAATAATTGATTCAGTAAAGCCCGCAAACACAACATCGGGTCTTCAGCAACCAGCGTTTGCAGTCCAGTCGTCCCTAACAGTAAATTACGGTTTAAGATAGCCTCTACCCATGTGTTTAAGCGTGTTATAGTAGGAATCTGACACATATGAATGGCGGCTTCATCAATGCGCTTATGATCGCCAATATATAAGAATAACCGATCCAAAAAACTGGTAAACAGTGTAAAATCAGTCGCTTGTGCCATTAACGCGGCTTCAGCTCCAGCGTCAATAGTCACACCTTCCTCGCGACAGCGCTCCTGTACATAAGTGCGAATGAGCGACGCATCCAGCTCGTAGCATCCTACGGCATAGAAAGCTTGACCAGCGGTTTCTGCGTACTTGACCCATTTGCTAGTTGTCTTAAGGTTAGGGCCACGAAGAATCAGGCAAGCACCATCGCTAATTTCAGCAAGCAGTGGCTCGAAGGTATTCAGCAAGCGGTCCGTCACCTCATCAATGATTAAAACTGCAGCACCTTGGCGGAATAACCCGCCCCCATCAAGGTGTTCACGTGCCATGCCAAGATTCTCTGCGGCCTCAGCAGCACTGAGGCGTTTTATATCTAAATTTTTCTCGGTGCGACGCAATTTATTGAGCGCTTGATCAATACAATAATCTGCAACAGCTGTGTCTGGGCCAAAGAATATAACCGCACGCGGCAGTGTAGTCGTTGCAATAAATCGATCAGCGTAAAGCTTCATGAGCCACCTTTTAGGGTTTCAGTACCAGAGTGGTGTTGGCTTAGCCATGAGATCACTTGCCAACGAATTTTCTGAGCAATCAACACCAACGCACGCTCTGTTGCAGCTTCCTGCGCGACAATATTGCTATAATCTGCAGCCCCATAGATCGGATCATTAACACTCAGAAAATTATACGAGGCCAGAGCTTCAGTAGTGCTGTGATATTTTAGCGAAGGTTGATCCAAAGATAAAAGCTCAAAATCTGCTTTCAAGGTGAGTTGATAGCGACGAGTTGTCGCATCCTCTTCAATCATCAAGCTGTCCCGCTTAGTTTCAAGCTTGACTTTTAGCTCATGATGCGGCGCCCGTCCCGGGAAATAATCTTGGAGTGTCATGCGGAGCTGTTGACCCAGCCGCTCTGCAATCACCGACACCTTGACGGTATCTTCATAACCGCTTGAGCCGATCAGCACAGGTTGGACCGCACAGCCCCCCAAGCTTGTGAGAATCACGAGTCTTTTCCACCAAGTTTGCATATTCTTCCTTAAGCAACAAAGTTGAGCAAACGCCCAGGAACATAGATGACTTTCCGTGGCCGCTTACCGTCAAGTGCGCGTTGCACGGTTTCAAGTTCAAGAGCCGCTGATTCAATATCTTTCTGGTCACTGTTAGGCGCAACCTTTATTGTACCACGTAATTTACCATTTACCTGAATAGAAATTGTGACCTCTTCCTGCGCCACAAGCGCTTCAATAGCTTGAGGCCAAGGACCCAGTGACAATGGCTGCGAGCCATGAACGTTATGCCCCAGCTCTTGCCACAATTCTTCCGTCATATGTGGAGCAATAGGCATGAGAAGTTGCACTAGTGATTCCAAGGCTTCCCGGAAGACGCATTGTTGGCTATGGGAAGTCGGTGCTGCGAGCGCTTCCAAATGATTGGTGAGTTCACGCAAACGTGCGACCGCTTTGTTGAAGTGATTCTCTGTGAGGTCTTTCGTGAAGAGTTTGATAGTACGATGCACAAGTCGGCGTGTTTCTAACGCTGGCGCCTCTAAGGTTTCTGGCATAGCCATCCCCACAGGCAACAGCTGGGGAATTGCGCTCGTTACCAAGCGCCAAACTCGGTTTAAATATCGCCAACAGCCCTCGACACCTGTATCTGTCCATTCTAAGTCCCGCTCTGGAGGCGTATCAGAAAGCATAAACAAGCGCGCTGTGTCTGCGCCGTACTCAGCAATAATTTCATTGGGGTCAACTAAGTTCTTCTTAGATTTACTCATCTTCTCAGAGCGACCAATGGTCACGGTCTTCCCGTCTTTAGTCCTGGGTTGACGGTTACTATCATAGCTAACCTCACTTGGAAATAGCCAGTTGCCATCGGCATCTTTATAAGTTTGATGACATACCATGCCTTGGGTGAGCAAGTGGGTAAATGGCTCCTTAATATCGATATGACCTAATTCTTTCATCAATCGAGTAAAATAACGCGAGTATAAAAGATGCAAAACTGCATGCTCAACACCACCGATGTAATGATCAACCGGCAACCAATAATTTGCCGCTTCAGGATCAACAACAGCCTCATTGTGAGGACTACAGAAACGCGCAAAGTACCAGGAAGACTCAAAAAATGTATCCAAGGTATCGGTTTCACGTACCGCTGCCTCGCCACATTGTGGGCACGTGGTATGCTTCCAGGTGGGGTGGTGATCCAAAGGATTTCCTGGCTGATCAAAACTCACATCCTGGGGCAACTTTACCGGGAGTTGGTCCGCTGGCACCGGCACAATACCACAGCTTGGGCAATGAATCATCGGGATTGGACAGCCCCAATAGCGCTGCCGCGAAACCCCCCAATCACGCAAGCGATAAGTAACGGTCCCCTGGCCTTTACCAGCTTTTTCCAAGGCAGCAATTGCTGCATCTTTTGCGGCAGCTACATTTAAACCATCAAGGAACTGAGAGGCGACCATGAGACCGTCGTCTGTATACGCCGTATCCTCAATGGTCGGGAGCTCTCCAGAAAGTTTAGCCACAACAACTGTCATGGGCAGGTTATATTTTTGGGCAAATTCTAAATCCCGTTGATCATGAGCTGGGCACCCAAACACTGCGCCTGTGCCATAGTCCATAAGCACAAAATTTGCGATATACACCGGCAAATATTTTGTGGCGTCAAACGGATGCTGCACCGTAAGCCCCGTGGCGATTCCCTTCTTTTCAGCTTTTTCGATTGCCTCGGCACTCACTCCCATTTTGTGGCAATCAGCAATAAACTCTGCCACGGGTGTATTCGTAGATGCCACTTGCGTCGCTACTGGATGGGAAGGTGAAATCGCTACAAAAGCAGCGCCAAACAGTGTCTCTGGTCGGGTTGAAAACACCGTAATATCTTCAGCAGCATCTTGACGTGTAAACCGAATGCGTGCACCAACAGATTTGCCAATCCAACGATCTTGCATGGTGCGTACTTTTTCAGGCCACTCTGGTAACGTCTCAAGGCTTTGCAGCAAGTCTTCTGCAAAGTCAGTGATCCGCAAAAACCATTGCTGTAGCTGGCGACGTTCCACCAGAGCGCCAGAGCGCCAGCCACGTCCATCGACAACCTGCTCATTGGCTAAAACGGTATTCTCGACAGGATCCCAATTGACCCAAGAGCTTTTACGATAGACCCATCCGCGGCGGTAAAACTCTGTAAATAATCGTTGACCATGACTGTAGTATGTCACATCACACGTGGCTAATTCGCGCGTCCAATCATAGCTAAACCCCAACTTTTGAAACTGCATACGCATGTCTTCAATATTTTTACGGGTCCACACCTCTGGATGAGACGCATTCTGAATTGCAGCATTCTCTGCGGGCAGCCCGAAAGCATCCCAGCCCATGGGGTGCAAAACGTTATACCCACACGCAAACTTGTAGCGCGCAATGACATCTCCTAGAGCGTAATTTCTAACGTGCCCCATGTGAATTTTTCCTGAAGGATACGGAAACATTTCCAGAACATAGCATTTGGGCTTATCTGCATTATGTATTGCTGCAAAGCACTGTTTTTCTTGCCAAAGGCGCTGCCACTTTGCTTCTGTCTTTTTAAAATTATATCGCTGCATGATTTTCGAGTCCAATGATCTAGAGTAGATAGCTTGTAACAAATATAGAAGATGTTTGCAAATGCTTTAATTTCAGGTATGATGCTAAGGTTATCTCTATATGGAGGTACAGCTCTTATAGATAAAGCTATAAATGAATTATAAAAAAGCGCTTTAACTATAAGAACTTAGGTTTTTACTATATTCTAAGGAGCTTTCGCATGGCCCGCAAAAGTAAGGCTGTTGTCAATACACTGTTTAATGATGTTGCATCCGAGTCTGACCAAGTCAACGAATTACCAATTAACGAAATCTTTGCGCGCGGTCGCGTCGCCCGCAAACAGACTATAGAACAAGTTGCACAAGCATTATGTATTAGAAGCCTTTATATTCAAGCCCTGGAAGAAGGTAACGCGCATCAACTGCCAGAGGCTGTCTATACTTTGGGCTTTGTACGCAGCTATGCCCAGTATTTAGACCTAGATCCGCAATACATGGTCGACCGTTTTAAACGAGAAGTTTTAGGGATGAGTGAGCGCCATTCGGCGTTTGTCATGCCAACGCCAATCCCTGAAAAAAGCACGCCTAAGCTTTCTATATTATTAGGATCAACAGCCTTGATCATCGGTATAGCAGCCTGGTGGCATTATCACTCATCTCAGAATCAATCTAATGATCTGTCTGGGACGTTTTCAACTCTTGTGAATCAGATTGAGCAAGCTACTGCCCCAACTGCAGAAACGACAACCGCAACTTCTGCAGCTGTAGAGCCGACTCCAGAAGCACAACCTATAAGCGCCACAACCTCTTTAGAGGATACCAAACCCTCCGCACCTGTGCCTTCAGAATCAGTCGATTCTACCAGTCAAAACAGTACGCCTAGTGGGGGCGATGCAAAGCCAGTTTCATTAGCAGACACACCCTCTGAAGCAGCACCAACTAAAACACCTGATTCCATGGCGCCAGAAACATTGTCTAATCTTATTGCAACTTCAGCTAAAGAACCATCAACACCTTCAATCGCCAATCGTATCACCCTTACAGCCGAGGCAAAGACTTGGATTGAGATACGTGATGCCCAGGGTAAAGTCGTGGTGAATAAGTTATTGAGTGCCGGCGAGAGCTATGGTGTTCCTCCGGTATCAGGACTATTTTTAAGCACTGGCAATGCTGGAGGCACACAAATCATGCTCGATGGTAAGCCAATTGGTGTTCTAGGTAAGCCAAATGTCGCGCGCCGTCATGTCTCTCTTGACCCTGAAAAAATATCACAATCTGTTAACCAAGGCCAACCGCAGGGAGCACGTCCTACAGAGCGTCCGCGCCAAGGTGCTAAAGCCCCAGCACGCAGCGCCAATACGATGGCGACACCATTTGTCATGCCTTCGGTTGTACAGCCGTCTACAGTAGCACCTGAATAGTCCAAACATTTACATATTTGTCGAGCGACAACTTGCGAACGATCTGCGCGTTACCATAAAAAATCGCTTGCAATTTGGTAGTGTTTCACGCTTTATAGGGGGAGTAGTTTTAGAGCGACTTTTTAACGGGGGAAAGAATGCGCCCTTAGCTCAGTTGGATAGAGCACCAGCCTTCTAAGCTGATGGCCGCAGGTTCGAATCCTGCAGGGCGCGCCATAGATGACCTCAAAGCGACTTTTTAACGCGGGACTATATAGCGTGATTAATCAAGATATCTCCCAAGCTGCGGCTTATTTATCCAACCATCAAGTTGTTGCTGTCCCCACTGAAACTGTATATGGTTTAGCCGCAAACGCCTACGATGATCAAGCGGTCGCAAGTATTTACGCGATTAAGCAGCGCCCTCAATTTAATCCTTTAATTATTCATTACGCATCCCTTGAGCAAATGAAGGAAGATGTTATTATTACCAACACAATGCGTCAATTAGCCGCACAGTTTTGGCCAGGCCCACTCACCCTGGTTTTAGAAAAACACAAGACTTCTCGTTTATCTACTTTAGCGACTGCTGGGGGCGCGACTGTTGCCGTACGTATTCCCAAACACCCTGTCATGCAAGCGTTACTTCAGCATCTTGATTTCCCGCTTGCGGCTCCGAGCGCTAATCCCTCAGGTCAGCTAAGTCCCACAGAAGCAGCACATGTCATGACTCATTTAGGAGATAAGCTCCCTATGGTACTGGATGGTGGTCCGTGTCAGGTTGGCGTCGAGTCAACAATTTTGGATCTGACGACACCACGTCCCATGGTGCTACGCCCAGGAGTGATTACGGCTGATGCGCTCGCCAAAGCTCTTGGGGATGCTAATATCATCGCCAATCCTTACGCGCATACCTCCGGAGAAACGACGTTGAAAGCGCCTGGACAACTCTCAAGCCACTATGCGCCACGCCACCGTGTGCGGCTTAATGTCCTCTCTCCTACCCCTACAGAAGCACTTCTTGCTTTTGGCCCAATAGTTCCTGACCATCCACAGCTCTTAACATTAAATTTAAGTCCAACCGCAGAGCTCACCGAAGCAGCAGCTAATTTGTTCCGCTATTTGCATCATTTGGATGCCCTTGAGGTGGTTGGAATTGCGGTTATGCCCATTCCCAATGCAGGAGTTGGCATGGCAATTAACGATCGATTGTCTCGAGCCGCTTTTGATACGAATCCAACCTAAGATCTTGTTATTTCTCAACTTAAAGCCATAACGTCAAATATTTATATCCAAAGGTCATAAAATATTGTTGACATCCACAATTATTGCTATTAAAACAATTTAAAAAATTAAATGCACAAAAATCTTTTGAAGCTAGATTGAGGCCATGAATTTAAATTTTTGGTCTTATTCATAGGTAAGATTTTGAACATTTATGAAAAGACAGAAACTTGCGTTTATATGACGCCAAATTCTGCAAAAATTAAAAACTATATTTTAGTAACAGGAGAGAGACATGAATCGTTATAAATATATCCTACCAGCCGTCACTGTTTTGAACTTAAGCACGGCAACAGCACAGCTTTTAACAGCAAATATACCGTTCCATGCTGCTGTGGTTGTTCACGTCGTGCCCTTACAAACTCCACCCCATACTGCGCCCTTAGAGCTATTCAATCCTAACAGCCAAAATACTGAAAAATCCCTTATCAATATAAATGCTTGGGCAAGTGTTAGCAGTCAGGATATTGACCATTTTATGGAAAAATATTCGGTGTCGTTGTCTTTGCATCCTTGCTCCTGCACCCAAACGTTAAAAGAGCAAAAACTACCGCTCGTTAAGGCACCTTCTGTATATCGGCGCTTGGTCTCAAGAGGGATAGAGGTTATCGATTACGCAATTATAACATGGCAAAGTTTAGCGCCCCTATGGAGTAACTTAGACATTACAGCGATAAGCAATTATATACCACAGCTACGAGAGTTAGAAACATATTGCAAGACTTTGCAAGAAAGTTCACTTGGCAAGATACTTTGGAACGACATAACATTTACCGCATTAGCTGAAGTGTATAAATATTTACGGACATATCGAGTTCCTTGTTGAGGAGTTCAATGCGCAAAATCTTGTATATCTGTAAAATCACCTAACTAAGAGTTTTGTAAATTTAATCATTACTCAATAAGCTCGTTTTTGCGAATTGCTTGCTGATAGCGACGCCCTAAAAATACCGAAGTTACTAACCATAAAATTAGGACCACAATCAAAAAGATATTATTAACAAGGGTGTACAGGATGAGTCCTGATTGTGCTTGCACCAGATTTGTTAAAAGATTAAATTGCTGCCCCATGCTTTTGGCAAACTTTGTACCGAATGAATCGATCCAGGATTTAGATTTAAATTGGATATCTTTGGACGCTAAGATATAAAGACTTTCTCGTACAGGAATATTCAAAGTGTAATTTGCAGAGTGTAATCCTATATAGGCAATTAACAGCATATCGATGGATCCAGAGATGACAAATCCAAGAATCAATATCAAGGAAGCAATAGGCATCAGCAGCAAGGATCGCCCGACCCCTAACACACGCATAAAGAAACTTGTGCCAAATAAAGATAAGAAAAAGCCTGTAAAGTGAACAAAGAATATTTGCTTATAGAGGATAGCATTCAACGCACAAATCTCAGCGGCCTGCTTATCTGCAAGCACGAGGCGCTGATAATTCAATACTTGATTAATGAGCTCGAAAAAGAAGACCATACCAAATATAGCCAGCACATAGGGTCGACTGATAAGCAGCTTTAAGCCAGCCCATACCCCCGTACGTATACGGCGCGGGCTTTCCTCTTTTTTGACGCGCAAATCAGCACGATACCCCAGAAAATGCTTATCATCTACAGCATGCCGCATGTAGTAGATAACCACAGGCACGAAGAGTAAAAGCACCCCAGTGATCACCAGTAAGATCTGCTGCTTTACGACCATATCCAATGACCAGCCAAATAAGTGTGGCCATTCCATTAAAAAGTACGCAAACCCAGCACTTAACATACCGCCGGTTTTGGAAGAAGCAACAATCAAGGAGTATGTCCGACGCGCCTCATTAGGTTGGTTAATAGCATTACAAAATGCCCAAAACACCCCGACAATATAGGGTTGAAAACCCTCGACATAAAAATAAAATATCCAGCCAAGAAATCTATAAGGATCAGCGTCTGTATTAGGGAGACCCATCTGAGGGTGTCCCAGACATAATCCGAGCACAACACCTAGAACACTATAAAAGACTGAAAAGAAAGCGAGCAGCTTATACTTAGTTAAATAATCAACTAGATAGGAATACAAAAAGACAATAGGTAGAAGCGCTATCATGGTGAGCATTTTTGCCAAGGGCACATACTCGACACCAACAACCTTGGTAAATACAGAGCTTTGCAGCTCTTTCACCAGGGTAAATGCTCCGATAACTAAGAAAAATAATAAGCACAAAAACAAGCACTTGCGCCGCTCGCTCGCATCCGCCCAGATACGTGTACTGGTGAGTCCGCGCTCATACAAAAAACCAAACTTAGAAGTTATTTTTCGAATCCAGGAGCGATCTGAGGGGGCTTCAGAATGATCAGGGAGTGGAGATTTTACCATCGGTATCTCCAATCACTCATTAAGGTTTTACAAAACTCAGGCATAAGTTCCAATCACATTACTGACACATATGTATCATAGAACTCTTTCACACGCAAATGGAAATAGTTCATAATGTTGTTTATAATTAAGTGAGCTATTTACTTAGTCGGTGATGAAGAATCCACTCCGAGAAATTCATTCTCTACAGTGAATCCACCCTTACACGTTAAAGCGAAAATGAAAGATATCCCCATCTTTGACTAAGTAGTCACGTCCCTCTTGGCGCATTTTACCTAGTGCTTTGGCGCCTTGCTCACCTTTACCAGCAACATAATCCTCATACGCGATTGTTTCTGCACAGATAAACCCGCGCTCAAAATCAGTATGAATCACGCCTGCTGCCTGGGGGGCTTTAGCCCCTTGATGAACAGTCCAGGCGCGGGCTTCTTTTGGCCCAATCGTGAAAAATGTCAACAAATCAAGCATTTGATACCCGGCACGAATGACCTGATCCAAGCCAGTTTCGTGTAATCCTAATGACTGCAAGAACTCTTGCCGTTCTGACTCTGGGAGCGCAATAATCTCAGCCTCAATTGCCGCCGAAATCATAACAACTGGATGCCCCCGGCTTTTCGCGTACTCTTGCACTTTTTGAATATAGGCATTACCAGTTGCTGCCTCTGACTCTGCAACATTGCATATGTACATCATCGGCTTTGCCGTCAGGAGCTGCAAGTCTAAGAGCAGCGGCTTTTCGTCTTTACTCACGTCAACGGCACGCGCTGGCTTACCAGCATTCAAGAGGTCGATTACTTTATGCATAAGAGATAATTGTTGCATTAGCAAAGGGTCTTTATTCGTTTTGAGCTTCTTCTCGATACTTGGTATCCGTTTTTGCAAGCTTTCTAAGTCAGCGAGAAGCAGCTCGGTTTCAATAATTTCAGCGTCTCGCAGAGGATCAACACGTCCTTCAACATGGGTAATATCGTCGTCTTCGAAACAGCGCAATACCTGGATAATCGCGTCAACACTCCGAATATGGCCTAGAAATTGATTGCCTAACCCTGCTCCCGTGCTCGCGCCTTTAACAAGCCCCGCAATATCAACAACCTCGAGCGTTGTCGGAATAATTTTAGCTGATGCTGCCAGTTCAGCCAACTTGTACAGCCTTGGATCTGGCACCCCCACTCGCCCGACATTGGGCTCAATGGTACAAAACGGGTAATTTGCCGCTGCTGCCGCTGCACTCGCCGTTAATGCATTAAAAAGCGTTGATTTTCCCACATTTGGCAAACCCACAATACCACAATTTAAACTCATATAATTTACCTCACCCGTGCATAAATAATAAATGCTGTTACCATAGCCAGTGCCCCACCTTGGTGTAAGACCCCTAGAGTTATTGGCACCATCGAAAGCAGCGTCGCTACGCCAAGAGAAACTTGGGTAACCGCCATCAAGATGACTAACCACCATTTTTTAAGAGAGACTTTATGGGACCATAACCAGATTCCAACTAAGCAGATTGCAGCGGCCGTTGACAATGCCAAAACCCGGTGTACAAATTGCACCATCACGGGATTAGCGAGAAAGTTCATCCACCACGGTTGCAGAAACCACGCTTCCTCTGGAATCCACGCCCCATTCATATCTGGAAAACTATTATAAATCAACCCCGCTTTAAGACCGGCAACAAAAGCCCCCCAGGTAATCGTTAAGACAGCCAGTCCAGCGATACCTAGCCACCACAGCTGTGGAGGGAACGGCGTAAAGCGCAACGGTAATGCCTGCCAAAGGATATAGGCATATAGCCCCATCGCCGTTATCAAATGCAAAGCCAGCCGATAATGGCTCACGTGCGGATCTTTACTTAGCCCACTTTTAACCATTAGCCACCCGATTGTGCCTTGAGCTAACACCCATAAATTAATCAGCACAAAACGCTGACGCCATCCGGAATCAAGCTGACGCCACCACCATAGCATGGGGAGCAAAAACCATAGACCAATGACCCGACCTAAGACTCGATGCGCATACTCCATCCAGAAGATTGGTTTAAACTGTTCAAGTGTCATTGTGTAATTAACAAACTGAAATTCAGGGCTTTGCTGGTACTTTTGGAATAGTGTCTGCCAATCTAGAGCAGAGAGGGGTGGAATAATCCCCAAAATTGGCTCCCATTCAACGATGGATAGCCCCGATTGTGTTAAACGCGTTGCCCCACCTAGAAGTACCATGGCAAAAATCAGAATACACCCACCTATGAGGTGGAAAAACAATCTGTTCAATAACACGTGCGGCATGATACTAATATCTGTTTAACGAGAATCGCTAGAACCTGACGCAGCATCCCCAAGATGCTGCTCGCCACGTTTGATTGCGAGCTGGATTTGATAATGCCGTTGTGCAGCAGCCTCATGTTGCGCCTGAGTACGGCTTGCATAGCACTGCGGGCAGTGTACGCCTTTCTTATAATGAGCTGATGCCAGTTCTACATCGGTTAAAGGACGACGGCACCCATAACAAACCTGTGTCGGGACCGGCTTTAACCCATGCCCAACACTGACACGACGATCAAACACAAAGCAAGAACCTTCCCATAAGCTTTCACTTTCCGGGACTGTCTCAAGATATTTTAGGATCCCGCCCTTAAGATGATAAACTTCCTCAAATCCTTGGCTGAGCATGTAAGAAGAAGCTTTCTCGCAGCGAATGCCACCCGTACACATCATCGCAATTTTGCGATTCTTGGTTGGATCTAATGCCTCTTTAACAAACTTGGGGAATTCGCTGAAAGATTTAGTTTGAGGGTTAAGGGCACCTTTGAACGTCCCAACATGCACTTCATACTCATTACGGGTATCAATCACCACAATGTCTGGATCTTGGATCAAGGCATTCCAATCTTTTGGCTCGACATAGGTACCCACCTTCTCCGTTGGATCGACAGGCACGTCCAGGGTGACGATCTCTTTTTTTAATAACACCTTCAACCTTAGAAACGGCATATCATCAAAGTGAGACTCTTTATACTCTAAGTTATCAAAACCAAGTTCGTGACGAATATAGCTCATGACCTGATCAATACCTTCACGCGTTCCCGCAATCGTGCCGTTTATGCCTTCAGGCGCTAGCAACAAAGATCCTTTGATGCCGTGAGCTTTAGCTGCGGAATAAAGCGCTTTCTGCACTTCACGGTACTGGGGAAATTTCTTAAACTGATAAAGCGCCGCTACTATAATCATCATGTCTGCTTCTCAAATTTTACTAATAATTGGTCCCAACATCATAACCACTTGCTTGCCCTCAAGTTTAGGGGTTTGCTCAACTTTTGCAATCTGCGTGAGGTCGTCCTGAATACGCTTTAAGACATTCATCCCAAGTTCTTGATGGGTAATCTCACGGCCGCGAAAACGCATTGTCACCTTGACCTTATTGCCTTCTTCTAAGAAACGTATCATAGCTTTAAGTTTTACTTGATAATCATTGATATC
Source organism: Alphaproteobacteria bacterium (assembly GCA_044376435.1). Lineage (GTDB taxonomy): Bacteria > Pseudomonadota > Alphaproteobacteria > JBILKX01 > JBILKX01 > JBILKX01. Next base: position 13,396 of record JBILKX010000013.1, on the reverse strand, counting down.
AATAACAGGCCGAATCTTAATCTCTTTAATTTCAACTACTTTTTGTTTTTTTCTAGCTTCAGCACGTTTTTTCTGGTTTTCATATTTGAATTTACCATAGTCAAGTAGCTTACAGACGGGAGGATCAGCTGTTGGGGAAACCTCAACCAGATCTAAGCCAGATTGTTGGGCTAATTTAATGCCTTCCTGGGGAGTCATCACTCCTAGCATTTCGCCTTTGGCATCAATAACCCGAATTTTAGGGCAACGAATAGCTTGGTTAACGCGAAATGCATCGCTGGGTGTTTTTGGGCTCGTCATTTGATTCTTCAAGTACTCCTTTTAAAATGTATGCAAAACATGATATATAAGGTGACTGAGTTTTTCCCAAAAGATTTTTCGGACATTTTATTTCTCGAAAAGTCAATGTATGGATAGCTACCCATACTGTAGGGCTTGCACCTCATATAGCTTACGTACCCTTGTTTACACAAAAGCACCATAAAGCGATAATGCCCGGAAAGAGGACTAAAATGCAACATTTAATTTTAATAGATGCGTCTGGATTTATTTTTCGCGCTTTTCATGCCCTCCCTCCCATGACCAGCCCTACAGGCACTCCTGTCAATGCCGTGTATGGTTTTGTGACAATGCTGTTAAAGCACCTAGCCCAGCATACCGCCGATGCTATTGGTGTTGTCTTTGATGCAGGACGCATTACATTTCGTCAGGATATCTACCCACTTTACAAGGCTCACCGGGTGGAAACACCTCCAGAGCTTATCCCGCAATTCCCCCTGGTACGCGAAGCCTGCACAGCGTTTAATTTACCAGTTCTCGAGGCATCTGGCTATGAAGCGGATGATCTTATCGCAACATATGCGCGCGCCGCTGAGCATCAGGGCATGAAAGTAACGATTATCGCTTCCGATAAAGATCTTATGCAGCTTGTAACAGAGCGCATTCGCCTGTATGACCCGATCAAGAATAAACCCATTGAGATTCCCGATGTCTATGAAAAATTTGGCGTGGGTCCGGAGAAAGTTATCGATGTTCAGGCCTTAGCTGGGGATGCCAGCGATAACATTCCCGGTGTTCCTGGCATAGGGCTTAAGACAGCCGCCGCGCTTATTAATGAATTTGGGTCTGTTGAGGCTTTGCTAAATGACCTTACTGCAGTTACACAACCCAAACGACGTCATGCGCTTGAAACTTATTGCGAGCAAGCGATCATTTCCAAACAACTCGTCGAACTGCGTACAGATGCGCCCATGCCCCTCCCGATCTCAGCGCTTGCGTCTTATACCAGCAATCCTGATATGGTACGCACATTTCTGAGAACTATGGGATTTCGCAGCCTTCTTAATAAATTTAAACAGGATGAAGTATCCGCGCCTTCGACACTAGCGGTGACTTCGCCCCCCCAAAACTCTACCCCTGCAAATGCTCCCCCTGTAATGAATATTGCCCGACATTCTAATGATCTCGCCCTTTGGGGGCGTCAATATATGCAGGGCGCAGATGTAGCGATCGTTCCAATTGCCGATCAAGGAAATATCATCGGTGTCGCGCTTGCGGCAGCTATGTCAACATTGTATATCCCCAACGCTCATTTAACGCCCTCTCAAGACCTGTTTGCCCGCTCTGCTCTGGTGCCAGGGCAAATTCCGGTGACGGATATTGCGACCCTACCTCAGCCGGCACGCTGGATTACTTACAACGCTAAGGATCTGTGGCACTTAAGTCATGTTTGGGGGCAGCCTATCCAAGCTGAAGATATTTCTTTGATCAGTTATCTCCAGGGGCATACCGGGTCTCCGTCAGAGCTGGCGGCCCGCCACAGCATTCCCTACCCCCCACCTTTTCCGACAAAGCAGCGTCTGGAGCTCTTGAGCATTGACGATGTAGCAAATTACGCGACAGCCGCCGCATCAAGCTTGTTGCAGCTGTATAGATATTCTATGCAAAGCTTTCCTGCCTCACTTCAGAATGTTTACGATACCATTGAAAAACCGCTCATACCGGTCCTTGGCCGCATGGAGGCTGTTGGTGTGCTTGTCGACCGGACGACGTTAGCACGACTCAGCCAGGATTTTCATCAACGTGCTCACAACCTTGAGCAAGAGATTTTCACACTTGTGGGACGTGTCTTTAACCTTGCTTCTCCTAAACAGTTAGAAGAGGTCTTACGGGAAGATTTGATTCGTGCTGGCGCCAAAAAAGGGAAGTCCGGGCAATACAGTACAGATGCCAGCATTCTAGAGGAGTTGGCCACCCAAGGTCATCAAGTTGCCACGCTGATTATGGCTTGGCGTCAACTGACAAAGTTGATTTCTACCTATACAGAAGCGCTGACGCACGCTATTAATCCTCACACAGGCCGCATTCATACAGTATTTTCTATGACTGCCACAGCAACGGGGCGGCTTGCGTCCAGTCATCCGAACTTACAGAATATACCCATTCGCACTGAAGATGGTCGCAAGATTCGTACCGCGTTTATTGCCGCACCGGACCACGTGCTGGTGTCAATGGATTACTCTCAAATCGAGCTACGTCTCTTAGCCCATTTTGCCGACGTCCCGACAATACGCCAGGCCTTTGCCGAGGGTATTGATATTCACGCCCTCACAGCGTCGCAAGTATTCCATATTCCTTTAACAGATATTACCCCCGAACGCCGCCGCCAAGCCAAAGCGATTAACTTTGGGATTATTTATGGCATTAGTGCTTATGGACTGGCGCGACAGCTCAGTATCCCCCAAGCCGAAGCCTCAGAAATTATCAAGGTTTATTTTCGACAATACCCAGGGATTCAAGCTTACATGGAGGCAATGAAAGCGACAGCTAAGCAGCATGGCTTCGTTGAGACTCTGTACGGACGTCGATGCTTTACCCCAGAAATCCATAGCCGCAACCCAACTCTCAGGCAATTTGCGGAACGTCAAGCTATTAACGCCCCCCTGCAAGGCAGTAACGCCGATATTATTAAACTGGCTATGATTAAGCTTGATACAGAATTACCGCGGCGTTTTCCAGGCACTCACTTAGGGCTGCAAGTACATGATGAGTTACTGTTTGAAGTCCCGACTATACATGCGCGCGCCTTAATTGACTGGGCGCGTGAGATTATGACCCACGCCGCACCACGCTTACATGTACCACTTGTCGTTGATGCTAAGCAAGGATCGCATTGGGGGCTGTAATTGTCATGAGTCGGCCCAACAATCCACTTTTCCACCTCAATTAGATATAGTTGTCACAGCGGCCCCCAAATAAACTTACCAGACATAATCCATTAATCCAAAAACACTGGATCAAATTTTGGCGTTTCAAGAATTTTAGGTGTGCTATCATCGCCTTCAGAAGGGATCGTCTCTTCTAAAAGTATACCTTGATCGAAATTACTCTCAATGTGCACGTCGGCTGCACAACCATTATATATAACTGTGCTCAATATAAATAAAACAGACAATAAACTTTGCATCATCGTACAGGACGGTTTTGGGAAGAATTGAAATAAAGTATTGAAAATCCTCATGGAAAGATTCCCAGCCGTGTTGAGATCAACCTCTTTATCGTTGAGGCTTATGACGATTATGGCGCTTGCTCTTACATTAGACGTCAGGGGCGAAATGGATCTTTGCAAGCAACAATTATGGCTTGGATCTTCTCAAAATGCTTTTTTTGAACAAATTAGCCCCAACACGACCCTTAAGCCTTAACCTCATAGACACCAATTTCTCCCAGCAGAAGTATTGGTTTTTGATAATGGGTATCTATAACTGACGCGCGATGGACTCAACCTCAAAGCACTCAATCACATCACCAACGCGTATGTCCTGGTAACTTTCAAAGGCCATACCACACTCCATGGATTCTCGGACCTCTTTGACCTCATCTTTAAAGCGCTTTAATGTCTTCAGCATGCCTTCATGGATGACAACGTTGTCACGCAACAAGCGTACTTTCGCTCCACGACGCACAATACCCTGTGTTATCATACAACCGGCAATCTTACCTATTTTGGTGACATTGAATACTTCACGAATTTCTGCGTTGCCAATGAAGTTCTCGCGTAGAATAGGACTCAACATACCTGACATCATGGCTTTAACGTCATCAATCGCATCATAAATAATGGAATAATAACGAATATCAATCCCATCACGACGGCTGAGCTCACGGGCTTGCGGATTTGCTCGCACGTTAAACCCAATAATCACAGCATTAGAGGCACGCGCTAAAGAAACATCGCTTTCATTAATGCCGCCGACGCCAATATGCAAGACATGGACACGTACTTCCGACGTCGCCAGCTTCTGGAAGCTCGTGGCTAAAGCTTCTGCTGAGCCTTGAACGTCAGCTTTAATTAAGATATTGACGTTTTGCGCCTGTTGATCGCCGATCTGAGCAAAACGTTGCTCCAAGAGATTGCGTGTTTTAGCCAGACGCTGATCGCGTTGGAGCTCTTGGCGATATACAACAACCTCACGTGCGCGGGCTTCATTTTCGACCACATAAAAATCGTCCCCTGCACTTGGTGCCATATCAAAACCCAACACCTCCACGGGTACTGAGGGTCCTGCAGTCATGATCTTGCGTCCATGATCATCACTTAACGCACGCACACGCCCAAAGGCCTGACCAGCCACAAACACATCGCCAACTCGGAGTGTCCCATTTTGAACAAGAATAGTCGCCACGGGTCCACGCCCCCGCTCTACTTTAGCCTCAATAACACGCCCCTGTGCCAGACGATTGGGATTAGCCCGCAAATCTTGCATTTCTGCTTGGAGAAGAATGAGTTCTTCAAGTTTATCAAGGTTAGTTTTGTTACGTGCGGAAACTGAGATTTCCAACACATCACCCCCTAAAGACTCGACAACGATATTATGCTGTAAGAGCTCTGTGCGCACTCGTGAGGGATCAACGCCATGTTTATCAATTTTGTTAATAGCCACAATCATCGGCACCTTCGCAGCCTTTGCGTGATTAATAGCCTCAACAGTTTGTTCTTTTACCCCATCATCAGCAGCAACAACGAGTATCACTAAATCTGTGACATTAGCGCCACGGGCACGCATTTCTGTAAATGCGGCATGACCGGGCGTATCAATGAACGTGATCTTCTTACCTGATGGCAATGTTACTTGGTAAGCACCAATATGCTGAGTAATACCACCAGCTTCCTGAGCTGCAATATCCGTCTGGCGCAATGCATCCAGCAGGGAGGTTTTTCCATGATCAACATGCCCCATTACCGTAACAACAGGAGCTCTTGGGAGAAGATTTTCTTGTGTATCGGCTTCACCGGTTAGGCCGACCTCGACATCTGCTGCGGAGACCCGTCGCGGCGTATGGCCGAATTCAGTTACCAACAATTCTGCAATATCTGCGTCAATGACCTGATTAACGGTAACCATCATTCCCATTTGCATAAGGCTTTTAACGAGGTCAGCGCCTCTAACTGCCATACGATTCGCTAAGTCCTGGACGCTAATCGTCTCAGGGATAATGACCTCACGAATAATTTTTGCCGACTCTAGGACCTGCATTTGTTTTTGCCGCTCGCGCTCCCGGGCCCGACGCATTGAGGCCATACTGCGTTTGCGAATTACGCCCCCACTATCATCTTCAGAGGATATGTCAACTTGGTAGACTGATATCTTATTGGAACTGCGCCGCGGGGTATCACGACGCACCGCAGGCGAAACGCGCTTTGGCTCTACGACCGGTGTACGCAGGGATTTCTTTGCACGCAGCTCTTCTTCATCATCGTCAGGGGCTAAATGACGCCCTCTTTCACCTATACTAGGCTTAGATTTTTTTGGGTTATCTTCAGCAAACCCCCCTATTTCCGCAACAGGTGAGGCTGCCGGTGCATTTTCAAAACTTGCCTCATCGGGTTTGTTTTTTGACTCTTTCGTTGGCGCTGGCTGACTTAAGCGGCGGTCTTGCTCAACAATCCGGTCAAGGTTCTCTTGCTGCAATCGTCGACGATCTTCGTCTACTTTAGCCGTAGCTGATATCGATGAACTATCTTGTTGGCGTAAGGCGCCCTGGACAGCACGCACCCGTGACTCCCACTCTTCAACTGTGAGGCCTAATGCAGCCGCTTGCGCAGCTTTATCGTTAGCACCAGCTTGCTGACCGCCACCAACTCGCTTGCGTCTAACTTCAACAGCAACCGTCTTCGTACGGCCATGAGAAAAAGATTGCTGGACTCTACTGGCGCTACCAGTCTTTTTTACATCTGGGCTTTTCGAGAGTGTCAGTGGCTTTTTTTGATCACGGTTGTCTGTCATGTTTGTCCTTTAAATTTATTACTTCACCACTTATACGCCTGTTTTGCTTTAAAAGTCAAATAGCATCTAACCCGTATGACTAAAATCTTCGCATCTTGTGTACTTTATACCTCAGGGTAACACTTACGGCGCGCCTCCATGATCGCCTCATTAGCAATGTCTGCGCGAATGCTTTGACTTCCGAGTAATTCGATGAGTTCATCTCCAGCGAGATCGGCAAAGTCAACTAGAGTGCGGATCCCTTTTTCGGCCAACATAACAATAAGCGTTGGCGTTAATCCAGAAATTTCACGTAGTCTCAGATCCACCCCTAGCTGTTCAAGTAGCTTTTCAGCTTCCATGGTTTTGCGATGAATATATGTGTTAGCTCGTTGAATTAACTCCGTGGCTACCCCTTCGTCAAATCCTTCGATACGCATAAATTCCTCGAGAGGTGTAAGCGCAATATCTTCAACACTTTCAAAGCCTTCAGAAACAAGAAGATGGGCAATCACTTCATCAACATCTAAAGCCTCTAAGAATAACTTAGATTTGATGCGGAAATCTTCCTGGCGCCGGCTAGATTCTTGTGACTCACTCACAATATCGATACTCCAACCTGTCAGAATTGAAGCAAGACGTACATTTTGCCCTCGACGTCCAATGGCCAAGCTCAGTTGATCATCTGGGACAACGACCTCAATACGGTTTGAATCATCATCCAGCACAACTTTAGAAACCTCTGCAGGTGCTAACGCGTTAACAACAAAAGTTGCCGGATCTAGTGACCATAGAATAATATCGATCTTCTCGCCTTGTAATTCGTTAACCACAGCTTGCACACGACTGCCACGCATACCGACACAGGCTCCTACAGGGTCAATATTCGGGTCCTTAGAGAATACCGCGATTTTGGCGCGACTCCCTGGATCACGTGCGACAGACTTCACTTCGATAATGCCCTCATAAACCTCAGGGACCTCCTGCATAAACAACTTTTTCACAAAGTCGCCATGGGTGCGCGATAAGCGCAGCAGTGCCCCACGTCCTTCAGGGTTAAGATGAACCAATAAAGCCCGCACACGGTCGCCAGTGCGAAAAGCTTCACGTGGGATCATATCTTCACGTCCTAAAAATGCCTCAGCCCGACTTAAATCTAGCGTGACATTACCGTACTCAACCCGCTTCACGACACCATTCACGATTTCCCCTAAATGGTCTTTATATTCACGGTATTGGCGCATTCTTTCAGCCTGGCGCACGCGATTAACAATAACTTGCTTCGCTACTTGAGCCGTCACACGGCCAAAATCAATTGGGGGAAGGGGGTCAATAAGACACTCTCCTACTTTTGCATCCGGTTTTATTGATTGGGCATCTTCTAAGGAAATCTGCGTTTCCATATCTTCGACGCCATCAACAATAGTAATATATCGAGCAAGGGCAATCTCACCGGTTTTGCGATTAATAGCCGCACGGATATCCTTTTCAGAACCATACTGCGCGCGGGCAGCTTTTTGGATAGCCTGCTCAATTGCTTCGATCACTTCTCCAGGGTCAATACCTTTCTCCCGAGCGAGGGCATCAGCAACCTGAAGGACTTCCTGACGAATAACAGTTTGTGATTTCATGATTTACCTCTTTTTGCTTCTTGTAGGTTTCTTGCGATTTTGCAATAGTTCTTCATCTAAAAGCTTAGCCTTACGGATGAGTTCAAACGGGATAAGATAGGTTGTAGAGTCAGCATCATCTATAGATTCTAGAACAATATCTTGATTATTATCTACTTGTATGATGCGACCTTCAAAACGCTTGCGTCCTTCAATCATTTCCCAACACTCAATGCGTGCTAGGTAGCCTGCAAATCTGGAGAAATCAGCTAGCTTCACTAAGGGGCGATCAATGCCGGGCGATGAGACTTCTAAATCATAGGCATCAGCAATCGGATCCTCAACATCCAAAAGTGCCGAAATCGTACGGCTGGCTTGAACACAGTCGTCAATCGTAACATTATGCTCATCAAGGCGTTCGATCATAACCTGGAGCGTTTTGCGTTTTTCTCCAAACATCATGACACGCACAATCCCATACCCCATTGCCTCTAAGGACGGCGCGATAATATTTTCAATACGTTGACTTTGCTCTGACACTACAATACCTAGATAATAAAAAACGGGCCCATGGCCCGCTGATGTAACACCAACTTTTCAATTTTTTATACTGTTTTTTTTACAAAAATTCAAGAAAAAAAGCCAAAGATCTTTATTTTAAAATTCGATGTGAAAAAGTTTACTGACGTCGCGTGTAAGGCATGCTAGATACAAAAGGCAAGCGCCGGGAGTGGGTCATAATTCCCCGCTCAAAAATCCACTTTTCCATTTGGATTGGGTATATATTGCCAGGCATGATACGACTGCCAGTTATCTCCGGAAACTAGGAAAATTCTTGGTTTCCGGAGACTTCATGGAACACTTTTATGCAGCGTTTTCGATCGTACCAATAATACGATACATGGATTGAAGATCGGTGTTGGCAATCTCAATTTGCGCTGTTTGGCTATCTGGGGAGGTTGCTGTCACATCACGAAGAATAACCTTGTCGCCCAAAGTTTGCACGTATTCACGCACTAAAACTTTTTGATCCTTCTTCAATACAATAGAAGAACATCCAGGGGACACAGTGCGATTCGGATTGACCAAAATCAAATCACCCGGACGATATTTTGGTGCCAAACTTTGATCATTAATTTCTAAAGCAAATGCAGTTGGAACGCCAACAAGCTCAGATGGTCTGGTTACCCACCGCAAAGGGCGTGTAAAATCAATGGTCGCCCCATCAGCACCTTGCGACTGACGGTATACAGGCAGCTCCTGCAACACAGACAATGGTGACCCAGCGCTTGTTGCTGTCGGTGGAACAGAAAAATCGCTCGCAGCAGTACTTTCTAGATTTTGGTGGCCAATCTGAGCAATAGATAAAGTAAGTGCATGCCTTATTAATGCGCCGCGCGCCTCATTATTAAGAGAAGCAATCATTGGATAAAATTGAGATAGCATTTGATCTACTTGAGAATCGCCATGTCCTCCATTCCAACCATAGGAATGGCCTGAAAACCCATGTCGCTCACGGAACATATCTTCACGGCGCGGGATAAAGTCATCAAGCAAGTCAGCTGGATGGCACCCTAAAGCAGATGAAATCCGGCTCAATGTATCTGAATTTAAACGACGGGAACCGGCTTCAATACGTGACAAGTATGAAACAGAAATCCCTGTTGCTTCTGATAGATCCTCAAGGGTCATTCCTTGACGTTTACGAAGTGTACGGATCTTACTCATATTTTTTGTTTTTGTACTTTTTAACATTTCACTCACACCTTGTTGTTATTTGTTGGTCTACAAACCTAGTATCGCGACTACGACCTTAAGCTCCCAAACTTGCACATCAGGAATATTTTCTGATGCCAAGAATGATAGTTAATATCCAACGACTGTAGTCTTTCAGATAAATAATACAAATCGACACTTTTGTCTAGCCCTTAAATGATCAAGGGATCTGGCTTTTTTAAATTTTTTTTTCCATTTTATTTATTATCGACAAAAAAGAATGAACTAAGTAAGATTATTTTTTATATAATTTATATTTATCAATAACTTAATTTTTTTCGCTTTTTTTAAAGAAACTTTTAGGCAAAAAAAAATTTATATAAAAATTAATACACTTTTAACTTTTATTGATTGAAATAATGTTTTTTTTCATATACATATAATATTAGTTAAATCTAACAATGTTTTTTATTGCAATGTTATCCACAGGTAAAAACTTAAAATTTTCTGAAGAGGTTGAAATGTATAGATATTGGAAAAATAGCGAACTAATCCAGCTTTACCACGATCACAAATGCGGTGAAAAAGCCGGAACAATTGCCGCAAAACTCAATAGATCAACAGATAGTGTTTACAAAAAAATTGCCCGTATTAAAGCGAAAAAAAGGTACAAAAATGCAAATAATCTTAACGACAAAAGCCACAGACTGATAGAAAATTTAATCACTAACTCATTGAATAAAAAAGGAAAGATTAAAAATAAATGTCAAAAAAGCTTTATTTTCCTTGAGCGTAAAAATTTTGATTTGGCTATTGCCTTAAGTAGCATTCAAGCACCTGACTTCAAGGAAATGAATTTTTATCTTAAAGAGATTATGAGTGGTTTTAACCGGCAATTTTGCTCCGAAGCTCAAGTGCTATTTTTAATCAATAAACAACGTTTTTTAAGCGATTTGCCACCCATTTTTATGGATGAAATAACCTATGACACTTAAAATATTAATATTTGCCAATAAAGATAATTAAATATAGATTACAAGTTTTAGATTGGTAAAAAAAATATTGCATTTCCAAAGTGACACATTGGTTTAATTTTTGTGACGAGTAGAGACAAAGAGTGAGAAAAAATTTCTTACTTGGGTCTTTAGGAACCCAATTCTTTTTAGTAAAGAGTTTAACGTTCAATGTGAAAAAGCCTTATTTAGGCGATAACCCAATCAAGCTGCAAAAGGAGAGAATTGGAGGGGGGATTTGGCGAAATAGTCGGTATCTGAAGAATTGAATATGTCATGCACCCAATCCACACGAAAAAGTGGATTATTGCACCGACTAATGATGTATAAAATGGCCTCAGAGCGTCTACGGAGACTAGAAGAAGCATTAAAAAAGCGCCTATCCATGATAGATAGGCGCTTTTTAGATAAGATCGGGAGAACTTCCCCCCTCCCCTCTCGGTGTTTTTAGTACATTTTTACCATCTGGGGGGCTTTTTCAGTTACTGGTACGGCTATATTCACCGTCATATCAGCAACCACGCGTGACCGGCCCTTTGTGGAAATCATCACCAACACGTTCTGACCAACAGCTAAAGCTGGTTCTGGAGCTTGTACGACACTAGTCATGGTGCCATCAGACAATTTGATCACATACTCGATCGCATCTTGTGTATTTAACTCACGCTCCGCAAGAGTTCCACCAACGGCACCTAAGATAGCCCCTAATGCTGTAGCAGCAGTCTTGCCACCACCTTTACCAACTGTTGAACCGATCAAGCCACCGGCAACACCACCCCCGAGAAGACCCATGCCGTTTTCTTCTAGCTTCTCAGATGAATCTACTCGCACAACGCGCATCGAAACAACCACACCTTTCAAGGCACGCGATGCTTCCCCAACATGGGATTCTTTGTAAACATTTGAGGCAATCTGTCGCGCGCACCCACTCATTAAGGACGCAGACGCAACGATCATTGCTAATGCCCCACATTTTTTAATCATGGTTTTCATAATAATTCTCCAAAAGTTAAGTTATTTTACATAAATGACCAAAATCGTAGCAAAAGATTCCCCCCACAGCAAGACAATCTTTACTCTTGTAAAGATTGTGCTGAAATTAGTGCCGTTAGAATACGCTGGACTTGTATATGATGCATCCTCATCCGTGGTGACTCTCTTTTATGTTCTTTTGTAAAGGCGTCTTGAAGCTTTAAGCTAAGCTCACTTAGGTCTGCATAATTTTGCGCTCCCACCTCTTGTTTAATTTGTTGATAAATTTTCATATACTCTGGCATACGCGCAATATTTATGACTTCAGGTAAGGGGTGGTGCTGCAAAATCTTATCTGGAGCAACAAGACGCCGAAAATCGTATTTTTCCAGCTTGTTAGATTCTAGACCTTTAAAGGTAGCAAATCGCTTCAAGAGTTCATATGTATTCTTAAAATGCAGGTGTTCATCAGGGTTCATGAGTAATTTATGCGGCACAAACCTATCTCGGCCTGCCCAAATAATATCTTTGGTGGAATTGGTGACCATTTTTTCCATCGTACCATACAGCTCTGCCACAACTTGATCAAATAGTTGAGGATCTTGGGCAAGGCGTTCCATCGCCTCTGCGATCTTGGGACGGACATCATTATACTCGATAGTTTTGGCGTTAGGGTGCACCAATGGGCTATTTGACTCATGATATCTTTTCGCATACAGATCAAAACTTTTTGCAAGCTTCTGGGTTTGCTCATCTTCTAAAGATTCCCCCATAAATGTGGTATCATCTGCAAAGCCATAGTACTTAGACCAGTTACCGCTCACAGCAGGATGCTCAGATATAGCTTTATTTTCTAATTTCACATCTACGGCCGCCAGGGTCGGTACTTCGACTATATCTTCTTCTGAATCTATGCCTTCCGCGAGCGCTGGTAGGCAGGTAACACTTCCTAGTAGTAGGACGATATTAAATAGGTTCTTCATCTTAGCTCCTTAAAGTTGATGGAATTGTGGTATCGGCTACGACACGAGATCTGCCTTTTTGTGCAGTCATTACTAAAACTCGTTGTCCGACGGCCAACACCGGGTGAGGTGCCTGCACAAGCGTGGCCAATTGCCCGCTATCGAGGCGAATGATGTACTCAGAGGCCATCTGTGCCTTTAATTTCTTCTCGAAGAAAGTTCCTCCAACACTACCAAGTAATACACCGACGCCAGCCGCAACAACACGCCCAGTCCCTTGACCAATGGTTGAGCCAACTAAGCCACCCAACACACCCCCACTTATTAGTCCTAATCCGTTTTCTTCTAATAAGTCAGCGGAGTCTACCCTAACCTGGCGTGTATTGACAATCACTCCTTTAGTTGTCGGGATTACCTCACCCAGCTGCCCTGCAGAGTAAACCTGGGAGGATAATTGACGCGCGCACCCCCCAAGCCCAGTGGTGAGCACTATTACTATAAGCATTCCTAAAATGCGGTTATTTTGCATACGCCCCTCCTTTGGTTTTGAAGAGTACTTGCGCAGCCTAAGTGACGAAGGTTAATAACCTGCTAATGATTAAATTTTACTTAATTAATCCGCAAAAAAACCAAGTGCAAGCTTGGTTATATAACCAATCCAAATGGAAAAGTGGATTTTTGAGCGGGGAATTGTGACTCACGACCGGCGCTTGAAAAAGCCTTTTGTATCTCTAGTCGGCTCTCAAGAATCCAATATGTGAGGCATATACGAGGAAAAGTGAGCACTGACGCGGAGCGTACATGCGGGTACGTGAGCATTCAGGGCGCAACTTTGACAAAGTAGATGTCCACAGAGT
>JBILKX010000054.1:0-10953 GCA_044376435.1 Alphaproteobacteria bacterium | reverse complement strand
GCTTCTTGGAGCGGATCTTGTCTCTGTTCCTCTCATGCCGGCAACAGCAGCTCAATCCCTTCCAGCTCCTCTCCCAAATCGCTGCTTCTTAATCTACCCCCGTGAACGGTTACAAAATTTTTTACCTTGAACTATGATCATAACTACTGGGCATGACCATAACGGGGGCCGGTTTTCTTTAAGAATAGGGCTAAGATCAAGCCTAAGACAAGGGATAGCGGGATCGCAGCCACGGCAAATTGATAATCCGCAAAACTATAAAGCCGCATATTTCCTTCCATTGCACCGGTCCAACGACTATCAAGAAGATGGCCGATAAGCGGCTGGAAGACGACACCGCTCGTCATTGTCACCATATTGACAAACCCAACCGCTGTGGCATTGGTGCGCTTGGTGGTTAATGTACACGCAGACACGAATGACATAAAGTGACCACTACAGAAGAATCCTACCAAGAACAAGAGTGTTGTAACAGACGCAATCGTCAGGTTTGGCACAAAAACCACGATAGAAAACAGTGCCCCAGTAAATATCGCCGCAGTAAGCATCGTGATTTTATGGCTCCCAGTATAGTTGGTGAAAGCGCCTGACAATGCCCCACCCACAGCCATACCAATATAGATCATCGACGAAATACCTGAGGCTTGAGCCATATCAATATTCAGCATCTTACTTAAAAAGGAAGCTCCCCACGTATCGGCAAATGCAGACAATGGCACGTACATACACGCGCCATAAACCGCTAACGCCCATAATGCAGGCTTGCTGACAACATCCAAAAAGCCTTGCCAAACATCTGACCATCCTTGCGTTAACGTTGGCTCATCTTGCGTGTACGGCGCCCGATCACGCACCACGAGCCAGAGCACCAGCGCCAAAGCGAACCCCGCGATCACAAAGGCATTGAGCGCCTGACGCCATCCCCACAATCCAATCAAAAATGCCAGCGGATATCCTGCAGAAATTCCTCCACTGGTCCCAAGCGTTACCGTGAGCCCCGTGATAATCGACATCTTATCGCCACGAAACCAAATCGTTGCTGTTTTCATTGTCCCGGCAAAGGCAAAGGCTGACCCGGCCCCCATCAAAAATCGCCCGAGTTTTAACCAAGCTAACCCCTCTGCGGCGGTAAAAATAAGACCACCGAGCGCACATAATAATGTCGCCACTAATAAAATACGTCGGGGACCAAATTTATCCAGCAGCACACCGACAGGTATTTGTAATCCTGCATAGGCATAATAATAAAATGCCGCCACACTCCCAACTGTCGCTGCATCAATGGCGAACGTTGACATGAGATCATGCATCATCACATTGGGAGAAACACGCAAGACAAATTGATACATGTAAAAACATGCGGCGACCGCCCAACATGCCCAAGCACGACTGGTATAAGCGTTTACTGAATCTTGGGTTTTGAGCGATATTATCTGTGACATTTTTTCTCCTTTTTTATCAACCTGCTTGCAATTACTACACAAATCATAAACACTTTATAAACCATTAAATCGTGATATTTGTCAACCAAGAGTTCGTGCTATGCTCAAAAATGCTCCTTTATCGCCTCCCCTGACGTTGCTCTGTATGGGGTTTGGCTACACAGCGCAAGCCATCGCGTCTTTATGGCAAGAGCAGTCCCTAGGGCAGGTGTTCACCACGCGCCGCAATCCTGACAGTTCAGACTTTACGTACACGGCGGGGGAACCATTCCCCGACGACCTGATCGCTTGCCTGTCTCAGGTGACACACATTCTGGTGAGCATCCCTCACCACAGCTCTGCTTTAATAGCACAGCTTATAGAACATCACCGCCTCCTCAGTCAGGTCAGGTGGCTAGGCTATCTTTCATCTACCTCCGTGTACGGAGATCATCTCGGAGACTGGGTTGATGAAACAACACCACCGGCACCGCTCAGCCCCCAAGGACAGCAACGGCTTGGTAACGAAACCCTGTGGTTGGATCTGGCTCAGCGGCACGCTTGGCCTGTACATATTTTTCGCTGTGCCGGCATTTATGGCCCTGATCGTCATATCTTGACCCAAGTTCTCGCAGGAACAGCCCAGCGTATTGATGCCCCCGGACACGTCTTCTCGCGTATTCACCGCGATGATCTTGCCATAACACTGGTGGCCTCGATGCTTGCCCCTAACCCAGGTTCAGTTTATAATGTCGCCGACGACTGCCCAGCAAGCCAGCGGGAAGTGGTTGAATTTGCTTGTAAATTAGCAAACCTACCATTTCCTCCTTTAATTTCTCTGGAAAACGCCGTACTATCTGACATGGGAAGATCTTTTTATCAAGGATGTAAACGTGTTAAAAATAACAAAATCAAGCAAGAACTCTCGCTTCAGCTGCGATATCCGTCCTATCGTGAAGGGCTTGTGGCTCTCCAATGAGGCCCATGTATGACGCTTGCCTCTTTACGTGTTCTCCAAGTCTTACCGGAATTAAATACTGGCGGCGTTGAACGTGGCACCGTTGACATGGCTAAAGCGATTGTGGCCGCGGGCGGCCAAGCGTTTGTAGCCTCCCACGGCGGACGGCTCGTTCCGGATCTGCAACGCAATGGCATAACACATATCACGCTGCCACTGCATTCAAAGTCTCCATGGCAAATTTGGCGAAACTCGCATCGATTGGCGAAAATTATTCGCACCCACCACATTAATATTGTGCACGCTCGCAGTCGCGCGCCAGCCTGGTCGGCGTTATGGGCGAGTCAGCGCACGAAGGTACCGTTTGTCACCACTTATCACGCTGCGTACAGCGGTCACTCTTGGCTAAAGCTTGCGTACAATCGTGTTATGACCAAAGGCAAGCGAGTCATTGCCATTTCGCAGTACATCGAAGAGCATATCTTAAGCCGCTACCCCGAAGCTGCGGAGCGCCTTGTCCGTATTGAGCGCGGCATTGATATCAACTCCTTCAACCCTGATCATAATCGCGCCAACCGCATTGCGCAATTTTCATCACAATGGCAAATTCCTGATGGCTTACCCGTCATTATGTTGCCAGGACGTTTATCATTCCGCAAGGGCCATATCGAGCTTCTAGATGTTCTCAAAAGGCTAGAGAATCTCGATTGGTTTTGTGTCTTCGTTGGCGATGGTCCGGCTGAAAAAAATATTGCCGAGGCAATCGCTGCCGCTAAGCTTACAGAACGGGTGCGGCTTGTCGGCACTTGCAAAGATATGCCCAGTGCCTACATGCTTGCCGATGTTGTTGTGCATCCGAGTGTTTGGCCAGAAGGCTTTGGACGCACAGTCGCAGAAGCTCAGGCAATGGGGCGACCAGTCGTTGCCAGTGGTGCCGGTGCCATTCCTGAGATCGTTTTAAATGGGACAACTGGTTGGGTTGTGCCGCCTCGCGAGCAGAAGCTCGATACAAATCTTTTTGCCGAGCATCTGAGGCAAGCCCTGACTCTACAGCCTCAGGAGCGACACACGATCGCTCAGCACGCCCGCGAGCGTATTATTAAAAATTTTAGCAATGAGATAATGGTCCATAAGACTTTACAGCTTTACACAGAACTTCTCAATGAGCTGCGGTAGACCACGCACCACAATAAGTTTGATTTATATCCTTGAAAAAAGTTGATAAAAAATTCTCCTGCGATTTACTCAGCTCAGGAATATTGTTTCTGTAAGGTTAGGAAAACCTTACAAAGCATTTCCTACCAAGTCTGAAATCCTCATGCCTTATGGAATAGCGCTTCGCCTTATACTTGAATTTTTTCGGCTATTTAAGTATGCTGAAAAGAAAAATGTCTGACTTACCTACTGCTTTAGTGCCATTAAATCCCATACCTATATTGGTTATACTTCTCACGCTTATGGCCGCCTTAAGTGGCCTATGGGTCTATGGGCTACGAAGACAGCGCAAGATCCTGCATGAACAGCTGCGCCTCAATACGGCTTTAATGGGTGAACAGCAGCACACCATTAACTACTTACAAGCTATGGTCGATGGGGTCAGTGTGCCCTTATGGTGTCGCGACGCAAATCTCAATCTCATTGATTGTAATCAAGCTTACGCACAGATGGTAGAATCACCTAAGTCCACCGCGCTTGCGCAACAGCTCGAGCTCACACAGCCGAGTCCGCGCGCCTACAATATCACCACGACAACTCCCTCTCATACGGCTAGCTTCTATACCATTATTCATGGCCAACGGCATTACCTCGAAATCACTGAACGCCTCCATAATCAAGTGCGCATTGGCTTTGCGCTTGATAAATCCGAACAAGATGCACTTGCTCACACCCTCCAAGAACACATTGCCAGCCAAAACAGCTTAGTGGAAAATCTATCCACTGCTGTCGCGGTATTTGATCGCAGCACACGCCTCAAATTTTTTAATCGTGCCTACGTGCGCATGTGGCAATGTGATGAGGCTTGGCTCCGCACGCACCCAACGCTAGGAGAAATCTTAGAAGATTTGCGCTCCCGTCGACAGCTCCCTGAACACGCTGATTTTGCCGCTTACAAACGCCAATGCTTAAGCCAATTTACCTCGATTCTGTCCGAACCGGAAGAAGAGCTTTTGCACCGACCCGATGGCCTTACCTGGCGCATGGTAACAGCGCCGTATCCCCTTGGTGGCTTAATGTATATGTTTGAGGACATCAGTGACAAGCTCTCCCTTGAACGCCAGCACAACACTCTAGTAGCCGTAAAACGTGAAGCCTTTAACAATCTCTACGAAGGTATTGTTATCTTTGGCAGCGATCATCGCTTAAAAATCATGAACCCAGCTTTCATAAAAATTTGGGGACTACCCGAGCAGTCTAGCGATCCGACAAATCACCTTAATGACTTAATCAATAGCATGGCTGATAAGTTTGTCAGCGCTCAGGAGTGTGAGCATTACCGCCACCTTTTCACCAGCACGTTTATAGAACGCCACCCCAGCTGGGGACGCATTCATTGTCGAGAAGGGCAAGTGATTGACTTCAAGTACGTCCCCTTACCGGATGGGGCCCACCTTTTAGGATTTATTGATGCCACAGATCAATACAAGGTAGAGCAAGCACTGCGGGAGCGTAACCATGCCCTTATTGCCGCCGATGAGCTAAAATCGCAATTTATTATGCATGTCTCCTACGAGCTACGCACACCGCTTAATACCATCCTAGGATTTACAGAAATTTTGCAGCAGGAATACTTTGGCACACTGACGCCAAAACAAGCAGAATACTTAGAGGGTGTTCACCAATCTTCCCAGCAGCTCCTCAAGTTGATCAACAATATTTTAGATATCACGACCATTGAGTCAGAGCAGTTTACGCTCGAAATTGATGAGGTTGATATTCCCAATGTTCTGCAGGATCTTGACGCGTTAATGAACAAACGTGCCTACGACAGCGGTATTGCGCTTGTGATTGATTGCCCCGCGGATATTGGCAAATGCTACATGGATGAACGACGCATTCGCCAAGTGCTTTATAATCTTATTATCAACGCGCTGCAGCATACGCCCTCTGGTGGCAAAATCACGGTATCTGCACGTCGACTGGAGACAGAAGTTGCCCTCAGTGTCAGCGACAATGGCATGGGCATCGCTTCCCAAGACCATGAGCGCATTTTCAAAAAATTTGAGCGTAGCGCTAAATCCACAACTATCGGCGGACCAGGATTAGGCTTAGCTCTGGTCAAAAGCATTATCGATCGCCATCGTGGCCGTGTGACCGTGGAGTCCGAGCCTGGGAGCGGGACAACGATTACCTGCTATATTCCGTATTGAGGAAAAGTCCCACTCCGCTTCAATGTCCCCTAGGACGCGGTTACCATCTTACTTAAAGCTTCATATGCCTCTTGCAGTTTAGGAGGATTCTGGGAATCTTTACCACTCAATGCTGTGCTTTTTTTCTCCTGGAGAGTTAATAACATCCATCTTGAAAAATTTTCTATACACTCATCGGTAATGTTGGTTTTAAATGCTTCGTCCCTCCGTAGTGCCCTATCAAATACATTATTTGTAAATATCGTGATAATTCCATCAGAAAACAACCCACACCATTGCCTTTCTAAAGCTGCGGATAGGCGATTTCTGAACTCTACATAAACTTTGACGTTTTTTTGACATTGATCACAATTTTCGCTCTCTTGACCGTTCAAAGATTTTATAGTTGTTATAAATTCAGAGGTAGCCCTATTTAACAACCCCTCGGTCTCTTGAAGATACGCTGTTTTTTCGGATTCACCTGAGGATTTTTTTGGCAATTGACTCGCTATATAAATATAATCAAATAACTCTCCGAATTGTACCATGAAACTATTCTGGTCAAGGCTTAGAAGTTGTATAAGCCATTGCCGATTTTTCGTCCAAATCAGTCTTTTCCATACAGATGAGAGCTGATGGAGAGGCGTAACGAGAGTGTAAAAATCAAAATTTTTAGCAGTTTTGGCAAATTCATTGTATACATCTAAAACCCCTAACACTTTTTCAGCATCTTCAAAGCACTCGTCAACAGTGTCCATAGTTATAGGCACAAAGGCGTTTGGATACTTTTTAGTCAGTTTGCTCACGGTTTGAGCATATATCCCTAAGTATTGGCCCTCCGCACATGAAGACTGACTTGCCAAACCGCTTAGACACTCCGTAACCTCTGAATTTGTCAAACCAGCGGCGTTGCTAAGCACTTCTCGGACCTGAGCATCATTGAAACTTGATGTTAGTGAGGTCGTGGTGTTGGAGACATTAACCGCAATTATAGGCGCTTCTACCGATTTTGTTGCACCCTCAGGATTTGGATGACTGCTCGTAGGTCGAGCAAGCAGTTTTGTCCCACCCCATACCACAACACCTATACCAGCTATAGCTGACACTATTTTCCAAAGATGCTTCCTATGCGACTGAGATTGCACGCGAGTTGTTTCAGGTGTTTTTGCGAAGATATCTGTGGATTCCTCTCCCTCCCCGGCACGTTGCCTCGAATCACTATTGCCAAGCTCAAAAGCATGCTGAACCCCAGAGGTAGCCGCGCTCACTTCCACATTTACAAAAACACTCAGAACTAAAAGCTGCACCAGATTTCTGAGCAACTGAGACAACACAATATTCATCTATTCTCTCTTTCAAGCCAATATTTTCAGTTTCATAAGCATACTACACAATTTGTCAAAGAAAAAGGGCGCCGATAGGGCATCACTTTTTCTGATATCTGTGAAGATAAAACACTCTCTCATAAAATTAAAGGCTAGATTTGCGATCCTTGGGTTTTCTTGGAGGAATCACGGGAGAGTCTGCAGAGAGGCTAGCATGATTAAAGTCTTGAGTGAGTTTGTCGACTTTACCCCACATCAGTTTCGACATGTCAGAGGTCGGCACTTCTTTCAGCGGCTGCCACCACTGAGCATATTGCTGCTTTTGCAGTAATTTACTTAACCCTTGAATCGCTTGGTTGATCATGGCTTTTTTATCTTGCGGTGCAGACGTCGTTGCCGAGGTTTCTATAGCCTCCATCAACTTTGGAAGATACTCCACCCATTCCGCATTCAAAACGACCCTATCAGGGGTAAAAGAATCATCAGGATCCTGACTTGAGGCTAAGGCAATAAGCGATAAAAGCTCATCGCTATTCATATCTTTGAGTCCATACTCATCCAACGGAGTCTGTGGAACATCTAAGGACAGCACAAACAATTCCCAATTTGCCATATTGTCTTGAGAGCGCCCCGAGGGACCCTGATGTTCTATTATTTCCCCAGCTTGTGTGGCAAGACTAAAAACCATTCCTAGGATGATGTACTGTAATCTCGCCATATCCACCTCTGTTAACAAGTTTACGATTCGTTTTTTCGATCCTTCAGCACAGGGTATTTATTTTAAGGCCTCAAGCTCTTTAATGACAGTTTCGCACATTTTCTTAGCATCGCCAAAGAGCATCATGGTATTATCGCGGCTGAACAAGACGTTCTCAACCCCGGCATATCCAGTCGCCATGGAGCGCTTCACGAATAACACGGTGCGCGCTTTCTCAACATCCAAAATCGGCATACCATAAATGGGACTGCTTGGATCGGTTTTAGCGGCTGGGTTTGTCACGTCATTGGCCCCGATCACGAACGCCACATCCGTATTACTGAAATCACGGTTGATTTCCTCAAGCTCCAAGACCTCGTCATAAGGCACACTGGCTTCCGCTAACAACACATTCATATGCCCTGGCATACGGCCCGCCACAGGGTGAATCGCATATCGCACTTGAATCCCCTTATGCTTAAGCATATCACACATTTCTCGCAAAGCGTGCTGTGCCTGAGCGACGGCCATACCGTAACCCGGGACGATAATCACTGACTGAGCTTGTGACATGATAAACGCAGCATCTTCAGCGCTGCCAACCTTAACAGGCTTATCTGATCCACTGCCTTGTGCAGCGGCTACGGCTGGATCGGTGCCGAATCCTCCAAGGATCACACTCATAATC
This sequence comes from Alphaproteobacteria bacterium, assembly GCA_044376435.1. GTDB lineage: Bacteria > Pseudomonadota > Alphaproteobacteria > JBILKX01 > JBILKX01 > JBILKX01. Next base: position 2,517 of record JBILKX010000054.1, on the reverse strand, counting down.
GAGCGGTTCATCCCCTTACACATGATGTAACTTAGAATCGCGCCTGAGGCTCCGACAAGTGCACCGGTGATGATCAACAAATGATTATTCAACGTAAATCCAATGCCTGCAGCCGCCCATCCTGAATAGGAGTTCAGCATCGACACAACCACCGGCATATCCGCGCCTCCAATTGGGAGGATGAGCAAAAAGCCAAGAACCATGGAGATAACAACAATCGCAACAAAGATCTCCGTCGTAGGGCTCATGACAAATCCAGCCGTGCCAGCGAAAATTGCTAAACCTAAAGCCGCATTCAACACATGCTGCATTGGAAATACAAGTGGTTTACCACTCACAAGACCCTGTAACTTACCAAACGCGACGACAGATCCAGTAAAGGTAATAGCGCCAACCGCCGCTCCAATAGCCATCTCGATAAGGTTGCCTGTGAATATGTGGCCGCTTTCGTCCAGGATTCCAAAGACTTCAGGATCTAAGAACGCAGCTCCAGCCACACAGACCGCTGCTAATCCGACGAGACTGTGAAAGGCGGCGACTAATTGTGGCAAAGCCGTCATCTCAATTTTTAGAGCGACGACAGCACCAATCGCAGCCCCCAAAATAATGGCCCCGGCGACAAGCTGATAATCGAGCATTTGCGGTGATAAAAAAGTAGTCACGACAGCGATCAGCATACCTATCATGCCGTAGCGATTACCTGACTGGGAGGTTTGGGCAGAAGACAATCCTTTTAAAGACATAATAAAACAAAATGATGCCACCAAATAGGCAAATGCCGTTGCGTTAATGCTCATATTAACTCCTCTTACTTCTTTTTATTGTTATTGAACATTTGCAACATCCGGCGCGTTACAATAAAACCACCAAAGATATTAACTGAGGCAAGTAACACAGCCACAAACCCCAAAATACTTGAGGTCGCTGACAGTGTCGCTCCACCAGCAAGAATCGCCCCGACAATGATGACGCTTGAGATTGCATTTGTCACCGCCATTAACGGAGAGTGCAACGCTGGGGTTACTTTCCATACAACATAATAACCCACAAACACAGCTAAAACAAAGACGGTTAAACTGATGATAAAGGCACTCGGCATGGTGTGCGCGAGTGGGTGTGTCACGACTTGTGCAGCGGCATTTACTGTTTCTGTGATCATACTTGTTCTCCTCCGAAATTGGGATGAACGATTTTACTATTATGGGTTAAAACCGTTGCTTTAATAATCTCATCATTCCAATCAACTTTAATGACTTTTTCTGTCTTATCTAGAATTAAACCAAGATAATTTAACATATTACGCGAAAACAGGGCGCTCGCATCGATGGCAATACGACTTGGGAAATTGGCATGACCTATAATTTTCACACCATGCTTTTCTACGACCTTACCCATCTCGCTTAATGGGCAGTTCCCTCCCGCCTCAACAGCGAGATCAACAATCACAGAACCGTACTTCATATCTGCCACCATCTCTGGCGTAATCAATACTGGCGCTGGTTTTCCAGGAATTAAGGCTGTACTAATAACGATGTCGTTTTTCTTGACAGTCTCATGAATTTTTTCTGCTTGTCGCTTCTTATATTCTTCAGACATCTCTTTGGCATAGCCACCCGCTGTCTCAGCATTTTCAGCAGACTCGACCTGGACAAACGTCGCCCCCAAGCTTTCTACTTGCTCTTTTGCTGCAGCACGCACATCAAATGCCGATACAATCGCCCCTAACCGCTTGGCGGTCGCAATCGCTTGAAGACCCGCCACACCTGCCCCCAACACGAGCACCTTGGCAGGGGCTACTGTCCCTGCCGCTGTCATCATCATAGGAAAAGCGCGCCCAAATTCAGAGCTTGCCTCAATAACGGCACGATACCCAGCTAAGTTGCTTTGTGAGGATAAGACGTCCATTGACTGTGCGCGTGTGATCCGAGGCACAAGTTCTAAAGATACGGTAGTTATCCCTGCTTGCGCATAAGTTTTCAACGCCTGGGCTCTGGCATAGGGAGCCATCAAGCCGATAAGCCACGCCCCTGGTTTTAGCCCAGCGATGTCGGCCTCGCCTGAATCAGTTTGATCCCCTGTACCTAACTGCACAGCTAGGACGATATCGGCATCTTTGATGGTCTCTAACCGTGTCGAGGCAATCGTTGCGCCCGCCTCTGTATAAGCATTATCTTCAATGCCTGCGGCTAATCCAGCTCCCTGCTGAACCGTTACAGCGCCCCCCAGATTTATGTACTTTTTTACAGTTTCTGGTGTTGCTGCGACGCGATTTTCAAAAGCTTTCGTTTCTTTTACAACAGCAATTCTCATGCGCATTCCTTTTAAGTTAGCAATTGCGATTCTATTGTGCATGATAGAGTGATTTTTATACTTTGTAAATACTTCTTCATTCTATACCCAGGGCCTACGCATGAAATATTTTCTTGACAGAAGCGAGGAGATGTTTGAAGGACATGACGTTTCTGCGCATGAGGGATTTGATGGTTTGGTCAGGTTTTGTTTTAGTTTTGACCAAGA